>NZ_JAUHUK010000016.1:0-145924 GCF_030417915.1 Pseudomonas sp. C32 | reverse complement strand
ATTACTCGCTGTTGTCAACACCTCTTTTTCAACTTCCTTTTGGCTTCGATGAACTGAAGCAACCTGCTGCCGAAAACTTCGTAACTCTTTGTTTACCAAGGAGTTTTCCGTTTCGACTGCACCGGAAGTGGGGCGAATTATAGGCTTCTAAAATTCGCCGTCAACCCCTTATTTCAGGCTTATTCGGATTTGAGCGTAATTCGCGCAAATGCCTTCTTGCCAGCCTGGCAAACGTGGGTCGCACCCAATGCATATATAAAGGTGCGATCAACAACCTCACCATCTATACGCACACCACCGGAACCCAGGAGATCCCGAGCGACAGCCGAGTTCTTCACCAAGCCTGCCTTATTAAGGACGGCCGCGATCGGCATATCTTCAGCAGCAGTCAATTCAATCTCAGGCAGATCATCCGGCAGCTCGCCATCCTTCATGCGGTTACCGGCAGCACGATGGGCGTTGGCCGCTGCCTCTTCACCATGGAAACGCGCAACGATCTCTTCAGCCAGCTTGATCTTGATGTCACGCGGATTTGCACCCGCCTCCACATCAGCGCGGAACGCATTGATCTCATCCATGGAGCGGAAGCTGAGTAGCTCGAAATAACGCCACATCAGCGCATCAGGAATGGAGACCAGCTTGCCGTACATCACACCCGGCGCTTCCTGGATGCCGACGTAGTTGCCCAACGACTTGGACATCTTCTTCACGCCATCCAGACCTTCCAGCAACGGCATGGTCAAAATGCACTGAGCCTCCTGACCGTAACTGCGCTGCAGCTCACGCCCCATCAGCAGGTTGAACTTCTGATCGGTACCACCCAATTCGACATCCGCACGCAACGCAACCGAGTCATAACCCTGGACCAGCGGATAGAGGAACTCGTGAATGGCGATGGGCTGATTGGTGGTGTAGCGCTTATCGAAGTCATCGCGCTCGAGCATGCGAGCCACGGTGTACTGGGAAGTCAGGCGAATGAAGTCGGCCGGCCCCATCTGATCCATCCAGGTAGAGTTGAATGCCACCTCGGTTTTTGCTGGATCCAGAATCTTGAAGACCTGAGTCTTGTAGGTCTCGGCATTCTCGAGGACTTGCTCGCGAGTGAGCGGCGGGCGCGTAGCACTCTTGCCGCTCGGATCACCGATCATGCCGGTGAAGTCACCTATAAGGAAGATCACCTGGTGCCCCAGCTCCTGGAACTGGCGCAGCTTATTAATAAGCACGGTGTGACCCAGGTGCAAATCCGGCGCAGTCGGGTCGAAGCCTGCCTTAATACGCAGCGGCTGGCCACGTTTGAGCTTTTCGATCAGCTCGGACTCGACCAACAGTTCTTCCGCACCACGTTTGATCAGCGCTAGCTGCTCTTCAACCGACTTCATAACAGACCCGCAAGGCTCGAATTCAAAGGGGACCAACCATACAAGATCGGGCGTCAAATACAAGGTTTGCCCGGCACACGGAGACCAATCCACAGACGGAGCGTCCGCAGACTTGCTTCAGAGATGATTTGGTTATATTTTATACAGTTATTTCATCTTCATCATGTCATTCATCTTTTCCAATTCATCTTTTCAAAGTCAAAACACTACTTATGACCAAAGAATCGTCTAAAGCGCCTCCGCTTTACCCGAAGACCCATCTGCTCGCAGCAAGTGGCATCGCCGCCCTCTTGAGCCTGGCGCTTCTGGTATTTCCATCCAGTGATGTAGAAGCCAAAAAGACAACCCTGAGTCTTGAACTGGAAAGCCCTGCTGAACAACTGACACAAGATCAAGACGCTGCTGAAGCCGTTGAAGCCACAAATGAGTCAGCAGCTTCTCCTTTTGCACAGATTGAAAATGGCGCAGAAGAGACTCAGGAAACCGCCGAAGCAGCTCCAGAGTCTGCGCCAGCGCCAGCAGTGGCGAACGTCGAAGAAAAGAAATCGGAAAGCCACCGGGAAGTGATCGTTGCCAAAGGCGATACCCTCTCCACATTGTTCGAAAAAGTAGGTCTTCCAACTACTTCGGTGAATGACGTCCTGGCCAGCGGCAAGCAGGCCAAACAGTTCACTCAGCTCAAGCGCGGGCAGAAACTCGAATTCGAACTGGGCCCAGATGGTCAGCTGACCAATTTGCACAGCAAGGTCAGTGACCTCGAAACCATCACCCTGACCAAGAACGAAAAGGGCTACACGTTCAACCGCGTTACCGCCAAGCCTACCGTGCGCTCGGCCTATGTTCATGGCGTGATCAACAGCTCCCTATCGCAATCCGCGGCCCGCGCCGGCCTGTCTCACAGCCTGACCATGGACATGGCCAGTGTGTTTGGCTATGACGTCGACTTTGCCCAGGACATTCGCCAGGGCGACGAATTCGACGTGATCTACGAGCAGAAGGTGGTCAACGGCAAGGCTGTCGGCAATGGCCCGATCCTGTCCGCACGCTTCACCAACCGCGGCAAAACCTATACCGCCGTGCGCTATACCAACAAGCAGGGAAACAGCAGTTACTACACCGCTGACGGCAACAGCATGCGCAAAGCGTTCATCCGCACGCCGGTGGACTTCGCCCGCATCAGTTCCAAGTTTTCCATGGGCCGCAAACACCCGATCCTGAACAAGATTCGCGCCCACAAAGGTGTCGACTACGCAGCCCCGCGCGGTACGCCGATCAAAGCTGCCGGTGACGGTAAAGTCTTGCTGGCCGGCCGCCGCGGCGGTTACGGCAACACCGTCATCATCCAGCACGGCAACACCTACCGCACGCTGTATGGCCACATGCAGGGCTTCGCCAAGGGCGTCAAGACTGGCGGCACGGTCAAGCAAGGTCAGGTCATCGGCTATATCGGCACCACCGGCCTCTCCACCGGCCCGCACTTGCACTATGAATTCCAGGTCAATGGCGTGCATGTTGATCCGTTGGGCCAGAAAGTAGCGATGGCCGATCCGATTTCCAAAGGTGAACGTGGGCGTTTCCTTGCTCAGAGCCAACCGCTGATGGCGCGCATGGATCAGGAAAAATCCACGCAGCTAGCTTCGGCCAAGCGCTAAGCCATGGCGCTCTACATAGGTGTGATGTCCGGGACCAGCCTTGATGGCCTGGACATAGCGCTGATCGAGCAAGCGCCGGCGATCAAGCTGATCGCCACCCATTACATTCCGATGCCTGATTCACTGCGCGCCGAGCTGCTGGGCTTGTGCGCCAGCGGGCCAGACGAGATTGCCCGCTCCGCAATCGCTCAACAGAATTGGGTAAAACTGGCCGCGCAGGGCGTGAATGCCCTCCTGACTCAGCAGCACATCAAGCCAGAAAGCATTCGTGCGATTGGCAGCCACGGCCAGACCATTCGCCATGAGCCGGCGCGCGGCTTCACGGTGCAGATCGGCAATCCAGCCCTGTTGACGGAGCTGACCGGCATCACCGTCGTTAGCGACTTTCGCAGCCGCGATGTCGCCGCTGGCGGGCAAGGCGCGCCGTTGGTCCCTGCCTTTCATGAAGCCCTTTTTGAGGAGCAGCCGGGGAATCGCGCAGTCCTCAATGTCGGCGGTTTCAGCAACCTCAGCCTGATCGAGCCCGGCAAGCCCGTTGCAGGTTTCGACTGCGGCCCGGGGAATGTGCTGATGGATGCGTGGATTCAACAGCAGCGCGGCGACAACTACGACCGAGACGGCCAATGGGCGGCCAGCGGCAAGGTCGAACCGCTCCTGTTAAAAGCATTGCTCAGCGATCCGTTCTTCGTGACCCAAGGCCCGAAAAGTACCGGTCGTGAAGTGTTCAACCTGCCATGGCTGATGCAGCACCTGTCCCAATTGCCCGCCTTTGCCGCCGAAGATGTCCAGGCAACGTTGCTGGAGCTAACCGCACTGACCATCATCGAATCACTGCAAAGTGCTCAGTTGAACACCCGGGAATTGTTGGTCTGTGGAGGCGGCGCGCGCAACGCAGCATTGATGAGTCGCCTGGCCAGCCTGCTGCCGAACGCAAAAGTCAGCAGCACCGCCGCTTATGGCGTCGATCCAGATTGGGTTGAAGCGATGGCCTTCGCCTGGCTCGCCCACTGCTGCCTCGAAGGCATCGCAGCCAACCGGCCCAGTGTCACCGGAGCCCGTGGATTGCGCGTACTCGGCGCCATCTACCCCGCATAAACGCCGGACAGTAAAACGCCGCAGGGCTGTGAGGCCATGCGGCGTTTTGATGATACCGACGCGCAGATCAGATCGAGAACGATGAACCGCAGCCACATGTAGTGGTCGCATTCGGGTTCTTGATAACGAAACGCGAACCTTCCAGACCTTCCTGGTAATCCACCTCGGCACCCGCCAGGTACTGGTAGCTCATCGGATCGACAACCAGACTCACACCTTCGCGCTCGACAATGGTGTCGTCATCGGCCACTTCTTCATCGAAGGTGAAGCCGTACTGAAAACCTGAACAACCACCGCCCGTAACGAATACGCGCAGCTTCAAGCGATCATTCCCCTCTTCATCGACCAGGCTCTTCACCTTGTGCGCGGCACCGTGGGTGAATTGCAAAGCCGTGGGGGTGAAGGATTCGACGCTCATGCAGACTATCTCCCGGCGTTACGCCGCCATAATGCGTGATGACGCGCATTATCCGCTTCTCCTAGAAAAGCGGTCAACTATTGTTATGGTATATCAACCAATCCAATCGCCGCCCCAGAATGTAAAAAGGCCCGTTCAACGGGCCTTTTTGCTGCTCGGAATAAGCCTTACGGCAACATGCCGGCGTGGGACAGACCCAGGCGCTCATCCAGCCCAAACAGGATGTTCATGTTCTGTACCGCCTGACCCGACGCACCTTTGACCAGATTGTCGATCACCGACAACACCACCACCAGATCACCATCCTGAGGACGATGCACAGCAATTCGGCACACGTTGGCACCGCGCACGCTGCGGGTTTCCGGGTGGCTGCCGGCCGGCATGACGTCGACGAACGGTTCGTTGGCATAGCGCTTTTCAAACAGCGCCTGCAGATCGACCGAGCGATCAACGACGGTCGCGTACAGCGTCGAGTGAATGCCACGGATCATTGGCGTCAGGTGAGGAACGAAGGTCAGCCCGACGTCCTTGCCTGCTGCACGACGCAAGCCCTGGCGAATTTCCGGCAAGTGACGGTGACCTTTGACGGCATAGGCCTTCATGCTTTCCGACGTCTCGGAGTACAGCGAACCTACAGAGGCGCCACGACCGGCGCCGCTGACACCGGACTTGCAGTCGGCAATCAGGTGCGATGCGTCGGCCAGACCTGCCTCGAGCAAAGGCAGGAAGCCCAACTGCGTGGCGGTTGGATAGCAACCCGGCACCGCAATCAGGCGCGCCTTCTTGATCTGCTCGCGATTGACTTCCGGCAGGCCGTAGACCGCTTCGTCCAGCAGCTCCGGTGCGCCGTGCGGCTGGCCGTACCACTTGGCCCATTCATCCGCGTCTTGCAGACGGAAGTCGGCCGACAGGTCGATGACCTTGGTCCCGGCCGCCAGCAATTCGCCCGCCAGGGCATGGGCAACACCGTGCGGCGTGGCGAAGAACACCACATCGCAAGCGCCCAGAGTCTTGATGTCCGGAACGCTGAACGCCAGGCCGTCGTAGTGGCCTCGCAGGTTCGGGTACATGTCGGCCACGGCCAGGCCAGCCTCGGATCGGGAAGTGATGACAACCACTTCAGCTTGCGGATGTTGCGCCAACAGACGCAGCAGTTCGACACCGGTGTAACCCGTGCCGCCGACGATACCGACCTTGACCATAAACCTGCCCTCAACGAACCCACTGGAAAGCCGTCGATAATAGGGGCCGCGCGCGCCTGCGACAACCGTCAAGGTGACGTGCGGACGCTCAAGCCTCTACTATTCCCGCTACCGTGAATCCTGGAATAACCAAAATGCTCTATCTGTGGCTCAAAGCTTTTCACATCATCAGCATCGTTTGCTGGTTCGCCGGCCTGTTCTACCTGCCGCGCCTGTTCGTTTATCACGCTCAAAGCGAAGACAGCGTCAGCAAAGAACGCTTCAGCATCATGGAACGCAAGCTGTACCGGGGCATCATGGGCCCGGCAATGATTGCCACGCTGATCTTCGGTGGCTGGCTGATCAGCCTCAACCCGAGCGCATATTTCACCCAGGGTGGCTGGATGCATGCGAAGTTGACGCTGGTGGTGCTGCTGATCGGCTACCACCACATGTGCGGCGCCCAGGTAAAACGTTTTGCCCGTGGCGAAAACACCCGCAGCCATGTCTTTTATCGCTGGTTCAATGAGGTTCCGGTTCTGATATTGCTGGCAATCGTAATTCTGGTCGTGGTTCGGCCGTTTTAAATCCTACTGATCGTGATTTTCGGGGTACTTCCAATGTCGCTGCCCGCTTTGCTCGAACAACGTTTGCGTTTGCCTGTGGTGGCAGCGCCGATGTTTCTCATCTCCAACCCGCAATTGGTGCTGGCCTGCTGTCGCAACGGCGTGGTCGGCAGTTTTCCGGCCCTGAACCAACGCGAAAGCAGCGGGTTCAAGGCCTGGCTGGAAGAGATCGAAGCCGGGTTGGCGACCATGGACAACCCCGCACCCTACGCCGTGAACCTGATCGTCCATAACAGCAACCCACGGCTGCAAGCGGATCTGGAGATTTGCGTCGAACACAAAGTGCCGATCGTGATCACCAGCCTCGGCGCCGTCAAAGAACTGGTCGACGCGGTCCACAGCTACGGTGGACTGGTATTCCACGACGTCACCACCCGACGCCATGCCGAGAAAGCCGCCGAAGCCGGCGTGGACGGATTGATCGCTGTGGCCGCCGGTGCCGGTGGGCATGCCGGGACCTGGAGTCCGTTTTCGTTGATTGCCGAAATCCGCCAGTTCTTCGACAAGACCCTGCTGCTGGCTGGCTGCCTGAACCACGGTCACGAAATTCTCGCCGCGCAGTTGCTCGGTGCGGATTTGGCCTACTTCGGTACGCGCTTTATCGGCACCACCGAAAGTCATGCGCCTGACGCCTATAAAGAGATGCTGCTGGCAGCCAGAGCTGCTGACATCATCCATACTCCAGCGGTGTCAGGCGTTCCGGCGAGTTTTATGCGTCAAAGTCTGGAAGCCGCCGGTTTCGATATGTCTGCGCTGCAAGGCAAAGGCGAGATCAACTTCGGCTCCAAGCTCAAACCCATCAGCGATGAAGCCAAAGCCTGGAAAACCGTGTGGTCCGCGGGCCAGGGTGTCGGTGAGATCGATGATCTGCCAAGTGTTGATCAATTGGTCGCGCGTCTTGATGCGGAGTATCGCAAGGCACTTGAGCACGCGGCACAGTTACCCAAGCGCTGGCCACGTTGACAGTAACCCTTGGCCAGCCTGAATCGGCTGGCCTTGTGCGCGCCCAGGCCTGGATTTATTTTTTCAATCACTCGCGACAAGGATGCTACGAACATGGGCGAAAACCGTTTCAAGATCGTATTCGAAGGTGCGTTGCAGCCCGGTGTCGATATCGCCACTGCAAAGCTCAATCTTGCCGGGCTGTTCAACAGTGACGTGACGGCGATCGAACGCCTGTTCACTGGCCGGCCGGTCGCACTCAAACGTGACCTGAGCCAGGTTGACGCTCAGGCCTATCTGCAAGCGCTGAACAAAACCGGGATCGACGCCCGCATCGAGACCGAGCCATCTGTAGAGCTGAACCTTGACGAGGTTCATGAGCATCACGGTGCTACTTCCGTCGATCCTCTGTCGCCTTACGCCCCACCCCGCGCAGACCTTGGAACAACCACCGCAGAATTCGCCACGCTCAAGCCATTCAGTTTCGAAGGGCGTATCGGTCGCTTGCGCTACCTGGCCTGGACGATGGTCCTGACCCTGATTCTCATGGCGGTTTGCGGGGTGTTTGTAGTGCTCGCCCTGGCCTTTATCGGTACCGACTCAACCGCAGGCCTGATTTTGGGTGGCCTGTTCGCTTTGATCCTGTTTGTCGCGTTCGTCTTCGTCGGCATTCAGTTCGCTGTCCAACGACTGCACGACATTGGCTGGTCGGGCTGGTTGTGGCTGATCAATCTCGTTCCGTTTGTAGGCAGTTTCTTTCCGCTTGTCACCACGGTAATGCCCGGCAACACTGGCCCCAATCGTTATGGCCCGCCACCTCCGCCCAACAGCACCGCGGTCAAGGTGCTGGCTTCGTTGTGGCTGGCGTTCGTAGCGCTGATGGTGGTGAGTATGTTGGCCGGTGGCTTCTCGACCCTTCAGCGAGGATTTGAAAACGCCGCACAGAGCAACTACGACAGCAGCGCAGTCATCACCGAAGAAATCGACGTCGAGGCACAACCGGTGCCAAATTCCTCCGACGATGCAGCCGAAGACACCCCGCCCCCTGTAGACTCTGCGAAAGAATGAACAGCGCTCCTGGCCCGTGACACCTGCGTCGCGGCATGGAGCTGTTGCGATGGAGAACTGCATGTCCCGTTACGCTCTGATCACTGGTGCATCCAGCGGCATCGGCCTGGCAATGGCAGAAGCCCTGGCACGGCGCGGCCGAAACCTGATTCTGGTGGCCCGACAACGTGATCAGCTGGAAAGTATTGCGATTGAACTGACTCAGCGCTTTGGCGTGGAAGTGCTGTTTCGCGCCTGCGACCTGGGCGAACCGCTGCGCCTGTCCGGGTTCCTGCTGGAACTGGAAGAAGGTGAGCGGCAGATCGACCTGCTCGTCAACTGTGCCGGCATCGGTACATGCGGCCCGTTCCTGGCCCAGGACTGGATGACCGAGCAGGACTTGATCGAAGTGAACATCCTCGCCCTTACCCGCCTCTGCCACGCCATCGGCAACAGCATGGCGCTGCAGGGCGGCGGGCAGATTCTGAACGTCGCCTCGGTGGCGGCGTTCCAGCCGGGACCGTGGATGAGCACTTACTACGCCAGCAAGGCTTATGTGCTGCATTTTTCCGAAGGCTTGCGAGTCGAGCTGAAAAAATGTGCGGTAAAGGTTTCGGTACTCTGCCCCGGCCCCACCCGCACGGCGTTTTTCCGCACGGCGCAGCTGAACACGGAGAAATTGACCGACAGCAAATTGCTGATGAGTCCTGAAGAAGTGGCGCTGTACACCGTGCGCGCCCTGGAAAAGAATTGCGCGATCATTATTCCGGGACGACGCAATCGCTGGCTCGCCTTCCTCCCCCGTCTCGGCTCTCGCTGGCTGACCCGCACCATCGCCGGCATGATCAACAAGGCTTACTGCCCGCGCTGATCAACATCAAGGTAAAAGGCTGGGCGCTGGCATAACCCGTGAGTACACTCAGGCCAGCCCAAACAACGGAGAAAACAGCTGTGGATACTCTGTTCACCAAGATCATCAACCGGGAAATCCCGGCGAAGATCATTTACGAGGACGACCAGGTTCTGGCCTTCCACGACATCGCCCCGCAGGCGCCGGTGCATTTTCTGGTGATCCCGAAAAAACCGGTGCGCACCCTGAACGACCTGACCGAGGCCGACAAGGCATTGGCCGGGCACATTCTGTTCACCGCCCAGCGCCTGGCCCTGGAACTGGGGTGCGAAAAAGGTTTCCGCGTCGTGATGAACTGTAATGAAGAAGGCGGACAAACTGTCTATCACATTCATATGCATGTGCTGGGTCAGCGCCAGATGCATTGGCCGCCGGGCTGAGCCCAGGCTCGCAAAAAATCGCAGCCTTCGGCAGCTCCTTGTATCGCGAACCTGCCGAAGGCTGCGATCTTTTCATCTTGACCCAGCGCAAACCTTCCCCGGCCGATTGGGTTAAACTGGCCGCCGAGATTCCTCCGGAGGTCAGCATGACTACCCAACGTCACTACTCGCCAATTGACCGTCTTCTGCTGCAAGCAGACGCCGCGATGCGTACTTTGTTGCCCTCCAGTGGCCACCCGTACCGTCCGTCTCCGGCCATCGTGCAGCCGGACGCAAAAATGAGCGACGAAGACACCCGCCACGTTGCCGGCCTGATGCGTATCAACCATACCGGCGAAGTCTGTGCCCAGGCGCTGTACCAAGGCCAGGCGTTGACCGCCAAGCTGCCGCAAGTGCGTGCCGCCATGGAACACGCCGCCGAAGAAGAAATCGACCATCTGGTCTGGTGCGAACAACGCATCCATCAGTTGGGCAGCCACACCAGCATTCTTAATCCGCTGTTCTACGGCATGTCGTTCGGGATTGGTGCCGTTGCCGGTTTGATCAGTGACAAGGTCAGCCTGGGTTTTGTCGCAGCGACTGAAGACCAGGTATGCAAGCACCTGAACGAACATCTGGAACAACTGCCGGCCGAGGACGAAAAGTCCCGGGCGATTCTCAAGCAAATGCGCATTGATGAAGAGCAGCATGCCGAAAGCGCGCTGGATGCGGGCGGGTTCCGTTTTCCGGCGCCGGTGAAGTTCGGGATGAGTCTGATGGCCAAGGTGATGACCAAGAGTACTTATCGGATCTGAGGGTTCTGTTGCGTGACAGGGCCTCTTCGCAGGCAAGCCCGCTCCTACAGGGGTTTGCGACGGACATGAAAAAGGCGACCGAGGTCGCCTTTTTTTGTGTTCGAGAATCTTACGACATGTTGCGTGCGTAGAAGATTTCGAGCATTTCGTGCTTCACCCGCTCGGTCACCTGAGTGCGCTGCCCAGAGGACAGGCTGCTGGTGGCGTCGCCGAACAGGTAGTTATCCAGTTCGAAGTTCTTCAGCAGCATTTTGGTGTGGAACAGGTTTTCCTGGTACACGTTCACGTCGGTCATCTGGTACGCGTCGCGAGTGTCTTCGGAAAGGTAGTTCTGGATCGAATTGATCTCGTGGTCGATGAAGTGCTTTTTGCCTTCAACGTCACGGGTGAAACCGCGCACACGGTAATCCACAGTCACGATGTCCGAATCGAACTGGTGAATGAGGAAATTGAGCGCTTTAAGCGGTGAAATAACCCCACAAGTCGACACGTCGATATCCACACGGAAGGTTGCAATACCGTCGACCGGATGGATTTCCGGGTAGGTGTGCACCGTGATGTGGCTCTTGTCGAGGTGGGCCAGGATGATTTCCGGCAGCGGGCCCGGGGACTCTTCGATCTGACTCTCGGTCGGGGTTACCGGCTCTTCGGAGATCAGGATCGTGACGCTGGCGCCCTGTGGCTCATAGTCCTGACTGGCAATATTCAGGATGTTGGCACCAATGATATCGACAACTTCCGTGAGGATCTGCGTCAGGCGTTTGGCGTTGTACTCTTTATTGATGTACTCGACGTAAGCCTGTTGGTCTTGCGGGGTTTCCGCGTAGCAGATGTCATAGATGTTGAAGCTCAAGGTCTTTGTCAGGTTATTGAACCCGTGGAGCTTGAGTTTGCTTTTCACCGTTAGAAACTCTCTGTGTGTTTGCGGCCCGGCCGCGTGATCAAGCATGCCCGTCAGATGCGAACAACGCACCTGCGTAGGACGGTTAACACCTCTTCGCGATGGCGATTTTGGTTGTCTGTTCGGATGCGCAACCAGTCGGATGACCAGCTACGACCCTGAAAAAAGTGGCGCATTATGCAGACGTCCGCTTGGGATCGCCAGAGTCTGCACTGCTTTTATGATAGTTGAATGTCGATTCAACCGAGTTCGATGATCTCGTAGTCGTGGGTGATCGCCACGCCTGCCGCACCGAGCATGATCGACGCCGAGCAGTATTTCTCGGCGGACAGCTCGATGGCGCGTTTGACCTGGGCTTCTTTCAAGCCGCGGCCCTTGACCACGAAATGCATGTGGATCTTGGTGAACACCTTTGGATCTTCGGTCGCACGCTCGGCTTCGAGGAAGGCTTCACAGCTTTCCACTGCCTGGCGGGACTTCTTGAGGATGCTGACCACATCGAAATTGCTGCAACCGCCGACACCCAGCAGGAGCATTTCCATCGGCCGAACACCCAGGTTACGACCGCCGGCATCGGGCGGACCGTCCATGACCACGACATGACCGCTACCGGATTCGCCGAGGAACATGGCTTCGCCAGCCCATTGGATGCGTGCCTTCATCGCCAAGACTCCACTGTTTAAAAAAGGGTCGCCAGCTTAGCACAGGGCCCTTGATTGGCAGCGGTTGCGTTCCTAGGACATAACCATTAGCCCCATAGGTAATTTCTCGAATATTGTAGGAAGTGTCTGATAAGCTGACGCCAATTCGCTGACGCAGCGTCAGCCTTGTCGCTGTTTTTTCCGCTCATAAAAAAACCAAATACACCGTGCAGTTTTTTCGGGATACAACCATGGTTGCTCTTGCCCCCACCCCCAGGATCAAAAACCTCGACAAGCTGTTGATGCATTGCCAACGCCGTCGCTATCAGGCCAAGAGCAACATCATTTGCGCCGGTGACCGATCGGAGACGCTGTTCTTCATCATCAAAGGATCGGTCACCATCCTGATCGAAGATGACGATGGTCGGGAGATGATCATCGCGTACCTGAATGCCGGGGACTTCTTTGGTGAGCTGGGTCTGTTCGAACAGGCCGGTCTGGAACAGGAGCGAAGCGCCTGGGTGCGGGCGAAGGTCGAATGCGAAGTGGCTGAAATCAGCTATGCGAAGTTCCGTGAATTGTCGCAGCTGGATCCAGACATTCTTTACGTGCTGAGCGGACAAATCGCACAACGCCTGCGCAACACCACACGCAAGGTCGGTGACCTGGCGTTCTTCGACGTCACCGGTCGCGTTGCGCGTTGCTTGCTGGAGCTGTGCAAGCAGCCTGACGCCATGACTCACCCCGACGGGATGCAGATCAAGGTAACCCGTCAGGAAATCGGACGGATTGTCGGTTGCTCGCGAGAGATGGTCGGTCGTGTGCTCAAGGATCTGGAAGAACGCAACCTGGTGGACGTCAAAGGCAAGACCATGGTGGTCTTCGGCACGCGATAAGCTCGAAAAGCTAGCGGCTGAACATCTGCTCGAGCATCAGCCGGTAAAGCTCATCGAGACGCGCCAGCGCATCCGGTGCGGCGTATTTCTCATGCAGGGCGATGTGGCTTTCAGCGCGCACCCGTTGTTCGAGCCCACACACCTCGTTGAAGCGGTTGACCGCCGCGACCATCGACTCTCGCTCGTTATCGATCAACATCGCACCGTGCACCAGTCCCACCGGACGTTGACCGCCCTGACTCTGACGCCAGCGCTGGGCGGTACCGACCATCTTGCGTCCGTCCAGGTTGACGTTGAAGCGGCCATCGCAGAACGCTCCCTCGATTTCACCCAGGGACGATGTGCCGCCCAACTCATCCAGCAGCTGACAGATCGGATCGCATAAACGGCGGTAGCCGGACTCGATGCGGTTCAAGTCGCCTTCGCTGCGGGGTGGGGCGTAGACCAGGGCGATGTTGATCGTGGTGGCTGATTGCGGAACCGGTTCGCCGCCGGTATCTCGCAACAACACGGGCCAGCCTGCTGCCGCCGACACTTCACATGCCGATTCAAAACCTGGCAGGCGACTCAAGCGGCGCGGCATGACCAAGGCTTGATCGCTTGGTTGCCAGAACAGCAGGCCGAAATTGTCGTCGCCGGCACAGACTGATGCCAGCAAGTCCTGTTCGGCTTGCAGGCCCGCTTCGATGGTCAGGGAGACAGGTGAGGTCATAAGGGAATCCGTCGGACACAACGTCTGTGGTGTTTCTTATGCCGCTATCGCGAGCAAGCTCCTACAGGGGATTTGCTTACGCCAAAAATCCAATGTAGAAGCGCACTTGCTCGCGATGCTTTTTAGTCGAGGGTCGAACCGCTGACAGGCACGCCGCGCTCAGGGAAGAACAAACGCTGCAACTCAGTGCCCGGGCTTTCAGCGCGCATGAATGCTTCACCGACCAGGAACGCGTAGACGTCGCTGATTTCCATCAACTCGACATCGGCGCGGTTGAAGATGCCGCTTTCGGTGATCACCAAACGATCGCGAGGGATACGCGGCAGCAGGTCGAGCGTGGTTTCGAGGCTGACGTCGAAGGTGTGCAGGTTGCGGTTGTTGATGCCGACCAGCGGAGTGTCGAGGGTTTTCAATGCCCGCTCCAACTCGTCGCCATCGTGGACTTCCACCAGCACATCGAGATTGACGCTTTTGGCCACGGCCGCCAGCTCGGCCATTTTCACGTCATCCAGTGCGGAAACGATCAACAGCACGCAATCGGCGCCCAAGGCGCGCGCTTCGACGATCTGGTACGGATCGATCATGAAATCCTTGCGGATCACCGGCAGGCTGCACGCCGCTCGTGCCTGTTGCAGATACGCGTCAGCCCCCTGGAAGAAGTCGATATCGGTGAGCACCGACAGGCAGGTTGCGCCGCCCTTCTCGTAGCTTTTAGCGATGTCGGCGGGAACGAAGTTCTCACGGATCACGCCTTTGCTCGGCGAAGCCTTCTTGATTTCAGCAATGACTGCCGGCTGTTTCAGCTTGGCCTGAGCCAGCAGCGCCTTGGCAAAACCACGGGGTGCATCGGCCGCCTTGGCCAGACTTTCCAGCTCGGCGAGGCTGACTCGAGCGCGACGCTCGGCAACTTCCTCAACCTTGCGCGCCAGAATGTTTTCCAGAACCGTCGGCACACTCATCCCTCATTCTCCACTTTGAATACCGCGGTAAACGCACCCAGCTCCTCGAGTTTTTCCCGAGCGAGGCCGGTGTGCAGCGCATCGTGCGCCAAGGCAACGCCTTCTTTGAGACTGCTGGCATGGTCGGCGGCGTACAGCGCGGCACCGGCATTGAGCATGATCATCTCGGCAGCCTTCTGACCGTTTTCGGTCTTGCGCTTGCCCAGGGCATCGCGAATCAGTTCCAGGGACGCCTCCGGGCTTTCGACCGCCAGCCCATGCAGACTCTGGCTCTTCATGCCCAGGTCTTCCGGTTCGACCCAATACTCGGTGATCTGGTCGTCTTTCAGTTCGGCGACAAAGGTCGGCGCTGCGAGGCTGAACTCGTCCAGACCATCCTTCGAATGCACCACCAACACGTGCTTGCTGCCCAGGCGCTGCAACACTTCAGCCAATGGCCGGCACAGCGTTTGGGTGAACACGCCCACCACCTGGTGTTTAACACCGGCCGGATTCGTAAGCGGGCCGAGCATGTTGAACAAAGTGCGCAAGCCCAGGTCCTTGCGCGGACCCGCGGCGTACTTCATGGCACGGTGGTGAGTCTGGGCAAACATGAAGCCGATGCCGACGTTGTCGATGCAACGCGCGACTTGCACCGGCGTCAGGCTCAGGTAGATACCCGCCGCCTCCAGCAGGTCGGCACTGCCGCTCTTGCCCGAGACCGCGCGGTTGCCATGCTTGGCCACGGTGCAACCGGCCGCCGAGACTACGAAGGCCGAAGCCGTCGACACGTTGAAGATGTTCGCGCCGTCGCCGCCGGTGCCAACCACATCGACTACACCGTGGAGGGTCTTGAGCTCGACCTTGTCTGCCAGCTCACGCATGACCGATACGGCGCCGACGATTTCGTCGATGCTTTCGCTCTTCATGCGCATGGCCATCATGAACGCGCCGATCTGCGCGTCCGTGCATTGCCCGGTCATGATTTCACGCATCACATCGCGCATTTCTTCGGTGCTGAGGTCGAGGTGTTCGACGATACGGCCCAGGGCTGTCTTGATATTCATGAGTCGTCCTTAGCGCGTGCCGCCGGTTTGTTTGAGGAAGTTGGCGAACAGTTCGTGGCCCTGCTCGGTGAGGATCGACTCAGGGTGAAACTGCACGCCCTCGATGTTCAAGGTCTTGTGGCGCAGGCCCATGATCTCGTCGACCGAGCCGTCTTCAAGCTGGGTCCAGGCGGTCAGCTCGAGGCAATCGGGCAGGGTTTCGCGTTTGACGATCAATGAATGATAGCGCGTGACCGTCAGCGGACGGTTCAAACCTTCGAATACACCTTTGTCCTCGTGGAACACCGGGCTGGTTTTGCCGTGCATGACCTGACGGGCACGCACCACATCGCCGCCAAAGGCCTGACCGATGGACTGATGGCCCAGGCACACGCCCAGAATCGGCAGCTTGCCGGCGAAATGCTTGATCGCTTCGATCGAGATGCCGGCTTCGGTCGGGGTGCAGGGACCGGGCGACACAACAATGCGCTCAGGGTTGAGGGCTTCGATTTCGGCGATGGTGAGTTCATCGTTGCGCACGACTTTGACCTGGGAGCCGAGCTCACCAAGGTATTGCACAACGTTGTAGGTAAAAGAGTCGTAGTTATCGATCATCAGCAACATGGCGTTAAGAACCTCTTGAATTCACTGACTACTAATACGGCGCTCGATTGCATCGCCCGCAGCGTCCAGCGCTTGATCGCTCAAGGCGGCCGGCATACGGGCAGTCATCGGTCAGCCTTGCGGAGTTTGTTCAGCCAGGGCCACGGCGCGGAACATGGCGCGGCGCTTGTTCAGGGTTTCTTCCCATTCCAGCGCCGGCACCGAGTCGGCGACGATGCCGCCACCGGCCTGGACGTGCAGTTCGCCGTCCTTGATCACCGCCGTGCGGATCGCAATCGCGGTGTCCATGTTGCCGTTCCAGGCGAAGTAACCGACCGCGCCGCCATACACGCCACGCTTGACCGGCTCCAGTTCGTCGATGATTTCCATTGCACGAATTTTCGGTGCGCCAGACAAGGTGCCCGCCGGCAGAATCGCCCGCAGTGCATCCATCGCCGTCAGCCCGGCTTTCAATTGCCCGGTGACGTTGGACACGATGTGCATCACGTTGGAGTAACGCTCGATGACCATCTTCTCGGTCAGTTTCACCGAGCCGATTTCCGAAACGCGACCGGTGTCGTTACGACCCAGGTCGATCAGCATCAAATGCTCGGCGATTTCCTTGTCGTCGGACAGCAAGTCCTTTTCCAGCGCCAGATCCGCCTCTTCGCTGGCGCCCCGTGGACGGGTGCCGGCAATCGGGCGCACGGTGATCAGGTTGTCTTCGACCCGCACCAGCACTTCTGGTGAACTGCCGACGACGTGGAAGTCGCCGAAGTTGAAGAAGTACATGTATGGCGTCGGGTTGAAGCAGCGCAGCGCACGGTACAGATCAATCGGCGCGGCCTTGAAGTCGATCGACATGCGCTGGGACGGCACGACCTGCATGCAGTCACCGGCCAGGATGTATTCCTTGATGGTGTCGACGGCTTTTTCGTAATCGTTCTGGGTGAAGCTCGAACGGAAGACTGGATCAGCCGACTGTTGCTGGCTGAAATCCAGGCCACGGCGCGGGGTGATCGGCTGACGGAGTTTTTCCAGCAGCGCCTCCAGGCGGGCGCGACCTTGTTCGAAAGCATCTTCCTGCGCCGGATCGGCCAGGACGATGGCGTGCATCTTGCCGGCGAGGTTGTCGAACACCACCACGGCGTCGGACACCATCAGCAGAATGTCCGGAACACCCAGCGGATCCGGGTTCGGGCACTTGCCCAGACGCTTCTCCACATAACGCACGCAGTCATAGCCGAAGTAACCCACCAGGCCGCCGTTGAAGCGCGGCAGGCCGGCGATGGTCGGCACGTTGTAGCGGGCCTTGAAGGTCTCGACGAAGGCCAGCGGGTCTTCGACGTCGTGGCTTTCGGTCTCGATGCCATCGACGGTCACGCTGACGTGATGATCGTGAACCCGCAGCACGGTGCGGCACGGCAGGCCGATGATCGAGTAACGGCCCCACTTCTCGCCGCCCTGTACGGATTCCAGCAGGTAGGAATTGGGCTCGTCGGCCAGTTTCAGGTAGATCGACAACGGCGTGTCGAAGTCAGCCAGGGTTTCACAGGCAAGCGGGATACGGTTATAGCCGGCAGCGGCCAAACGCAGGAATTCTTCGCGGATCATGAGGTGCCTCGTGGCATGAGGGTCAAACGGTCAGGTGTGCAAACGCGCCGGATTACCGGCCAGGATCAAGTCAGGCGCGCCAACGCCAGCGGGCCAGGGCCTTCATGACTTTCATCCAGAGTTTGCGAGTGACCACCACGATGGCGTTTCCAGAAGGGGGTTTAACAGCGTCGGCCAACGTTATCTCAGCGGCCGGATCCAGGCAACCGGGAATTAGCATGCGCAGATCATCGATCACCAGGGCCGGTGACTCTTCGGCAATCGGTCGTCCGTGGTTATAGCCATAGCTCAGGGCGACGCACTGGACCCCCGCGGCTTTCGCCGCCAGCACATCGCTGCGCGAATCGCCGACGAACAAGGACTGCGACGCCGGAATGTTGGCCATTTTCATCACGAAAAACAGCGCAGCCGGGTCGGGTTTTTGCTGTGGCAGGGTGTCACCGCCGATGATCCAGCGGAAATACCGGCCGATCTTCATCTGATCCAGCAGCGGCGCGACGAATCGCTCCGGCTTGTTGGTGATCAGCGCCATCTCGACACCCTGCTTTTTCAGCCAGCGGAGGGTGTCACGAACGCCGGGATAGACCACGGTCAGCTCATGGCTTTCGCCATAGGCCTGCATGAAATACTCCAGCGCGCGCTCGGCTTCGCTGTCATCGACCGCCGAATGATCGATGCCGCCGGCCAGTGCACGACGCACCAGCACCGGCGCGCCATTGCCGACCCATTCGCGCACGGCTCCGAGGCCCGCAGGCTCGCGACCAAGTTTGAGCAGCATGTTATCCACAGCCGCCGCCAGGTCCGGGACCGAATCGATCAGCGTACCGTCCAGATCGAACATCACCAGCCGTGGCAGACGCCCCGGAAAAAGCTGCTCAAAACCACTCATGGGCGCGCCAGTGCCAGTTCGGAGCGCATCTTGTCGATGACTTCCTGATAGTTCGGCGCATTGAAAATGGCCGAGCCGGCGACGAAGGTGTCAGCACCGGCCGCGGCGATTTCACGAATGTTGTTCACGTTCACGCCGCCGTCGATTTCCAGGCGGATGTCACGGCCCGAAGCATCGATCAATGCCCGCGCTTCACGCAGCTTGTCGAGGGTGCCGGGGATGAATTTCTGCCCGCCGAAGCCCGGGTTGACGCTCATCAGCAAGATCATGTCGACCTTGTCCATCACGTACTTGAGCACGTCCAGCGGGGTCGCCGGGTTGAATACCAGGCCCGACTTGCAGCCGCCCTCGCGGATCAGTTGCAGGGAGCGATCGACGTGCTGGCTGGCTTCCGGGTGGAAGGTGATGTAGGTCGCACCGGCTTCGATGAAGTCGCCAACGATGCGATCCACAGGGCTGACCATCAGGTGCGCGTCGATCGGCGCAGTCACGCCGTACTTGCGCAGCGCCGCACAGACCATCGGGCCGATGGTCAGATTGGGCACGTAGTGGTTATCCATGACATCGAAGTGCACGAAGTCGGCGCCGGCGGCCAGGACGTTATCCACTTCTTCACCCAGGCGGGCGAAGTCGGCGGAGAGAATCGACGGAGCAATTACGAAGGGCTGCATGACGCACCTTTTCTGAGCAGAATCACGATGGCGCGCATTGTATACCTCATACTTTGGCGCGCGCACCGTGAGCGCGATGATTGGACCTGGCCATCATCCCTGATCAGCGAAGGCCCTAGTACGCCGCGCGATAGATCTTTTCGATATCGACGGCATTCAGCTTGCGCGGATTGTTGCGCATCAGGCGCTCGATCCCCGCCGCTTCCACGGCCATGGCCGGGATGGCGTCTTCGGGAACGCCGAAACTGCGCAACCCCTGTGGAATCTCCACTGCCGCGCACAATTCAGTCATGGCAACCACGGCTTTGTCCGCCGCCTCATTGGTACTCAGGTGAGCGGTCTGCACCCCCATGGCCTCAGCGATATCCTGCATGCGCTCGACACAGGCCATCTTGTTCCAGGTCATGACATAGGGCAGTAGCAAGGCATTGCTCACCCCGTGCGCAATGTTGAACCGCCCGCCCAGCGGGTACGCCAGCGCATGCACCGCGCCGACCCCGGCATTACCGAATGCCATGCCCGCCATCAGGCTGGCGGTGGCCATGTCTTCCCGGGCTTGCAGGTTCGACGGGTTGGCGTATGCCTTGGGCAATGCCTTGGTGATCAGTTTGATGGCGCCAATCGCCAGCGCGTCGGTAATCGGCGAGGCGTTGACCGACAGATAGGATTCGATGGCATGCACCAAGGCATCGACACCACTGGCGGCGGTGACGCTGCGTGGGCACGTCAGGGTCATCTGCGGGCTGACCAGCGCCACATCGGGCAGCAAATAATCGCTGACGATGCCCTTCTTCAGCTGCGCGACCTTGTCGGAAAGAATCGCCACATTGGTCACTTCCGAGCCGGTGCCGGCAGTGGTCGGAATGGCGATCAGCGGCGGGCCTTTGCGCGGCACCTGGTCGACGCCGAACAGATCCTCCAGCGCGCCGTGATACCCCGCATAGGCAGCCACACTCTTGGCGATGTCGATGGCACTGCCGCCGCCGAGGCCGATCAAACCGTCATGCCCGCCATCGCGATAGACCTGCATGCAGTCTTCGACGATGGCGATTTCCGGGTCCGGCAACACGCGATCAAAAATTTCGTACGTCCGCCCCCCGAGCTGCGCCAGAGCGAGCTCTACCGTGCCGGATTTGACCAGCGCGGCGTCGGTGACGATCAGTGGGTTGTCGATATCCAGACGCGTGAGTTCGGCAGCGAGTTGCTCGATAGCCCCTGCGCCGGTGATCAGTTTGTGAGCGATTTTGAAAGAGGAAAGACCCATGTGCGCAGCCTCTTATAGGTAGGGGAGCTGGGCACAATAGTAGCTGGGGATTGCGGGTTGTCTGCCATTCAGGTCATGAATGACCCACGCCTGACACGACCCTGTAGGAGCCGGCTTGCCGGCGAAAGCGGTGTATCAGGCACACCGCGTTGCACCATTCGCCAGCAAGCCGGCTCCTGCAAGAAGCGGTATCAAACCTGCGCGGTACGCAGTTTTTCGCTGCGGCCTCGCAGCCATTCCAGAGTCAGCAACAGCACCACCGAGAAGGCGATCAGCAGCGTCGCGGCGGCGGCGATGGTCGGGCTGAGGTTTTCGCGGATGCCGCTGAACATCTGCCGTGGCAAGGTCGCCTGCTCGGGACCAGCGAGGAACAGTGTCACCACCACTTCGTCGAACGAGGTCGCGAAGGCGAACAGTGCACCGGAAATCACACCCGGCGCGATCAACGGCAACGTCACGCGACGGAACGCGACCAGCGGCGAAGCACCGAGGCTCGCAGCGGCACGCACCAGATTGTGGTTAAACCCCTGCAACGTCGCCGACACGGTGATGATCACAAACGGCACACCCAGCACCGCATGCACCACGATCAGCGAGAAGAAGCTGTTACCCAATCCCAGCGGAGCAAAGAACAGGTAACTGGCCACACCGATGATCACCACCGGCACCACCATCGGCGAAATCACCAACGCCATCACCAGCGCTTTGCCGGGGAAGTCGCCCCGGGTCAGGCCGATCGCCGCCAGTGTGCCGAAGACCATGGCCAGCACGGTGGCCGCCGGGGCGACAATGATGCTGTTCTTCAGGGCGCGCATCCATTCTGCCGAGGCGAAGAAGTCTTGGTACCACTGCAGCGAGAAGCCTTGCAGCGGGTACACCAGGAAACTGCCGGAGTTGAACGACAGCGGAATGATCACCAGCACCGGCAGGATCAGGAACAACAGAATCAAGCCGCAGAGAATCCGCAAGCTGTAGAACCACACCCGTTCGATGGGCGACATGTAAGGACTCAGCATTTCGTTTTCCCCTTAGCTCAGGCGCAGGCGGCTCGCGCCCACCAGCCAGCTGTAAATCAGATAAAGCACGACCGTCGCCAACAGCAGCAGCCCACCGAGTGCGGTCGCCATGCCCCAGTTGATGCTGGTGTTGGTGTAGAAGGCGACGAAGTAGCTGACCATTTGATCGTTCGGGCTGCCCAGCAGAGCCGGGGTGATGTAGTAGCCGATGGCGAGGATGAACACCAACAGGCAACCGGCGCCGACACCGGCATAGGTCTGCGGGAAGTAGACCCGCCAGAAACTGGCGAACGGATGGCAGCCGAGAGAAATCGCGGCGCGCATGTAGGTCGGCGAGATGCCTTTCATCACGCTGTAGATCGGCAGGATCATGAACGGCAGCAGGATGTGCACCATCGAGATGTAGACACCGACGCGGTTGAACACCAGCTCGATCGGTTTATCGATGATGCCCATGGCCATCAGGCCGCTGTTGATCAGGCCACCCGATTGCAGCAACACGATCCACGCCGCGACCCGCACCAGGATCGACGTCCAGAATGGCAGCAGCACCAGAATCATCAGCAGGTTGCTCTGCCGCGACGGCAGATTGGCCAACAGGTAAGCCAGTGGATACGCCAGCACCAGGCAGATCACGGTAATGACCAGGCCCATCCAGAAGGTGCGGGCGAAGATGTCGAGGTAGATCGCCTGGTCAGGAGTGGCCGGGGCGATTTCGCCGAGGTCGTCGATGCGGTGATCGACAGCCGCGAGCAGGTAATACGGGGTGATGCTGCTGGTGTTGCGGCGAACCGCTTGCCAGTAGGCCGGGTCGCCCCAACGCTCGTCGAGGCCTTCCAGCGCTTCTTTATAAGAGGCTGGTTCGGTGGCGAACGGCAAGGCGCGGGCGGTTTTGGTCAGCAGGCTGCGGTAGCCGGCCAGTTCCATGTTCAGGCGTTTGGACAGATCGCCCAGGGTCTGATTCTTGCGAGCCTCGGCGAGGTCTTCGGCCGCTGCTTTATAAACCGGTTCAGCGGGCAGGCCTCGGCCATCCCAGCTGGCGATGGCGGTCACGGTGCGCGGCATGCCGCCGACCACTTCGGGGTTGCCAACGCTTTTGTAGAGCAGCGCCACGATCGGCACCAGGAACACCAGCAACAGAAACAGCACCAGCGGCGCGATCAGCGCCTGGGCCTTCCAGCGGTTGACCCGCTCGGCGTGCTTGAGCCGTTGCTTCAAGGTGGGGTCAGTGCCCGCGTTCACGGGAACGGCGATAGCCATGGCGTACTCCGGAAATCTTTGATCGTTACAGAGGTGGCGCTTCTTGAGGACAAGGCCACCTCTGTTCTTGATAACAACTCATCACCTGTAGGAGCCTGGCTTGCCAGCGATGAACGATAACGGGGTCTGGCTGATACACCGTGTCGCCCGGATCTCTGGCAAGCCAGCTCCTACAGGTTCAATCGCTGCTTACTTCGCCGCCCAGGAATTGAAGCGCTGTTCCAGTTGCTCGCCGTTGTCAGCCCAGAAGCTGACGTCGATCTGCACCTGGTTGGCGATGTTTTCCGGGGTGGTCGGCATGTCTTTCAGGACATCCTTGGCCAGCAACGGTACGGCCTGGATATTCGCCGGGCCGTAAGCGATGTTTTCCGAGTAGGTCTTCTGCTGCTGCGGCTGTACCGAGAAGGCGATGAATTTCTTCGCCGCTTCGGCGCGCTTGGCGTCCAGACCTTTTGGAATGGCCCATGCGTCGAAGTCGTAGATGCCGCCGTTCCACACCACTTTCAGGTTGCTTTCTTTTTGCACGGCAGCGATGCGGCCGTTGTAGGCCGAGCTCATGACCACGTCACCGGAAGCGAGGTACTGCGGCGGTTGTGCGCCGGCTTCCCACCACTGAATGCTTGGCTTGAGCTCATCGAGTTTCTTGAACGCGCGGTCCTGACCCTCTTTGCCGGCCAGCACTTTGTAGACGTCTTTCGGCGCAACGCCGTCGGCCATCAGTGCGAATTCCAGGGTGTACTTGGCGCCTTTACGCAGGCCACGCTTGCCCGGGAACTGCTTGGTGTCCCAGAAATCCACCCAACTGGTCGGTGCGGTTTTCAGCTTGTCGGCGTTGTAGGCCAACACGGTCGACCACACGAAGAAGCCCACGCCGCATGGCTGGATGGCGCCTTTGACGTAGTCTTCGGTCTTGCCGAACAGCGCCGGGTCCAGTTGCTCGAACATGTCTTCGTCGCAACCACGGGACAGTTCTGGCGACTCAACCTCTACCAGGTCCCAGGACACGCTCTTGGTGTCGACCATGGCTTTGACCTTGGCCATTTCACCGTTGTACTCGCCGGCGACGATCTTGCCGTTGCCTGCCGCTTCCCACGGTGCATAGAAGGCTTTGACCTGCGCGGCCTTGTTCGCCCCGCCAAAGGACACCACGGTCAGGTCCGGGCCCGCGGCCATTGCGCCAGACGCGCCCATCATGCCCAGTGCCAATGCGGTGAATTTCAGGGATCTCAACATTTATTGTTCTCTCCACGTGCAGGGTTGGTGTTGGTATTGCCGGGGCGATCAATGCGCCTCTAGAAGTGGATCGAGCGCGCGAACGTGCTCAACCTGCCAGCCAAGCGGTACCACGTCGCCGACGGCGAGCGAGGGATCAAGCTCGGCAATCGGCTGTTTCACAAAGAAGTCGGTCTTGCCGCAGACTTCCAGGCGAACCCGGACGTGGTCGCCCAGATAGATGAATTCCTCGACACGCCCGGAGAAGCGGTTGACGCATTGGTCGCTGGAGCCGTTGAGGCTCACCCGCTCCGGACGAATCGACAGGGTCACCGGCTCGCCGGTCTGGCCGACGTTGACCGCCAGGGCCTCCACCTTCTCGCCGCGTCCGAGCTCGACAATGCAGCGGTCGCCGGTCTGGCTGTGCAGGCGGCCATTGAGACGGTTGTTCTCGCCGATGAAGTTGGCGACGAAGGTGTTTTTCGGCTCTTCGTAGAGCGTGCGCGGCGGCGCGATCTGCTGGATTTCGCCCTGATGGAACACCGCCACACGGTCGGACATGGTCAAGGCTTCGCCTTGGTCGTGGGTCACGTAGACCACGGTCACGCCCAGTCGCTGGTGCAGGTGCTTGATCTCCATCTGCATGTGTTCACGCAGTTGCTTGTCGAGTGCGCCGAGGGGTTCGTCCATCAGCACCAGTTGCGGTTCGAACACCAATGCGCGAGCCAATGCCACTCGCTGCTGCTGACCGCCGGACAGTTGTGCCGGGTAACGCTGGGCGAAGGCATCGAGCTGCACCATGCTCAGCACACGCTTGACCTTGTCGCTGACGTCACTCTTGTTCATGCCGCGCACGGTCAGCGGGAAGCCCAGGTTCTCGGCCACGGTCATGTGCGGGAACAACGCGTAGTTCTGGAACACCATGCCGATGTCACGCTTGTGTGGCGGCACGTTGTTGATGGAGCGCCCGGCCAGCAGGATTTCGCCCGCCGTCGGTGTTTCGAAACCGGCGAGCATCATCAGGCTGGTGGTCTTGCCGGAGCCGGACGGCCCGAGCAAGGTGAGGAATTCGCCTTTGCGAATGTCCAGGTTGAGGTCCTTGACGATCAGGTTCTCGCCGTCGTAGCTCTTCTGCACTCCACGAAAGCTGACCAGAACATCATTGGCCCCTGCGCTTGAATCGACCTGGCTCATACCCACACCTTTGTTGTTGATGACTGCTGTGGACTAAGCCTAGTGGACGCTGGGGACCACGCAAATCGGGGCGCAAGAGAGATTGGCCTCAGCCGGATGGAAGGTTGGGGGTAGGGATTGCCCTACAAGGATGGCGCGATTGGATAGAGGCAGCGGCAAGCTTGCAGCTACAAGCCGCAAGCACAGGCAAAAGCAATGTTTTGAGGTGTCGCAAATGGATATGCCAGCACGAACCCTGTAGGAGCCGGCTTGCTGGCGATAGCGATTTCAATGACGCCATCGCCAGCAAGCCGGCGCCTACAGGAGATTCGGTGCGCTCAGAGGAGCTTGTGTTCCATGGCGTACTTCACCAGTTCCGCCAGCGACGTGATGTTGAGCTTCTGCATTAACCGCGCCTTGTGGGTGCTGATGGTCTTGCTGCTGAGCGCCAGTTGCTGGGCGATGTCGTTGACGTTGGCGCCCTGGGCCAGGCGCTCGAACACCGAGAACTCGCGCTCCGAAAGCAGCGAGTGCAATGGACGCGAATCGGTCAACCCCACTTCGAAGACCATGCGGTCCGCCAGGTCCGGGTCAATGTAACGCCCGCCTGCCGCCACCTTGCGAATGGCCATCAGCAACAACGACGGGTCGCTGTCCTTGGTCGCATAACCGGCCGCCCCGACTTTCAGGGCTCGCGCAGCCATCTGCGCTTCGTCGTGCATCGATAGCACCAGAATTGCCGGAGGATTGTTCAGCGCACGAATCCGCGGAATCGCCTCCAGACCGTTGACGCCCGGCATGGAGATGTCCAGCAGCACCACTTCGCAGGGCACATGACGCAAGGTTTCGAGCAACTGTTCGCCGTTGCTCGCCTCCCCCACCACCAGCAGATCCTTGGCCAGGCCGATCAACTGCTTGATGCCTTCACGGACGATGGTGTGGTCTTCGGCTACCAGTACACGGATCACGTTCTTCTCCAGATTCAAGATCATTCGCGAGCTTGTTCGCAAAAGCGTCAGCACAGACACCACAAACTCTTCAGGCTTCGTCCAAAGGCACGCGCACCTCTAATGTCGTGCCCTCACCCGGTTCACTTTGCAGCGACAACTCGCCGCCCAGGATCAAGACCCGCTCACGCATTCCGACAATCCCAAACGACGTCGGCCTGCCAAGCGCGGCGACAAATCCTACGCCATCATCGCTGACCGTCAGACACAACTCGTCACCTTCCAACGCCAGTGTCAGCTCAACAGTATGCGCCTGGGCGTGACGCATGACATTGGTCAGCGCTTCCTGAAGGATCCGGAACAAGCCAATGGCCTTGGCATCACTGAGTACCGGCAGATTGTCCGGCACCTGCACCAGACACGGAATCTGCGTACGCGCCTCGAATCGTCGAGCCTGCCATTCAATGGCCGAAGCGATGCCCGCATCGAGAATCGGCGGACGCAACGCCGTCGCCACATCACGCACCAACTGGAACAACTGCGCGATCAGGCGCTTCATGCTGGTCAACCGCTCATTCAGACCGGGGTCGAGCTGGGCGTAGGCCAATTCGCACATCGACGTTTCCAGTTTGAGCACCGTCAACATCTGACCCAGCTCGTCGTGAACTTCCCGGGCGATGCGCGCCTTTTCCTCTTCCCGCACGCTCTCCAGATGCGCGGACAACTCGCGCAGTTGCTCCCGGGAACTGGCCAGTTCCAGCTCGATACGCTTGCTCTCGCTGATGTCCCAGACAATTCCGTCCCAGACATAAGCACCGTCTTCAAGCTGACGGGTGATCGCCTTGATTTCCGCCCAGCGCTGCTCGCCCTGACGCGTGAGGATGCGACCTTGCCAGGACCAGTCGCTGTCGGTGTCCAGCGCATGGTCCTGAGTCTGGCGATAGCTGGCCTTGTCGTCCGGATGCACCAGGCTGCGCAAGCCTTTGTCACGATGAGCGAGGGTCGCCGGCGAGTAACCCACCAGGCTCTCACTGCCTTCACTGATGTAGGCAAAATCGATCTGACCGGTCACCGGCGCCCGCTCCAGGCGAAAGACCAGTCCAGGCACGTTCGCCGCGATACCTTGCAGCCGCGCTTCACTCTCCTGCAACGCGGCCAGTGCGCGGCGACGTTCGGTGACGTCGTTGAGGTAGACCACCAGATACTCACCCTCGCGAAAGCGCAGGAAACTCAACGAGACATCGGCTGGCAGGAGGCTGCCATCGGCACGCACGCAGGTGGTTTCGAAACTTTGCGGCCCTTCGTCACTGGCGCGGGCGCGCTTCCACAGGTTCAACCAGCGGTCCATGTGCAGGCCCGGTTCGAAGTCGATCAACGGCCGATCGATGATCGCGCCCGGTGCATAACCGAGCATGCTTTCCGCCGCACGATTGGCATAGCGCACGTGGCTGTCCCAATTGACCCACAGGATGCCGACGGTGCTTTGATCAATCGAAAACTGCGTGAGCCGCAACGCCTCTTCGCTGGCGGCACGCAAGGCAATATCTTCCTGAGCGGCCGACAGGCGCAGCTCCAGGCTGTGCTGCTGGCGGCGTTGCCAGGCCACGATGGCCATGCAACTCAGCGCCAGCACGACCAGCAGCAGACACAGGTTTTGCCAAAACCCGGGGGACTCGGTCAGCCGTGGATACTTGGGTTGCAGCCATTGATTGTGCAGTTGCTCAAGATCCTTGGCCGGGATGGCCCGCAACGCGCTTTCGACGATGCCGGCGAGCTCCGGTTTGTCGCGCCGAGTGGCCACGCGCAACAATTGCGGCAGGCCGATATCACCGACCACCACCAGCCCGGCGAACTCCGGTTCTACGGACAACCGCCCCAGTTGAGCCTCGTCCACCACCGCATAACCGGCCTGCTGGCTTGCCAGCAGTTGCAGTGCCTGACGTTCGACCGGCACGCCTTGCAGGTTCAAGTGAGGATAGTTACTACGCAGATAGTCGGCGGTGGCGCTGGGCATGCGCACGGCGACACGGGTCTGGCTGTCGAGTTTTTCCAGCTCCACCGCACCGGTGCTTTTCTGGTCGCTGACCACCAGTTGCGGCACGCGCATGTACGGATCGGAAAACTGCCAGAGACGCAGGCCGCCAGGGGTCTGTGTCAGCCCGGGAGCGATATCGATCTCGCCTTCACGCGCGGCGGCTTCCAGTTGTTCAAGGTCAGGAAAATTGCGCCAGCTCAGCTCGACATTCAGGGTCTTGGCCAGCCATTTCATCAACTCGACATTGGCCCCCGACAGGCGCTGCAAGCGGCGATCGTATTGCGCATAGGGCACCTGCAACACCAGCCCGACCCGCAACTCACTCTGCTGCGCCAGCCATTGCTGTTGTTGCGGCGACAGCTGCGCAACATGCGCCGGGGGCGCGGCGGCCGCCCAACCCATCAAGGGAAACCACAAACAGCCGATAACCCACAGGCAGCGAAAACGCATCATCGAACTCTCACACACTGACAAATACTGACCAACCCATTAGGCTGCCGGAATAACTTCTGGCCTGGAAAATCCGATGCTCCCTGTCTATCGCCTGGCACTGCCAGCATTGTGCCTGTCGCTGATCCTGCCTTGTGCTTTTTCCGTTCAGGCCGCCGATCCGGCGCCTGCCGCAACGGAAAAACCTGCCGAAGAAAAACCGCTCGAACGTCAGCCGTTGCCTGAGCGTAGTCAGGAAGAGGCGACAGCACTTGTACGAAAAATTCCGACTCAGGAACAGCAACAACTGCAGGCCGGTACCGACACGTTTCTGGCTCTGTGGAAACCTGCCAATACCGCCGAACCCAAAGGTGCGGTCGTTATCATCCCCGGCGCTGGCGAAACCGCTGACTGGCCGCAAGCTATCGGACCGCTGCGACGCAAGTTGCCGGACGCCGACTGGAGCAGCCTGAGTATCACCTTGCCGGATCTGCAAAGCGATGCCATTACGCCACGAATCGCAGAAGCGCCCCCCGCGCCCAAGGCACCCGAGGTCGGCAGCAAAGACTCGACCACCGCGGCCCCCATCGAACAGGCTGCCGGTGGTGAAGCAGAGGTACCCGACAAGGTCATCGCCGAAACCAGCGAGGAGCAGAGCAACGCCGATGCCGAGCGCATCTTTGCCCGTATCGACGCGGCGCTGGCCTTCGCGGAACAGCAAAGTGCTCGCCGCATCGTGTTGTTGGGTCATGGCACCGGCGCGTACTGGGCGGCGCGCTATATAAGCGAGAAGCAGCCCTCGCAAGTCGAGCGCTTTGTCATGATCGCCGCGCAAACACCTGTTCAGGCGAAACCCGAACTGGATGCACTGGCGCCGAACCTGAAACTGCCGACCGCCGATATTTTCTACATGGACAAGCCGCTGGATCGCAATGCAGCGCTGGCCCGCCTGCAAGCCAGCAAACGGGTGAAGACGTCGGCATTCAGCCAGGTTTCGCTCAAGGCATTGCCTGACAAAAAGGCTGAGCAGGAACAACTGTTCCGTCGGGTACGGGGCTGGTTGAATCCTCAGCCGGCGACAGACTGACAGATTGCGCCATCTTCATCGCAGGCAAGCCACGCTCCCACAGGGTTTATGTCGATTACAAAATCGCGTACGACTCAAATCCTGTGGGAGCGAGCCTGCTCGCGATGACAGCATCACTGCATAACACCGATCATCGAAAGTCCCGCCGCTCACGAATCAACGTGTAGGCGCTGTGCAGCTCACGCGTACGCTCGGTCGCTTCACGAACCTGCGATGCCGTCGCCCCGCTGCCGGCGATCTTGTCCGGGTGATGGCGACTGAGCAGGCGCCGGTACGCACGCTTGATCTGCGTCGGCTCGCTGGTTGCCGACACGCCCAATAGCCGCAACGCATCTTGATAGGTCGGCGCCTGGTTGGCCAACGGCCGCTTTTGCGGCTCATAGTCGTGGGCCAACGCCTGTACCTGATGCGACGTCCAACCCAGCCACTTGCCCCATTGGTTGATCAGTTCGCGCTCATGGCGACCGGCACGACCGTCGGCCCACACCATCCGCCAACAAGCCCGCAGCACACCTTCGGCGGCATGGGGTTGTGCGCTCAAGCGGCGCAGGTAACCACGCAACCGGTCACTGCCCGACTTGCCACGAGTGAATGCAGCAATCGCCCGGCGCCGGGCGGGTTCGGACATCTCCAGCGAGCGCATCTCCGCTCGGGCCTGCTCGATGTGTCCTGCCAATACCTGGCCGTCGCATTTGGCCAGACGCCCGAGCAGCACGAACAGCAGTTCATCGTTGCGCAGCATCGAACGGCCGCCCAGTTTTTCCCGCAAATGCCCCCAACTCTGCAGGTGCAAGCGCCGATCCAGCGCCTGACCCAACAATGCGCCGAGCATGGCCCCCGGAATGCTGGCTATGGCAAAGCCCGCTCCGGCTCCAATCAGAGTCCCTGGCCACAGCATGTCAGCGGCTCGCTTCTATCAATGTTTCAGCTTCAGCCAGACGCTCGTGAGTGCCAACATCGACCCAGTGTCCTTTGAGATGCTCGCCGCTCACTTGCCCGTCCGCCATGGCTTTTCGCAACAGCGGTGCGAGTTTGAAAGCGCCTGCCGAGCAACCGTCGAACAACTGCGGATGCAATACGGCGATCCCGCTGTACGTCAGCGTCGCGGTGTCCGGCTGACCGTCGCGTACCTGGTCGCCGATCAGGCTGAAATCCCCTGTCGGGTGATGAGCCGGATTGTCGGCCAGCACCAGATGCGCCAGCCCGGTGATGGATGGGTGCAGCACGCTGAAGTCGTAATCGGTCCAGATGTCCCCGTTGACCACCAGAAACGCTTCGTCACCCAGCAACGGCAAGGCGCGGAAGATTCCACCGCCGGTTTCCAGCGGCTCCCCTTCTGCAGAATATTGAATGCTGACGCCATACCGCGAGCCATCCCCCAGATAATCTTCAATCTGCTGGCCGAGCCACGCATGGTTGATGACGATGTCGGTGAAACCCGCGGCGGCCAGCGCACGCAGGTGATACTCGATCAGTGGCACGCCGCCTGCGCGCACCAGAGGTTTAGGCGTCGTCAGGGTCAGCGGGCGCATGCGCTCGCCTTTGCCCGCGGCCAGAATCATTGCCTTCATGCGCTGGCTCCAGCTCGCAGGCCGCCCAACAACTCGGCCAGGCCTGACAGTTCAGGACGGCGGGCAACTACCGCTTCTATGTAAGCGAAGAAGCGCGGCACATCACCCAAATAGCGCGGTTTGCCGTCGCGATGACAGATACGGGCAAAAATACCGATGACTTTCAGGTGACGTTGGACCCCCATCAAGTCACTCGCACGCAGGAAGTCCTCCAGATCAGGTTGAACAGGAATGCCCAACGCGCCCGCTTGCTGCCAGTAGTTTTCCAACCAGCCCCGCACACGTTCTTCGGGCCAACTGAGGAAGGCATCCTTGAACAGGCAGGTCACGTCATAAGTCACCGGGCCATAGACCGCATCCTGAAAATCCAGCACCCCGGGATTAGGTTCGCTGAGCATCAGGTTGCGCGGCATATAGTCGCGATGCACCAGGACTTTCGGTTGGGCCAGCGCGCTGTCGATCAGCAGATCGCTGACCTGCTGCCATAGCGCTTGCTGAGCCGAATCCAATTCGACACCCAGCTCTCGCTTTACGTACCACTCAGGGAACAATTCCAGTTCGCGGCGCAACAGGGCCACGTCATAGCTCGGCAGTGGCGCAACCATTGGCAACTGCTGAAAAGCCAACAGTGCTTGCAGGGCATCGCTGAACAAATCGTCGGCGTTTTCGCTGTCGATCACGTCCAGATACGTCTTGTTGCCCAGATCGTTGAGCAAAAGAAAGCCGCGATCGAGGTCTTCGGCATAAATTTTCGGCACATTTATTCCGGATTTTGCCAGTAAAAAAGCGATATCCACGAAGGGTTTGCAGTTTTCCTGGGGCGGTGGCGCGTCCATGACGATGAAACTTCTGTCACCGCCTTCCCAGCGGAAATACCGCCGAAAACTCGCGTCACTGCTGGCCGCGGTCAACGTGGCCGGGGGTACGCCCCCCCAGCCCTGTTCAGCAAACAGAGTTGCCAATTGCTCTTCGAGCCAAACTTTCAGGTGTTGCAAACGTACATCTTGGTCAGGCATTGCAAGGGTCTCCGACGGCGCTAGCCGTCAAGCGGGTCATGCTTTATTATCCAGCATCTTTTTCAGACCATCGAGAGGCGTGCGGCCCACACCGCGGGCAGATGGCACGCAGGAAGCCCGGACTAATAAGATGGCATTGAAATCCCCCGCGTTTCGTAAAAAATTTCCGTTGTTGGTCACCGGCAGTCTGCTGGTCCTGCAACCCCTCGCCACTTCCTTCGTGGTCGCCGCGGAACAGTATGACTGCTCAGTCTCTGCTTCGGGTGCCTGGAACTGTGCGCCAAAATCACCGGCAGCTGCATTGCCTCCGCGTCCCGTGCATGACGACAGCGCAGTCTCCGCGACCGGTGAAGCCCCGGCCGAGAGCGGCTCCAGCGAAAATGCCGGCGCCAAGGCTGCACTGGTTACCGAGTCCAAGGGCCGTGGCCTGAAGTCGCGCAGTGAAGACTACAGTCACCTCGACTGGGTTCCCCGCGAGCAGCTCACCGCAGCACAGTTGGCCGAAACCGGTCCTTATTGCGCTGGTTCCTATATCGAACCGATTCGTCCTGGCATGAATGACAAGACGAATAAAAGTGACGCGCCTACCTTTATCGGCGCCAAAGCCTCCCGCTATAAGCAGGACGAGCAGATCGCGACCCTGGCCGGTGACGTGGTCATGCGTCAGGGCAGCATGCAGGTCGAAGCCGACGAAGCGAACCTGTACCAGGCCGAGAGCCGTGGCGAGCTGAACGGCAACGTGCGCATTCGCGACAACGGCGCGCTGATCGTGGGCGATCACGCCGACGTGCAGCTCGACACCGGTGAAGCCAAGGTCGACAACGCCGAATACGTGATGCACAAATCGCGCATCCGCGGTAGTGCGCTGTACGCCAAACGTTCCGAGAACGCGATCATCCGCCTCAAGGACGGTACGTACACCACGTGCGAACCGAACAGCAACGCCTGGCAGCTCAAGGGCAACAATGTCACCTTGAACCCGGCCACCGGTTTTGGTACCGCGACCAACGTGACACTGCGGGTCAAGGACATTCCGGTCCTGTACACGCCTTACATCTATTTCCCGATCGACGACCGTCGCCAGTCCGGCTTCCTGCCGCCGACCATCGGCACCGGCAGCGATACCGGCTTCCTGCTGGTCACCCCGTACTACTTCAACCTGGCGCCGAACTACGACGCCACGTTGTACCCGCGCTACATGTCCAAGCATGGTTTGTTGATGGAAGGCGAAGCTCGCTACCTGACCCAATCCAGCGAAGGTCAGTTCGGTGCCGCCTACCTCAATGACGAGAGCAACGATCGCGAGGAGCAAAGCGACTACGACAAGACTCGTTACATGTACAACTGGCAGCACAAGGGTGGCCTGGACTCGCGCGTATTCACGCTAGTCGACTACACCAAGATCAGCGATCCGTATTACTTCCAGGATCTGCAGTCTGACCAGATTGGCGTGAAAAGTGCCGATTTCGTGAACCAGCAAGGCGCCGTCACCTATCGTGGCGACAGCTACACCGCTCGCGTGAATGCCCAGGCTTATCAGCTGGCGACCGTATCGAACATCACGCCGTATGACCGCTTGCCGCAGATCACCTTTGACGGTGCCCTGCCCTATCATCCGAACGGTCTGAACTTCTCCTACAACACCGAACTCGTTCGGTTTGACCGGGATCTGCAGAACGGTACCTATTCCGATGAAGACGGCAATGTGGAGCCACGGCTTGATAACAATATTCAAGGCCTGGCACGTGCCACTGGCGACCGTCTGAACCTTGCCCCAGCCGTTAGCCTGCCGCTGGACTGGACGTACGGGTTCATCAAACCGACGCTGAAGTACCAGTACACCCAGTACCAACTGGATCTGGACAGCATCGGCAAAGCCCAGGTCGCTGCGCAAAACGCAGAACAGGACAAGCTCAACGGCACCTTCGACAGCAACCAGAACCGTGGTGTGCCGATTGCCAGCGTCGACAGCGGCCTGTACTTCGATCGCAATACCCAATGGTTCGGCAAGGACTATCGCCAGACCCTCGAACCGCGTCTGTTCTACCTCTACGTTCCAGAAGTGGATCAGGAAGACATTCCGGTATTCGATACCAGTGAAAACACCTTCAGCTATTCGTCGTTGTTCCGCGACAACCGCTTCTCCGGCACCGACCGTGTTGGTGACGAGAACAAGCTGTCGCTGGGTGTGACCAGCCGCTGGATCGAAGACAACGGCTTTGAGCGTCAACGCGTCAGCGTCGGCCAGGCCTTTTACTTCAAGGATCGCGAAGTCCAACTGCCCGGTATCGATGCCAAGACCCGCGAAGATGCGCACTCCGACGTATCACCCTACGCACTGGAATACGAATACCGCTACAACCGCGACTGGCGCACTACCGCCGACTACAACTGGGACCCGGACACCCGCAGCCCGCGTTCGGGCAGCGCAATGTTCCACTACCAGCCTGAAGACAACCCGAACAAGGTCATCAACGCCGGCTATCGCTATCGTAATGACCAGGTCCGTTACGACCAGAACACCGGTAAATGGACTGTGGGTGGTGGTGACTATGGCACCCCTGGCCAGCCTGGTTACGTGAAGGACTACTACAAGATTCAACAGCACGACTTCTCGGTGATCTGGCCGATCGTGCCGCAATGGAACGCCATCAGCCGTTGGCAGTATGACTACAACCGTAACCGTACCCTGGAAGCCTTCGGTGGCTTCGAGTACGACAGCTGCTGCTGGAAATTGCGCCTGATCAACCGTTACTGGGTTTCTTATGACGAATTCAGTCAGGAAGCACCGGAAAACGAAAAAGGCGACCATGGCATCTTCCTCCAAATTGTTCTGAAGGGACTCGGCGGCCTCACTGGCGCCAAGGTAGAGACCTTCCTTGACAAAGGCATTCAAGGTTATCGTGAACGTGAAGACCAAGCTTTCTGATTGTCTGCGCCCGCTGATGCTGGGCGCGCTGTTCCTGAGCACGGCGGCGAGCGCCGCCGTGCAGTCCATCGACAAAGTGGTGGCCATTGTCGACAACGACGTGGTCATGCAGAGCCAACTGGACCACCGCGTCCATGAAGTTCAGCAAACCATTGCCAAGCGTGGCTCTGCCGCACCACCAGCCGGTGTGTTGGAACAGCAGGTACTTGAGCGCTTGATCGTCGAAAACCTGCAGTTGCAGATCGGCGAACGCTCCGGCATCCGCATCACCGATGAAGAACTGAACCAGGCGGTCGGCAGCATCGCCCAGCGCAATAACATGTCGCTCGAGCAATTCCGCGCCGCCCTGTCCCACGACGGCCTGTCTTATGACGACGCCCGTGAGCAGATTCGTCGCGAAATGGTCATCAGCCGCGTGCGCCAGCGCCGGGTTGCCGAACGTATTCAGGTGTCCGAGCAGGAAGTGAAGAACTTCCTGGCATCCGACCTTGGCAAGATGCAGCTGTCCGAAGAACTGCACTTGGCCAACATCCTGATTCCAACCCCTGAAAGCGCCAACTCTGAAGCCATTCAGAATGCCGCGCGCCAGGCAATGGACGTCTACCAGCAACTCAAGCAAGGCGCTGACTTCGGTCAAATGGCCGTTGCCAGATCCGCCAGCGAAAACGCACTGGAAGGTGGCGATATGGGCTGGCGCAAAGCCGCTCAACTGCCGCCTCCGTTCGACCGCGAACTGAGCAGAATGACGGTGGGTGACATCACTCAACCGGCGCGGACGCCAGGTGGCTTCATCATCCTCAAGCTCCTCGGCAAGCGTGGCGGCGAGACCCAGATGCGCGATGAAGTGCATGTACGTCATATCCTGGTCAAACCGAGTCCGATCCGCGACGAAGCAAAGACCAAGGCGCTGGCTGAGTCGATTTACACGCGTATCGAAGCCGGCGAAAACTTTGGCGATCTGGCCAAAAGCTACTCGGAAGATCCGGGTTCTGCCCTCAACGGCGGCGACCTGAACTGGATCGACCCGAACGCTCTGGTTCCGGAGTTCCGCGAAGTGATGGCCAAGACCCCCCAAGGTCAGCTGTCCAAGCCATTCCAGACGCAATATGGCTGGCACGTACTCGAAGTTCTTGGTCGCCGCGCCACCGACAGCACCACCCAGGCTCGTGAGCAGCAAGCAATGACCGTACTGCGTAACCGCAAATACGACGAAGAACTGCAAACCTGGCTGCGTCAGATCCGTGACGAAGCGTACGTAGAAATCAAACTCCCTGGCGCCGACCAGGCAGCGCAGTGAACCCCCAACGTTTCGCGCTGACACCCGGCGAACCAGCCGGCATAGGTCCCGACCTGTGCCTGCTGCTCGCCTCGCAAGCCCAGCCACACCCCCTGATTGCCATTACCAGCCGCGACCTGCTCCTTGAGCGGGCCGCGCAACTGGGCGTGGCTGTCGAAGTGCTGCCAGTCACGCCGGACCATTGGCCGGACGCCCCCGCACCCGCCAATAGCCTGTATGTCTGGGATACGCCCCTCAACGCCAGGGTTGTCGCGGGGCAGCTGGACAAGGCCAACGCCGCATTCGTTCTGGAAACCCTGACCCGCGCCGGCCAAGGCTGCCTGGACGGGCATTTCGCCGGGATGATTACTGCCCCGGTGCACAAGGGCGTGATCAACGAATCCGGCATCGCCTTTTCCGGGCACACGGAATTCCTCGCCGACCTGACCCACACCGAACAAGTGGTGATGATGCTGGCTACTCGCGGATTGCGAGTGGCATTGGTGACGACTCACCTGCCCCTTCGCGAGATTGCCGATGCAATCACCCCGGAGCGGCTGGAGCGTGTGACGCGAATCCTGCACGCCGATCTGCAAAACAAATTCGGCATCGCCCAGCCACGCATCCTGGTGTGTGGGCTCAACCCCCATGCCGGTGAAGGCGGACACCTGGGCCATGAAGAAATCGATATCATTGAACCCACCTTAGAGCGCCTGCGCGGCGAAGGCATGGACCTGCGCGGTCCCCTGCCCGCCGACACTCTGTTTACCCCCAAGTATCTGGAGCACTGCGACGCAGTGCTGGCGATGTACCACGACCAGGGCTTGCCTGTGCTGAAATACAAAGGCTTCGGCGCGGCAGTCAACGTGACCCTCGGCTTGCCGATCATCCGCACATCGGTCGACCACGGCACCGCCCTGGATCTGGCCGGCAGCGGCAAGATCGATACCGGCAGCCTGCAAGTCGCCCTGGAAACCGCCTACCAGATGGCCGAGACCCGTTTATGACCGAGCATTACCAACACAAGGCGCGCAAGCGTTTTGGCCAGAACTTCCTGCACGATGCCGGCGTTATCGACCGCATCCTGCGCTCCATCCACGCCAAGACCGAGGACCGACTGCTGGAAATCGGCCCGGGCCAGGGTGCGCTCACCCAAGGTTTGCTCAGCAGCGGCGCACAACTCGACGTGGTTGAACTGGACAAGGACCTGATCCCGATCCTCAACCAGCAGTTCGCCAGCAAGAGTAACTTCAACCTGCATCAGGGCGACGCGCTGAAGTTTGACTTCAACAGCCTGAATGCTGCGCCTGGCAGCCTGCGTGTGGTCGGCAACCTGCCGTACAACATCTCCACGCCGCTGATTTTCCACCTGCTGCACAACTCGCACCTGATTCGCGACATGCACTTCATGCTGCAAAAGGAAGTGGTCGAGCGCCTGGCCGCGGGGCCTGGCGGTGGCGATTGGGGTCGTTTGTCGATCATGGTTCAGTATCACTGCCGGGTCGAACACCTGTTCAACGTTGGTCCGGGCGCGTTCAATCCGCCACCGAAAGTCGATTCGGCCATCGTGCGTCTGGTGCCTCACGCCGTGTTGCCGCACCCGGCAAAGGACCACCGGCTGCTGGAACGCGTCGTTCGCGAAGCCTTCAACCAGCGTCGTAAAACCCTGCGCAACACGCTCAAGCTGCTGCTGAGCAACGACGAAATCGAAGCGGCCGGTGTCGACGGCAGCTTGCGCCCCGAGCAACTCGACCTGGCCGCGTTCGTGCGCCTGGCTGACAAACTCAGCGAACAAAAGCCCGCCACCGACTGACAGGCGATGAGCGCTATCGGGTAGGACGCCACTCTGGTTTACTACCCGATACTTGGCCTAGACTGAACTCAATCAGTTATGCCCCGCGTCCCGCTTCGTTTTTAAGGCCTCTTGCATGTCCGATCCTCGTTATCAGGTCGACGTCAGCGTCGTCACCCGCTATCTGGCAGAACAATCGCAACCTGAACATGACCGTTTTGCCTTCGCCTACACCATTACCGTGCAAAACAACGGCCTGGTGCCCGCCAAGCTGCTGTCTCGGCATTGGGTGATCACCGATGGTGACGGGCACGTCGAAGAGGTTCGCGGTGCCGGCGTGGTCGGTCAGCAACCTTTGATCGAGGCAGGCAAGAGCCACACCTACAGCAGCGGCACGGTCATGACCACCAAGGTTGGCACCATGCAAGGTTCGTATCAGATGGTTGCCGACGATGGTAAGCAATTCGATGCCATCATTGCCCCGTTCCGCCTGGCCGTGCCGGGGTCGTTGCACTGATGGCAACGTACGCGGTCGGCGATCTGCAAGGCTGCCTTGAAGCGTTGCAATGCCTGCTCAAGCAAGTCGCATTCGATCCTGCAAAGGATCGCCTGTGGCTGGTGGGCGACCTGGTCAATCGCGGCCCCCAGTCGCTGGAAACCTTGCGTTTTCTCTACGGCATCCGTGAATCACTGGTGTGCGTACTCGGCAACCACGACCTGCATCTGCTGGCGGCCGGACGCAACATTGAGCGCCTGAAGAAGTCCGATACCCTGCGCGAAATCATCGAAGCGCCCGATTGCGCCGAATTGCTTGAATGGTTGCGCCAGCAGAAGCTCATGCACTACGACGAACAGCGCAAAGTCGCCTTGGTCCATGCCGGCATCCCGCCCCAGTGGTCGCTGCGCAAAGCCTTGAAGTACGCCGCGGAAGTCGAGACTGCGCTGCGAGACGACAACCTGCTGCCGCCCTATCTCGATGGCATGTACGGCAACGATCCGGCGAAGTGGGATAACGACCTCAAAGGCGTGACACGCCTGCGAGTGATCACCAACTACTTTACTCGCATGCGTTTTTGCACCGCCGAAGGCAAACTCGACCTCAAGAGCAAGGAAGGCCTGGACACCGCTCCGCCGGGTTACAAACCCTGGTTCCAACACAAAGAACGCAAGACCAGGGACCTGAAGATCATCTTCGGTCATTGGGCGGCGCTGGAAGGCAAGATCGATGAGCCGAACATCCTGGCGCTCGATACCGGTTGCGTCTGGGGTGGCGCCTTGACCCTGATGAACGTCGACAGTGGCCAGCGCGTGTCCTGCAAGTGCGACGAGCACGGGCATCCTGCACCGCCAGTCGCCTCCCCCATTCCCGAAACATCGCCAGCCAGCGCCCCGCGCTAGACTGCCCATTCAGCCGAGCCACAGGAGCCCGCCATGAGCGAATTCAAACGTATCCCCCCGGAACAGGCCCAGGCCCTGCGCGAGCAAGGCGCTGTGGTGGTCGACGTCCGTGACCCCGCGACTTTTGCCGCCCTGCACATTGCCGGTTCGAAGCATCTGGACAACCATTCCCTGCACGCCTTCATCCAGGGTGCCGACCTCGACGCGCCGACCGTGGTGGTCTGCTACCACGGCAACTCCAGCCAGGGCGCTGCGGCCTATCTGATCAGCCAGGGCTTCTCGGATGTCTACAGCATGGATGGCGGTTTTGAGCTGTGGCGTACGACTTATCCTGCGGAAACGTCGCAAGGCACTTCCGAATAATTTTTTTGTAACACGCAAGCCCCCGGCAGCCGCGGGCTAGCGCGGTGGCAGACGAACGGTCTGCCACAACTAATTACGTATCTCGCCTTTACCTCCCGAATTCCCAACTATCCTTAAGCGCAGGCCATCCAAAACAGGGGAGAGCCGGTACACCGGCGCGCGGGTCATCGGGAGTAGCTTTCGGGGCAGTCAGCTCCGGGAGAGTTCTGGGGGGTAAACAGCAATCGCCTGTTCGGTTGCTGCCAGCATCGACTGAATGATCCGGCGTCGGCTCCACGTATCGAGCGAGGTGACGTCATGAGTATCTTTAGCCACTTCCAACAACGCTTCGAGTCCACACGCCAGGAAGAGCTCTCTCTGCAAGAGTATCTGGAACTGTGCAAAAAAGACCGCAGCGCCTACGTTTCCGCCGCCGAGCGTCTGCTGCTGGCCATCGGTGAACCGGAACTGCTCGACACCTCGACCAACTCGAGGCTGTCGCGAATCTTCTCCAACAAGGTCATTCGCCGCTATCCGGCCTTTGAAGACTTCCATGGGATGGAAGAATGCATCGACCAGATCGTGTCGTACTTCCGCCATGCCGCTCAGGGCCTGGAAGAGAAGAAACAGATTCTTTACCTGCTCGGCCCTGTCGGTGGCGGTAAATCCTCCCTTGCCGAGAAGCTCAAGCAACTGATTGAAAAAGTGCCCTTCTATGCGATCAAGGGCTCGCCAGTGTTCGAATCACCTCTGGGTCTGTTCAACTCCACTGAAGATGGGGCGATCCTCGAGGAAGATTTCGGCATTCCACGGCGCTACCTCAACACCATCATGTCCCCATGGGCGACCAAGCGCCTGGCTGAATTCGGCGGCGACATCAGTCAGTTCCGCGTAGTGAAGCTTTACCCGTCGATCCTCAACCAGATCGCCGTGGCCAAAACCGAACCGGGTGACGAAAACAACCAGGACATCTCGGCGCTGGTGGGCAAGGTCGATATTCGCAAACTGGAAGAGTTCCCACAGAACGACGCCGACGCCTACAGCTACTCGGGCGCACTGTGCCGGGCCAACCAGGGCCTGATGGAATTCGTCGAAATGTTCAAGGCACCGATCAAGGTGCTGCACCCACTGCTGACTGCCACCCAGGAGGGCAACTACAACAGTACAGAAGGCCTCGGCGCGATTCCGTTCACCGGGATCCTGCTGGCGCACTCCAACGAATCGGAGTGGCACACCTTCCGCAACAACAAGAACAACGAAGCGTTCATCGACCGGATCTACATCGTCAAAGTACCGTACTGCCTGCGGGTCAGTGACGAAGTGAAGATCTACGACAAACTGCTGTTCAACAGCTCACTGGCCAAGGCCCACTGCGCACCCGACACTTTGAAGATGCTGGCCCAGTTCACCGTACTCTCGCGCCTCAAGGAGCCGGAAAACTCCAACATCTACTCGAAGATGCGCGTGTACGACGGCGAGAACCTCAAGGACACCGATCCGAAAGCCAAGTCGATCCAGGAATACCGCGACAACGCCGGTGTCGACGAAGGCATGAACGGCCTGTCGACCCGCTTCGCGTTCAAGATCCTGTCGAAGGTGTTCAACTTCGACCCGCACGAAATTGCCGCCAACCCGGTGCACTTGCTTTACGTGCTGGAACAACAGATTGAGCAGGAACAGTTCCAGGCCGAAACCCGCGAGCGCTATCTGCGCTTCCTCAAGGAATACCTGGCGCCGCGTTACATCGAGTTCATCGGCAAGGAGATCCAGACCGCGTACCTCGAGTCCTACAGCGAGTACGGTCAGAACATCTTCGATCGCTACGTGCTGTACGCCGACTTCTGGATCCAGGACCAGGAATACCGCGACCCGGAAACCGGCGAAATCCTCAACCGCGTGGCCCTGAACGAAGAACTGGAGAAAATCGAAAAACCGGCCGGCATCAGCAATCCGAAGGATTTCCGCAACGAAATCGTCAACTTCGTCCTGCGTGCCCGCGCCAACAACAACGGCAAGAACCCGACCTGGCTCAGCTACGAGAAACTGCGGGTGGTCATCGAGAAGAAAATGTTCTCCAACACCGAAGACCTGCTGCCAGTCATCAGTTTCAATGCCAAGGCCAGCAAAGAGGACCAGCAGAAACACAACGACTTCGTCACACGAATGGTCGAGCGGGGCTACACCGACAAACAGGTACGACTGCTGTCCGAGTGGTACCTGCGGGTCAGAAAATCACAATAACCCGCTGCCGGTCAGACCGGTTGTCGTCAGCCAGAGACCTGTGTGCGCTTTTTCTGTTACACAGGCCTCTGGAAGGTGTTCGAAAGTCGGTAGCGAGTTCAGGCAGCATCCAAAGCGCTTGGGGGAGCGTGACCCCTCGGCTCCCGGTTCGATGCTGCATCACCGCTCGCCCCTTTCAGGACAGCTTCTAAGGAGCAGTCATGAGCTATGTGATCGACCGACGTCTCAATGGCAAGAACAAGAGCACGGTGAACCGGCAGCGGTTTCTGCGGCGTTACCGTGATCACATCAAAAAGGCTGTCGAAGAGGCGGTCAGCCGGCGCTCCATTACCGATATGGAACACGGCGAACAAATCAGCATTCCCGGCCGCGATATCGACGAGCCGGTGCTTCACCACGGTCGCGGTGGCAAACAGACGGTCGTGCATCCGGGGAACAAAGAGTTCACCAGCGGCGAGCATATCGCCCGCCCACCGGGAGGTGGCGGCGGCCGCGGGCCTGGTAAAGCCGGTAACTCGGGTGAAGGGATGGACGAGTTTGTCTTCCAGATCACCCAGGAGGAGTTCCTCGAATTCATGTTCGAGGATCTCGAATTGCCAAACCTGGTCAAACGCAACCTGACCGGCACCGACACCTTCAAAACCGTACGCGCCGGGATCAGCAACGAAGGCAATCCGTCGCGGATCAACATCATCCGTACCCTGCGCTCAGCTCATGCCCGACGGATTGCGTTGTCCGGCAGCAGCCGCGCCAAACTGCGTGAAGCCAAAGAGGAACTCCTGCGACTCAAGCAGGAAGAACCGGACAACTTCGGCGATATTCAGAAAATCGAAGCTGAAATCGAAAAACTCAGTGCACGCATCCATCGCGTACCGTTTCTTGACACCTTCGACCTCAAGTACAACCTGCTCATCAAGCAACCCAACCCCAGCTCCAAGGCCGTGATGTTCTGCCTGATGGACGTATCCGGCTCGATGACCCAGGCGACCAAGGACATCGCCAAGCGTTTCTTCATCTTGCTGTACCTGTTCCTCAAGCGTAATTACGACAAGATCGACGTCGTGTTCATCCGTCACCACACCAGCGCTCGCGAAGTGGACGAGGAAGAGTTTTTCTACTCCCGGGAAACCGGTGGCACCATCGTGTCCAGCGCCTTGAAACTGATGCAAGAGATCATGGCCGAGCGCTATCCGAGCAACGAGTGGAACATCTATGCCGCCCAGGCTTCCGACGGCGACAACTGGAACGACGACTCGCCGATCTGCCGCGACATCCTGATCAACCAGATCATGCCGTTCGTGCAGTACTACACTTACGTTGAGATAACCCCGCGCGAACATCAAGCCTTGTGGTTCGAGTACGAACGCATCGCCGAAGCCTTTTCCGACACGTTTGCCCAGCAACAACTGGTCTCGGCCGGGGATATCTATCCGGTCTTCCGTGAACTCTTCCAGCGCAGGTTAGTGACATGACCGCCAAAGAGCAGAAGCGCCAACCCATTTCCACCGGCTCCGAATGGACATTCGAGCTGATCCAGGCCTACGACCGCGAAATCAGCCGTATTGCGGCTGGCTACGCGCTCGACACCTACCCCAACCAGATCGAAGTCATCACCGCCGAACAAATGATGGACGCCTACGCCTCCGTCGGCATGCCGCTGGGCTATCACCATTGGTCCTACGGCAAACACTTCCTCAGCACCGAAAAATCCTACTCCCGCGGCCAGATGGGGCTGGCCTACGAGATCGTGATCAACTCCGACCCCTGCATCGCCTACCTGATGGAAGAAAACACCATCTGCATGCAGGCGTTGGTCGTGGCCCATGCCTGCTACGGGCATAACAGCTTTTTCAAAGGCAATTACCTGTTCCGCACCTGGACCGACGCCAGTTCGATCATCGATTACCTGGTGTTCGCCAAGCAGTACATCATGCAATGCGAAGAGCGCCACGGCATCGATGCGGTCGAGGACTTGCTCGATTCCTGCCACGCGCTGATGAACTATGGCGTTGACCGCTACAAGCGGCCCTATCCGATTTCCGCGGAAGAAGAACGTCGCCGGCAGAAAGACCGGGAAGAACACCTGCAGAAACAAATCAACGACCTGTGGCGCACCATTCCCAAGGGCGCAGACAAGTACAGCGACAAGGACAACGCTCGCTTCCCCGCCGAACCTCAGGAAAACATCCTGTACTTCATCGAAAAACACGCGCCACTGCTGGAGCCGTGGCAGCGGGAAATCGTGCGTATCGTGCGCAAGATCGCCCAGTATTTTTATCCACAACGCCAGACTCAGGTGATGAACGAGGGCTGGGCCACGTTCTGGCACTACACCCTGATGAACGATCTGTACGACGAAGGGCTGGTGACCGACGGCTTCATGATGGAGTTCCTGACGTCCCACACCAGCGTGGTGTTCCAGCCTGGTTTCGACAGCCCTTACTACAGCGGCATCAACCCCTACGCCTTGGGGTTTGCCATGTACCGCGACATCCGTCGCATGTGCGAAGAACCTACGGAAGAAGATTACCGCTGGTTCCCGGACATCGCCGGTACCGACTGGCTGGCAGCCATCAAGTTCGCCATGAGCAGCTTCAAGGACGAGAGTTTCATCCTGCAGTACCTGTCGCCCAAGGTGATCCGCGATCTGAAGCTGTTCAGCATTCTCGATGACGACCAGAAGGACGATCTGCTGGTGCCCGCCATTCACGACGAGGGCGGCTACCGCATCATCCGCGAAACCCTCGCGGCGCAGTACAACCTGGGCAATCGCGAACCCAATGTGCAGATTTACAGCATCGACCGGCGCGGCGACCGGTCCCTGACCTTGCGCCATCAACAACACGACCGCAAACCGCTGGGAGAGTCCACCGAGGAGGTGCTCAAGCACCTGCACCGCCTCTGGGGTTTCGATATTCACCTGGAAACCTTGCAAGGAGACCAAGTGATGAAAACCCACCATGTCCCCCCAAGGAACGAGCACAGCGAAGGCGATTACGGACGGCTGGATCTGGCTGTCATTCATCTTTGATCCTGTACCAGCCTCCGAAAGCTCGACGCAACGGTTATCCTGTCGAGCTAACGGAGGTTTTTTATGCGGATCTATAAAGTCGGCGGTGCAGTACGCGATCGCCTGCTGGGCATACCGGTCACTGACATTGACCGGGTCGTGGTCGGTGCCACTACCGAAGAGATGCTCGCCAAGGGCTTTCGCCCGGTGGGAGCGGATTTCCCAGTGTTTCTTCATCCCAAAACCGGTGAGGAATACGCCCTCGCCCGGACCGAACGCAAAAGCGGACGCGGTTACGGCGGGTTCACGTTCCACGCCAGCCCTGAAGTCACCCTCGAAGAAGACCTGATTCGCCGCGACCTGACCATCAATGCCATGGCCGAGGACGATCAGCAGAACCTGACCGACCCTTATCACGGTCAACGCGATCTTGAAGCACGTATTCTTCGCCACGTTTCCCCCGCGTTTGCCGAAGATCCGCTCAGGGTTCTGCGTGTTGCCCGCTTCGCCGCTCGTTATGCGGGGCTTGGTTTCACCGTTGCCCCCGAAACGCTGGACCTCATGCGCCAACTCAGTGAGTCAGGCGAACTGGAGGCGCTGACGGCAGAGCGGAGCTGGAAAGAAATATCCCGCGCACTGATGGAAAAACAGCCTCAGGTGTTCATCGAAGTTCTGCGTGCGTGCGGCGCACTGAACGTCTTGATGCCAGAGGTCGATGCGCTGTTCGGCGTACCGCAACCGGAAGTTCACCATCCGGAAATCGATACCGGCGCACACACCCTGAGCGTGCTGGAACAAGCCGCAAAGCACCAACAACCGCTGACCGTGCGCTGGGCCTGCCTGCTGCACGACCTGGGCAAAGGCCTGACGCCGGAAGAAGAATGGCCCAGGCACATTGCTCACGAGTTCAAGGGACTCAAACTGATCAAAGCGGTCAATGAGCGCTTCAAGGCGCCAAGGGATTGCCAGGAATTGGCACTATTGGTGGGTGAATATCACACTCACGGTCATCGCGCCCAAGAGCTCAAGCCGTCGACATTGCTGGAGTTACTGCAACGCTTCGACGTGTACCGTCGTCCGCAGCGGTTCGAAGAGTTCATCGCTGCATGCGAAATGGATGCACGCGGACGCAAAGGACTGGAAGAGAGAAGTTATCCACAGGCGGATTATTTGCGCGGGGCCGCAACAGCTGCTCGCAGCGTGGCGGTTCGGCCGCTGCTGGAGAAAGGCTTTAACGGACCGGAGTTGGGAGAGGCAATCAAGCGCGAGCGGCTCAAGGCGTTGAAGGCTTACAAAGAAAAAGTCTAGGCGGATCAAAAGATCGCAGCCTTCGGCAGCTCCTACAGGACGCACATCAATCCAAGGAGCTGCCGAAGGTTGCGATCTTTCTCATTACAGTAAATTAGAGGGTGTCAGTTGCTCACCACGCCACTCGAAAGCCACCGGCACCAACACCTGATCAATCTGCGATTCATCCCACAGCCTGGAAAAACTTTTGCCTACTCCGGGATGTACACGATCCGGCGCAATCAAAGACAACGGCCACAGAACGAATGCATTTTTCAGAATTTCTGCCCGCGGCAAGATCAAGCCATCGAAGTTGCCCACCAGATCACCGAACAGCAACACGTCGATATCCAGCGGCAAACCCCGGCGATCAGGCGCATAACGACCGTTATCCGCCTCGATAAACTTTAGCCGACGATCCAGCTCCATCAGAGGCAGATCGGTGTAAGCCGACACCACAAAATTGAAGAACGGCCCGCTCTTGATCCCGACTGGCTGGCTTTCGAAAACCGGCGAACAATGGATGTCCGCCAGAAACCCCGACAACGCCTCCAGCCCGGCAAGCAAATGGGTTTCGCGCTCGATATTGCTACCGAGCCCGAGGTACACCTGAGTCAGCGACATCCGCGCTCGATCTCCACACCCACACCACCCGTGGCAGCCGGGACCGCACCGGGCTTGGTCAGCTTGAGGTGCATCCAGGTGATCTTGAATTCGCTCATCAGCACCTCAGCCAGACGCTCGGCAAAGGTTTCGACCAGCTGAAACTGCGCCTGCTCGGCAAAGGCTTGAATGCGCGTGGAAACGCTTGCGTAGTCGAGCGCCAACGTCAGGTCATCGCCGGCAGCGGCCGGGCGATTGTCCCAGGCGAAGCTCAGATCAAGTCGCAAGCACTGTCGGATGCCTCGCTCCCAGTCGTAGGCACCAATCACCGTATCGACTTCCAGGCCCTCGATAAACACTCTGTCCAAGCACTTCTCTCCGCTACACGACAAGGGCGCAATGCGCCGTTAGAATCAGGGCGTCCTCGCCCGGAATAGTTAGCATGTTTTGGTTATTGGCGATCCTCGCCTACCTGCTCGGCTCTCTGTCCTTTGCCATTTTGCTCAGCCGCCTGACCGGTAACCCCGATCCGCGAATGAGTGGTTCGGGCAATGCCGGCGCCACCAACATGTTGCGCGTCGCAGGCAGGAAACTCGCGATCCTGACCCTGCTCGGCGACCTGTGCAAAGGCTTGCTGCCCGTACTGATTGCAAGCATTGCCGGGCTTTCACTGCAAGAGCAGGCATGGATTGGCGTCAGCGCCGTTATCGGCCATTTGTTCCCGGTGTACTTCCGTTTTCGCGGTGGCAAGGGTGTCGCCACTGCTGCCGGTATGTTGCTGGGCCTGTATCCGCCAGCAGCACTGCTGGCGGTCTGCGCCTGGCTGCTGACGTTCTATCTGACCCGCACCAGTTCCCTGGCCGCCTTGATCGCCACACCGCTGACCCTGCCGCTGCTGGCCTGGCAAGAGCCGGCAGCGCTGCTACCCATGAGCGCACTCACCGCACTGATCGTCTGGCGTCATCGCGGTAATCTACGTGACCTGTTTGCCGGGCGCGAACGGCATTTTTAAATGCCGCACGTGAGCACCGCTCATCACAGCGCCGACAATTGCTCCATCGGCCAACGCGCCTGCACGCTGATTGCCAGGCTCTCCTGCTGACCGGCCTGCAAGCGCTGGCAACCGGCAAACGCGATCATCGCGCCATTATCGGTACAAAACTCAGGGCGAGCATAAAAAACATCGCCCTTCATGTCGCCGAGCATTTTTTCCAATGAAGTACGCAGAGCCTTGTTGGCACTGACGCCCCCAGCGATCACCAGACGCTTCATGCCAGCCGCTTTGAGGGCACGCTTGCACTTGATGGTCAAAGTCTCCACCACCGCCTGCTGGAACGCCAGTGAGATGTCGCAACGAGCTTGCTCGCCGTCGTCCCCGGCGCTGACGCACTGTTGCCAGGTATTCAAAGCGAAGGTTTTCAAGCCACTGAAGCTGAAATCCAGGCCCGGGCGGTCGCACATCGGACGCGGGAACACGAAACGTCCTGCAACGCCCTGCTCCGCCAGACGAGCGATCTCCGGTCCACCAGGATAATTGAGACCCATCATCTTCGCGGTCTTGTCGAAGGCTTCGCCTGCCGCGTCATCCAGGGTTTCGCCCAGAAGCGTGTATTGACCGATTCCGTCGACCTGAACCAGCTGCGTATGACCGCCCGACACCAACAAAGCGACGAACGGAAATTCCGGCGGTTTTGGCTCCAGCATCGGCGCCAGTAAATGGCCTTCCATGTGGTGCACGCCCAACGCCGGAATGCCCCAGGCAAAGGCCAGCGCCTGGGCGCAGGAAGCCCCCACCAACAAGGCACCAACCAGGCCAGGACCCGCGGTATAAGCGATCGCGTCGATCTCGGTCGGCACGCAGTCCGCCTCGGCCAACACCTGACGAATCAAGGGCAGCATGCGTTTGACGTGGTCCCGCGAGGCCAGCTCCGGCACCACGCCACCATAGGCACGGTGCAGGTCGATCTGACTGAACAGCGCGTCGGCCAGCAAGCCGCGTTCACTGTCATATAATGCGACACCAGTTTCGTCGCAGGAGGTTTCTAATCCCAGTACTAGCATGGGTTTGCGCCTTGTTTAGGCTGAATTCGAAGGCGCGCATAATAGTCGTCGCGTGATGCCCCGACCAGCGGTTTTCGATCAGAGGCTTTGCATTCCGAGCGATGAGGGGTTAACATCCGCAACCCTTAAAAACCGACGTCTTCAAGTGCTCTTTTGCCGCGAGGATGTTGACCCCGGTAATGAATGAAGGTAGCTCTGGATGCCAGCCGTCAAAGTAAAAGAGAACGAACCCTTCGACGTAGCTCTGCGTCGTTTCAAGCGCTCCTGCGAAAAAGCCGGTGTACTGGCTGAAGTTCGTAGCCGCGAATTTTACGAGAAGCCAACTTCTGAGCGTAAGCGCAAGGCAGCAGCCGCTGTTAAGCGTCACGCCAAGAAAGTTCAGCGCGAACAGCGCCGCGCCGTTCGTCTGTACTAATACACAGACGATCGTAGCAAGCTTCTGCCAAGCCCGGCCCTCAGCCGGGCTTATGGCATTTGCGTAAAACGCTTGATGCTTCACTGTCGAAGCCGCAGACGCGACCGAGACAAATCTGCTTCACCGCGTCAGACCTGGCTCTTTTGCCAGCGGTGCACGTCTTTTCTGACGAGCCTTTCAAGGCTACTGACGAGCACACCCACTGATTCCTCTCACGACGATCAGCCCAAGGCACCTGCATGCGTGCCAAATTGTGAGCTATCCGAGACCATTGATTGGTCGCAGCCGGATTCAGCGCAACATTTTCAAACCGTCGAATACTGATTGGCACTAACGTCAGTGGATTTTCGGCAGATACACTTCCCGACAGCGAATACGCAGACGACACTGGTCGAGCCGCACATCTTGCGCGCCTCACACAATGACCCGCGTTCGGTCGCCCTTCGTTTCGGGCTCCTATCAGCGCAGATGACGAGAACGCCATGGCCGGGCTAATTCCCCAGAGCTTCATTGACGACCTTCTGAACCGCACCGACATCGTCGACGTGGTCAGCTCGCGCCTGCAACTGAAAAAAGCCGGCAAGAACCACACCGCCTGCTGCCCGTTCCATAAAGAAAAAACACCCTCTTTCAGCGTCAGCCCCGACAAACAGTTCTATTACTGCTTCGGTTGCGGCGCGGGCGGCAACGCCCTTGGCTTCATCATGGACCACGACAACCTAGATTTCGTCCAGGCTGTCGAAGAACTGGCCAAAGCGGCCGGCATGGAGATCCCCCGCGAAGAAAGCGGGCGGCCGCACAAGCCACGGCAACCGACCGATTCGCCGCTGTACCCGCTGCTCAGTGCCGCCGCCGATTTCTATCGTCAGGCCCTCAAAAGCCATCCATCGCGCAAAGCCGCCGTGGACTACCTAAAAGGTCGCGGGCTGACCGGTGAAATCGCCCGGGACTTCGGCCTCGGCTTTGCACCACCCGGCTGGGACAACCTGTTCAAGCACTTGAGCAGCGATACCCTGCAACAAAAAGCCATGATCGATGCCGGCTTGCTGATCGAGAACGCCGAAACCGGCAAACGCTACGATCGCTTTCGTGATCGCGTGATGTTCCCGATCCGCGACAGCCGCGGCCGCATCATTGCCTTTGGTGGCCGGGTACTGGGCGATGACAAACCGAAATACCTGAACTCCCCGGAAACCCCGGTCTTCCATAAAGGTCAGGAACTCTACGGCCTGTTTGAAGCGCGCAAGAACAACCGTAACCTCGACGAAATCATCGTCGTCGAAGGCTACATGGACGTCATCGCCCTCGCCCAGCAAGGCCTGCGCAATGCCGTCGCGACACTGGGCACCGCCACCAGCGAAGAGCACTTGAAGCGATTGTTTCGCGTCGTGCCCAACGTGCTGTTTTGCTTCGACGGCGACCAGGCAGGCCGCAATGCCGCCTGGCGAGCGCTGGAAGCAACGCTTCCGAGCCTTCAGGACGGGCGTCGTGCCCGTTTTCTGTTCCTGCCCGAAGGCGAAGACCCGGATACGCTCGTTCGCTCCGAAGGCACCGATGCTTTCCGCGCCCGGATCAACCAGCACGCACAGCCATTGGCGGATTACTTCTTCCAGCAATTGACGGAAGAAGCTGACCCGCGCTCGCTCGAAGGCAAGGCCCACATGGCCACCCTCGCCGCGCCGCTGATCGACAAAGTCCCCGGGGCCAACCTGCGCATCCTGATGCGTCAGCGCCTGAGCGAAATCACCGGCCTGAGCGGCGAAGCGGTGAGCCAACTGGCCCAAAGCGCCCCGCAGGAAGCCCCACCGGCCTACGATCCGGGTATCGATTACGACGCGATGCCCGATTACAGCGACTATCATCAGCCGCAGGCGCAGGAAATGTATGTGCCGCAGCATGAATGGACGCCGAAGAAACCTGGTGCAGGAGGCAAGAAATGGGACAAGAAACCCTGGGACAAAAATGGCAAACGTGGCGGTGATCGCGATCAACCTCGCGCCCCGCGGGTGCCTGCCGCTGTAGAGCCGCCAACCCTCGCCGCCTTGCGCACGCTGCTGCATCACCCGCAGTTGGCGGAAAAAGTCGAGGATGCCGGGCACTTTGCCGCCGAGGACCACACCAACACGCAATTGCTGGTGGCGCTGCTCGAAGCCGTGCAAAAGAATCCCAAGCTAAACTCAATTCAGTTGATCGCACGCTGGCACGGCACGGAGCAAGGTCGCTTGCTCAGAGCCCTGGCGGAAAAGGAATGGCTGATAGACGGAGATAACCTTGAACAACAGTTTTTTGACACCATAACTAGCTTGTCAGCGCGCCAACGCGAGCGAAACCTGGAACAACTTCTCAGGAAAGCACGTCAAAGCGAACTGACCAGCGACGAGAAAAATCAACTGCGCGACCTATTAAGTCGCAATGTTTCCGCATCAAGCCCGACCTCAACTGGCGCGTGAGGTCATAGCTCAGGTATAATCCTCGGCTTGTTTTTTGCCCGCCAAGACCTTCAGTGGATAGGGTGTTATGTCCGGAAAAGCGCAACAGCAGTCTCGTATCAAAGAGTTGATCACACTTGGTCGTGAGCAGGGCTACCTGACTTACGCGGAGGTCAACGACCACCTGCCGGAGGATATTTCAGATCCGGAACAGGTGGAAGACATCATCCGCATGATTAACGACATGGGGATCAACGTATTCGAGGTTGCGCCAGATAAGGATTCCCTTATGCTGGCCGACGCCGATACCGACGAAGCGGCGGCCGAAGAGGCAGCTGCTGCGTTGGCAGCGGTCGAGACCGACATTGGTCGCACTACCGACCCGGTGCGCATGTACATGCGCGAAATGGGAACAGTAGAGCTCCTCACACGTGAAGGCGAAATTGAAATCGCCAAACGTATTGAAGAGGGCATCCGTGAAGTGATGGGCGCTATCGCGCACTTCCCTGGCACGGTTGATCATATTCTCTCCGAGTACACCCGCGTTACCACCGAAGGTGGTCGCCTGTCTGACGTCCTGAGCGGTTATATCGACCCGGACGACGGCATTGCGCCGCCGGCAGCGGAAGTGCCGCCACCGGTCGACGCGAAAGCGGTGAAAGCGGATGACGACACCGACGACGATGAAGCCGAATCTTCCGATGACGAAGAAGAAGCCGAAAGCGGTCCGGATCCGGTCATCGCTGCACAGCGCTTTGGTGCTGTCGCCGATCAGATGGAAATCGCCCGCAAGGCGCTGAAAAAGCACGGTCGCAACAACAAGGCAACGATTGCCGAGCTGTTGGCCCTGGCCGAGCTGTTCATGCCGATCAAACTGGTGCCGAAGCAATTCGAAGGCCTGGTCGAGCGTGTTCGCAGTGCCCTGGATCGCCTGCGTCAGCAAGAGCGCGCAATCATGCAGCTGTGCGTTCGTGATGCACGCATGCCGCGTGCCGACTTCCTGCGCCAGTTCCCGGGCAACGAAGTTGACGAAAGCTGGAGCGACGCTCTGGCCAAAGGCAAAAGCAAATACGCTGAAGCCATTGGTCGCCTGCAACCGGACATCATCCGTTGCCAGCAGAAGCTGACCGCGCTGGAAACCGAGACCGGCTTGACGATCGCCGAGATCAAGGACATCAACCGTCGCATGTCCATCGGTGAGGCCAAGGCCCGCCGCGCGAAGAAAGAGATGGTTGAAGCGAACTTGCGTCTGGTGATCTCGATTGCCAAGAAGTACACCAACCGTGGCCTGCAATTCCTCGATTTGATCCAGGAAGGCAACATCGGTTTGATGAAAGCGGTAGACAAGTTTGAATACCGTCGCGGCTACAAATTCTCGACTTATGCCACCTGGTGGATCCGTCAGGCGATCACTCGCTCGATCGCCGACCAGGCCCGCACCATCCGTATTCCGGTGCACATGATCGAGACGATCAACAAGCTCAACCGTATTTCCCGCCAGATGTTGCAGGAAATGGGTCGCGAACCGACCCCGGAAGAGCTGGGCGAACGCATGGAAATGCCTGAGGACAAAATCCGCAAGGTATTGAAGATCGCTAAAGAGCCGATCTCCATGGAAACCCCGATCGGTGATGACGAAGACTCCCATCTGGGCGACTTCATCGAAGACTCGACCATGCAGTCGCCAATCGATGTTGCCACCGTTGAGAGCCTTAAAGAAGCGACTCGCGAAGTACTGTCCGGCCTCACTGCCCGTGAAGCCAAGGTATTGCGCATGCGTTTCGGTATCGACATGAATACCGACCACACCCTCGAGGAGGTTGGTAAGCAGTTCGACGTGACCCGTGAACGGATTCGTCAGATCGAAGCCAAGGCGCTGCGCAAGCTGCGCCACCCGACGAGAAGCGAGCATTTGCGCTCCTTCCTCGACGAGTAAACACAAACCCCCGGCCCAGGCCGGGGGTTTTGTTTTGTGCAGATAAATCCCCGCGCCTCCGCCTCCCGCCCCATAGCCCGTCTACACTCGAAGCATTCCCCCGAGCCATAACGAGACCGTTATGCCCAGATTGCCGACCGTGCTTTTTTTGCTGTCGCTGATGACCTGGACCGCAACGGCTGGCGCGCTGACTCTCACAGACGAAGAACGTCGCTGGCTGACGGCTCATCCGGACTTGCGCCTGGGTGTCGATGCCTCATGGCCCCCGTTTGAGTTTCGCGACGATCAGGGGCGCTATCAGGGCTTGGCTGCCGACTATATCCAGGTGATACGCCAGCGATTGGCCGTAAAGCTCACACCCGTTGAACCCGTAAGTTGGTCCGTCGTCCTACAGCAAGCCAAACAGGGCAAGCTGGACCTGCTGCCCGGCATCATGTCGACGCCCGAACGCCAGGCTTTTCTGTCCTTTACCCGTCCTTACCTGGACTTTCCGATTGTAATCCTGGCCCATGCCGGAGGCCCGCAACCGCGCAAAATCGAAGATCTGTACGGGCTGAAAATCGCCGTCGTGGAGAACTACGCGCCCCACGAACTCTTGCGCACACACAATCCCGATCTCAACTTAGTGGCGATGCCCAACGTCAGCTCGGCGTTGCAGGCATTGGCGACCGATGAAGTGGACGCCGTTGTGGGGGATCTGGCCTCCAGCGTCTGGAGCCTGCGCCAGCTCAAGCTCGACGGGCTGTATGTCAGCGGTGAGACCCCTTACCGCTATCAGATGGCCATGGGCGTACCCCGCGACAACAAAATTCTGGTCGGCATTCTCGACAAAGTCCTGGCAGACATGAGCCCGGCGGAAATCAGCGCCATCCAGGAACGTTGGGTCGGCAACGTCCTCGATCATCGAACGTTCTGGAACGATCTGCTGATTTACGGCTTACCGGGGTTGCTGTTGTTGACCTTCGTGCTGGCGGCGGTCATTCGGATCAACCGTCGCTTGAGTTCGGAAATTGCCCGCCGGGTCGATCTGGAGCAAGAACTGCGCATTAGCGAATACCATTACCGCGGCCTGGTGGAGAGCCTGTCGGCTATCGCGTGGGAAGCGAAGATGGACGATTTCACCTACAGCTACGTGTCCCCCCATGCCAAAGAACTGCTGGGTTATCCCTTGGCCCATTGGCTGATCCCGGGCTTCTGGCGCAACATCATTCACCCCGCCGACCTGATCCGCGCCCAGACCTACTGCGACAACGAAGTACTGGCTGGACGTGACCACACCCTCGATTACCGGGTCATCACCGCTGACGGCCGTTGCTTGTGGGTGCGCGACATCGTCAGCCTGATCGAACACGGCCATGAGCCAGTGCTGCGCGGACTGATGATCGATATCAGCGACGCCAAACGCACCGAAGAAGCGCTGCGCCTGTCGGAGCAGAAATTCGCCTCGGTGTTCCAGCAATGCCCGGACATTCTGGTGATCGCGCGGCTTTCCGACGGCTGTCTTCTTGAAGTCAACGAAGCGTTTGAAGAACAGATTGGCCTCCGGGCCGAAGACGTCATCGGCCTCACCGCCACCGACCTCAACATCTGGGGTATTCCCGGCGTGGGGCCGGGCCTGTTGCAGCGGCTGCAGGCCGGCAGCATCCGCAACCTGGAAATGCCTTTCCGTCGCAACAATGGCCAAGTGTTTACCGGCCTGATCTCCGCCGAGCCGTTCGATCTCGACATGACGCCCGCGCTGGTGGTCGTGGTGCGTGACATCACTCAGCTCAAGGAAACCCAGCAACAGCTGCAAACGTCCGAAGAAAAATTCGCCAAGGCCTTCCACGCCTCGCCCGACGGTTTATTGCTGTCGCGGCAAAGCGATGGCCTGCTACTGGAGGTCAACGAGGGTTTCAGCCGCATCACCGGGTTCAACAGCGCCATGTCGGTGGATCGTTCGGCGCTGGATTTGGGGATCTGGGTCAACCTCAACGAACGCAAACAAATGCTCGACCTGTTGCATCGTGATGGCTTCGTCCGCGACTTCAGCTGCCACATCCGCCGCAGCGACGGGCAGATCCGGCTTTGCGAAGTGTCCAGCCGGCCGCTGCCGATCGGCGATGAAGACTGCATGTTGACCATCGCCCGGGACATCACCGAGCGGCACCTGATGCAGGAAAAACTGCAACAGGCCGCGACCGTATTCGAGAGCACCGCGGAAGGTGTATTAATCACCGACACCCAGCAGCACATCAGCGCGGTCAACCGGGCGTTCACTGAAATCACCGGCTACAGCGAAAGCGAGGCCTTGGGCCATACGCCGCGCCTGCTTGCCTCGGGCCTGCACGACAGCGCGTTCTACGCGGCCATGTGGCACCAACTGACCGCCGAGGGACACTGGCAAGGCGAGATTTCCAACCGGCGCAAAAACGGCGAACTCTATCCGAGCTGGTTGACCATCAGCTCCGTGCGTAACCGGGACAAATTCATCACTCACTTTGTCGCGGTGTTTGCCGACATTTCCAGCCTCAAGCACGCCCAGGCCAAACTCGACTACCAGGCACACCATGATCCGCTGACCGGCCTGCCCAACCGCACATTGTTTGAAAGCCGATTGCTGACCGCACTCAATAATCAGCAGGAAAATGGCGGCCAGGGCGCCGTGTTGTTTCTCGACCTTGACCGCTTCAAGCATATCAACGACAGCCTTGGCCATCCGGTCGGCGACTTGCTGCTCAAAGGCATCGCCATACGCCTCAAGGAGCAACTGCGCGATATCGATACCGTGGCGCGCCTGGGTGGGGACGAGTTCATCATCCTGCTGCCCGGCCTGCAACAACCCACCGATGCCGACAACATCGCCACCAAACTGCTCAACTGCTTCTCGGCGCCCTTCCAGGCCGGCGAGCATGAGTTTTTCATCAGCGCCAGCATCGGCACCAGCCTCTATCCGAAGGATGGCAGCGACGTCGCCACGCTGATCAAGAATGCGGACGCGGCGATGTATCGCTCCAAGGCCAAGGGCCGCAACCGCGTAGAAAGCTATACCCGCGACCTCACCGCCCAGGCCAGCGAGCGTGTGGCCCTGGAACACGAACTTCGCCGCGCCATCGAACGCAACGAACTGCACTTGTACTACCAACCAAAAATCAGCCTCGATGACTACCGCCTGGTCGGTGCCGAAGCCTTGATTCGCTGGCACCACCCGACCTTTGGTGACGTGCCGCGAGAGCACTTCATTCCGTTGGCCGAAGAAAACGGCATGATCCTGCAAATCGGCGACTGGGTCCTCGAAACCGCCTGCCGCCAGATACGCGAGTGGCACCAGCTGTACGAAGGCCTCGGTCCGCTCTCGGTCAACCTCGCCGGGGCTCAACTGCGTCAGCCGAACCTGCTGGGCCGAATCGAACAACTGCTCAAGGACAACGGCCTCAACCCCGGTATTCTGCAACTGGAAATTACCGAAAACTTCATCATGAGCCAGGCCGAAGAGGCCTTGGCCGTGCTGCATCAACTCAAGCAATTGGGCGTCCAACTGGCCATCGACGACTTCGGAACAGGCTATTCCTCCCTGAGTTACCTCAAGCGCCTGCCGTTGGACATTCTCAAGATCGACCAGTCTTTCGTCCGCGGCCTGCCCGACGACCCACACGACGCGGCCATTGTGCGAGCCATAATCGCCCTCGGACGAAGCATGCAATTCACCGTCATCGCCGAAGGCGTCGAGAGCCAGGCACAGCAACAATTCCTCGCCGCCGAAGGCTGCGAACAGATCCAGGGCTACATCGTCAGCCTGCCCCTGCCCCCCGAGGAATTTGCTGCGACGTTTCTTCGTACAAACGTAAAGGCTTTTTCGGATGGCACAGCCGTGAAACCGTCGCTATAATCCGCGACCTACTGAGGGCCTATAGCTCAGTTGGTTAGAGCAGAGGACTCATAATCCTTTGGTCCACGGTTCAAGTCCGTGTGGGCCCACCAAACAAGAAAGCCGCGCAATGCGCGGCTTTTTCGTGTTTGATCGACCACCGTTGAAAACAGCCTTTCAAGCCCTTCGCCCCACTTCATAGGGAGTTGGCGCGCCATCAATGAACAAACCAGCCAACTCGCAATGTTTACAGTTTCACATCAATCCAAGTCACATCATCGTCTACATCGGTGATTTCACTGGCAGGAGCTGCAAGCACATCATCCTGTCGAGCATCAGTCAGCTCCGCCCAAAAGCCATCCGTTGCGAACACAAGACGCTCGCCTGCAGCTACAGAACGGAAAACAAAATCTGGATCCGGGGAACGGTTGGCCCTATAGCAACGGGTAATCAGATTGCGAGCAGGATCAAGCGCAAGCTCCCGATGTGATCGGTCACGCCTCCAGTTCGCCTTGCAATGCGGTGGCGTGAACCACTCGATTCCACCTTTCGCGCAGACAAAGCCACATGAGCAGTCACCCTCATATGCAAGTGTGAGCTGCCCATGAGAAGCAACGCCGACCAAGTAGCTTGTTGTACCTGTCCGCTTGGAAAAAAGGGGAGCGTGCAAGTCTGTAAGCACAGACCTTAGCAGTTGCTCGACGGCACTATGAGTCGAGTCTTCAGCACCTTGATTGATAAGAGCCTGGTAGGCATCCATCACTGCTTGCACAAATCCAAGGGCCAATTGGCCACTCCCTGGCTTCGAAGTGCCATCCACGACAACAAACAGCCCCCTGACGCCATCGAAAACCGCGCCAGCGCAATCATGGTTGGCTTCTCGGGCCAGCCCTTTTACCGATCTGATTTCGTATCTCATGCGAGCAGGCTTAGGTCCTTCATACGCTGATGGATGAGCACGCCACGAGCGGGGTTTGCCCGAACCGAGCCTGAGCTTTGAATCGCATAGTCGATGCCACTGAGCCTAAACAGTTCACCCACTCCCTTGGCGATAAAATGCAGTAATTCAGTTTCCGCCCCTCGGACTTCCTCCAACAGCTCCGGACGCCCATCAATCAAGATAACGATGTCCTCGACATCCTTGTGATAAGGATCACCTTCTCCGCGCCCGTTGAAGGCTTCCAACTTCGTAGCAAGAAAATAAGTCGACTGGAAGATCTGTATCTCTAGACCACTGGGTAGCGCGAACTTCACAGCGTGAGCAAGCCCTTCCACGAACCAGCGGTTCGCATAGCCGAGAACCGCCGGATCCGAAGGCATCACATCCACGATGACATCGTTGAAACGAAATCGACAGTTGACCTCGTCCTCCCCTGTAATTTTGATTTTTTTTGCCGCCAGGCGTTCTGTGAGGTGTTGCCAGGCACTAACACCCGCCAGCTCGATGACCAAGTCGACATCATCAGTAAACCGGATGTCATCCATGACAGCGGTGTCGGTCACCAGCATTGCCGTCGTGCATCCACCAACAAAGGCAACTTCAGCCAATAATTCTTTGCCCAGACCTTCAGCCACATACTCGATCAGCTCGTAATTGTGGTCCGCGTTTGATGCCATCCTATTTCAGCCCCATCCCTGCCTTGAGTATGTTGACCGCTACTGCGCACTCTCTCGGTCCGCCAACGCGGATCGCATCAACGAGTGCCAAATAATGGTAAAGGGTTCGATCCTTCTTCACCGCGTCTGGAACAGTTTTGTAGAGCGGCTCTATCGCCTGACCGCGCTCACTCCCGAATGCATTAGGCCAAACGGGAATGAGCCCGCCCGCACTTTTGAGGCTCTTGGACAGTGCTGGCGCTGCAAAGCCAGTGGGGATGCCGCGAACCATTGCACCTAGCTTTACCGGGTAAAAGTACTTGAGCGCATGTTCTGTGATTTTTACGAGTTCTCGGCGGTTCACCTTCGGGAGGGAGGTGTCGTAGTCGTTGGTGAGCAACCCCGCCTCACGACACCGTGCCATTGAGTTCGAAACCTCACTTTTACTCAGGCCAAGAGATGCCGAGAGTGCACGCAAGGAGTAACGTTCATTCCAGCTCGACACTGGGGAGGACGGCGCCGCGTCCGACCACCCCTCCCATTTGTCAGCATCTCCCATGGGAGTATCAAACTCCTGCACGCGATAAACTGTGTCCTCAGGATCAGGATTGTGAGCAGCCAATGCGCGCCCCACCGGATCTCCAGCTCCCATTGACGGGCTCACACTGGGCTCCAATAGCGCTTCAGCTAAATTCGCAATTGTCTCCGATTCCATTCTTCCAAATAGCCTCTCCTCCTGCGCATGGAGACTCGCCATTTTAAAAAGAAGCAAAATATCTTGACCCTTCATGAACTCAAAAAGCCTCGCTGTCCACATTCCATAAAACGTGGACACTTGTCGCACGTGAAAAGTTTTTTAGTCAAGCACTTTTACGCGCGACTGGCTGTGGATCGACCTGGGCTTATACGTTAAACCTGAACGCCGCGTTCATATGCGGCTTTTATGCCTGATTGTTTACTTAAGGTTTCGCTTTATCGGATGACGCCTTAGGACCTTGTAGGCAAACTCCGAATCTGCTGTTTGGGCACTTTGCCGCCTTGTTGCGCTTTTCTTTGACGGGATAGTCTCCGGACGTCGCTGACCACTCAGCGATCGGGCTTGGAAACCCGTCGAGCGAATCGCAACAACGTGCCCAACATGACCGCAGACGTTTTACGACTGCATCCTGTGTCATGGTGGCTGTGCGTGGGACGTCTTCGGACGTGCCGGTTTCCTAGGCTCCCGGTTTTCCAACCTGCGCACAGCTGCCACCCATTCGCTTGGAAACGAACGTGGCAGCTCCTCAAGCTTAGGAGATTGAACATGTCCAAAACCAATGCGCCCTCAGATCTAAAAACCGTCGGCTTCACCCCCTTTCTGTATCTCTCGGACCAACCACTATTCCACGTCTGCCGCGACGTCCCCATCGCCGACGCTCTGGCCCAAGCCTCCGACCTGCTGTTCCTCGCCAAGTCCCTCACCGTGGACGCCGCCTACGCCCAAGACTCCGACCGTCACGCCTGGGCCGCGCATTACCTGACGACGATGAGCAAAGCGGTGATTGATGATGTGGTGAAGGTGCTGACGCGCAAACCGGCTCAAACGAGAGCGCAGGCAGGTCAGTAAAACAAACAGAGCCTGAAAATTCCCAAACAGGGACCGAGCGTTCCCTTTTTGGGACTGATTAGCGCCAGATGCTTCGGTTCTTCAGTTCAATCACATCATGAAGGCATGGCCTGCACGGTCAGCCGCCGCTCCAGCATCGGCCCAGTCAGCATGCCCTCATACGTATCCGCGGGCCGTCCCCATTGCTCAACGAGCGTCATGCCGTCGACCAATGTCGCCGCCAATTCGGCAATCGTCTCGGCCTGATCTTCTATGATTTTTTGAGTCCGAAGCCACAGCTGGTCAGTCATCGCTTTAAGCTCGGCCGCTATCCGCTCACCCGTCGCGGGATCAGTCTCCGGGTAGACGATATTTCGCAGCAGATGCTGAAGCTCCCTGACCTTTGCGTAATCCTGCTCCGCGCCCTGCTCGCCTTTGAGGATGGCGGTGGCTTTGCGCTTGTCGACGCGTTTGGCGGCTGAGGGTTTTGAGGGCAGGGTTTGCGCCATAGCGCCAGCCAGGAGCACCATCATTCGGGCTTCCAGATGTTCCTTCATGGCTTCCATCGACGAAATGGGGCGCACCAGGGTAATGGTCGCCCCTCCGTAGTGGCGCAGATCCTTGGTCACCGTCAAGGTCACACCCCCCGTGGCAAAGCCCAGGGCGCGGGCCACGACGTAGTGGCCCATTTCGTGATGGGCGATTTGCAATGCACGCTCGCGTACTGCGGGAGGCAGCTTCCTCGTCATGTCCATCGCATCTGAACCTTCGTTCCAGCATTCGACTACGAGTAACTCTAGCGCCCCGCGCACTGTAGGAGCGAGCTTGCTCGCGATGAACTCAAGAACGACGCGTTTATTCTGCAAGTACGCGTTATCGTTAACGTCCATCGCGAGCAGGCTCGCTCCTACGGTAAAGCGTAAGCAATCACATAATCCCCGCGATCCGTCGACTGACGCGCCCCACCCACCGTCAGCAGAATGTACTGCTTGCCGGTTTTCGGTGAAACGTAAGTCATCGGCCCGGACTGGCTGCCTACCGGCAAGCGCGATTTCCAGATTTCGTTGCCGTTGCCGGTGTCGAAGGCGCGCAGGTAGAAGTCCTGGGTGCCGGCGAAGAACAGCAGGCCCGACTGGGTGGCGAGCGATGCGCCGAGGGTCGGCATGCCGATCGGAATTGGCAGGTGCATGCGGATGCCCATCGGGCCAGTGTCTTGCACGGTGCCGACCGGCACTTGCCACATCAGTTTGTGGGTCTTGAGGTCGATGGCCGACATGGTGCCGAACGGTGGTTTCTGGCACGGAATGCCAACTGCCGAGAGGAAGCGCTCGCGCATGGCGCCGAACGGCGTGCCTTCCTGCGGCACCACGCCCATTTCGATACCGCTGGCCCCGGCGCCGATCTTGTCACGCGGGATCATGTAGTTGGCCAGGCCCAGGCGCATGTCGTTGACGAACATGTAGTTAGTGTTCGGATCAACCGAGACGCTGCCCCAGTTCATGCCGCCCAGCGAGCCCGGGAATTGCAGTGCGCGGTCCATGCCCGGCGGGGTGTAGACGCCTTCGTGGCGCATGCCTTTGAACTGGATGCGGCACATCAATTGGTCGAACGGTGTGGCGCCCCACATGTCGGACTCGGTCAGGGTTTTGTTGCCGATGGACGGCATTTCGACAGAGAACGGCTGGGTCGGCGAGTAGTGTTCGCCGGGCACATGGCCCTGCGGCACCGGGCGCTCTTCGACGCGAGCAATCGGCACGCCGGTCTCTCGGTTGAGCAGGAAGATCTCGCCTTGCTTGGTGACTTGCGCCAGCGCAGGCTGGGTGCCGCCCTTGTCGTCGGGCACGTCGTACAGCAGCGGTTGGGCCGGCAGGTCGAAGTCCCACAGATCGTTGTGGGTGGTCTGGAAATGCCAGCGCACTTGGCCGGTTTTCACGTCGATGGCGACGACAGACGAGTTCCACTTGTTGTCCATCTCGGTGCGCTGACCGCCGAAGAAGTCCGGCGTCGCGTTACCGGTTGGCAGGTAGACCAGACCGAGATTGGCGTCGTAGGACATGGCCGACCACACGTTCGGCGTACCACGGGTATACGTCTCACCGGCGGGCGGGCGTTTGGTGGTGTTCGGGTTGCCCGGATCCCACGCCCAGACCAGTTCACCGCTGCGCACGTCGTAGGCACGAACCACGCCCGGCGGCTCACCAGTGGAATAGTTATCGGCCACGCGGCCACCGACGATCACTACGTCACCCGCAACCAACGGGGTCGAGGTTTGCTGGTAGTAACCGGGCTTCACTTCGCCCATGTCGATGGTCAGATCGACGGTGCCTTTATTACCGAATTCTTCGCAGGGCTTGCCGGTTTCAGCGTTGATGGCGATCAGGCGCGCATCGCCGGTCGGCAGAAACAGACGTTTCTTACAGGCGGTTGGCTGATTGTCCGAAGACGCAGGGGTTTCGGAGTAACCCAGGCCACGGCAGCGCTGCCAGTTGGGCGCGGTGCCTTGCGGATCGAACTTCCAGCGTTGGGTGCCGGTGTCGGCATCGAGGGCGAAGACTTTGCCGTAGGCGGTGCAGGTGTAGACCGTGTCACCGATTTGCAGCGGGGTGTTCTGGTCTTCGGCGCCAGCGCCGGTGCTCTGCGGAATGTCGCCGGTGCGGAAGGTCCACGCGACCTGCAACTTGTCGATGTTGCCCTTGTTGATCTGGTCCAGCGCGGCGAAGCGGTTGCCGGCGGTGGTGTTGCCCCAATGGGCCCAGTCTTTCTGTTCGGTGCCCGGAGCGACCGGCGTTACCGCAGGCACAGTCGCGTTTTTGACCACGTGGGTCGGCACGAACATGTAGGCCATGGTCGCAACGACGCCAACACCCAGAATGCCCGCCAAGCCGTAAGCGCCACGCCCGCCGCTCGCGCCCGAAGCGCGGACCAGGGTCGGATAGATCAACGCCACCACCAGACCGATGACGGCAAACGTCAGCACACGCGAGACCAGCGGCCAGTATTCAAAACCGGTGTCCCAAACAGCCCAGATCGCGGTGAGAACCAACGCGACACCGTACAGCCAGGCACCGAGCGGCCTACGCCGGGCAATCATCAGCCCGGACGTCAGCATCGCCAGGCCCATCAGCAGGAAATACCAGCTACCACCCAGCGCGATCAGGTAGCCACCGCCACCGACCAGACCGAGCCCGATCAGTGCAATCAACACACCCAGCCCCGCCAGCAACCATTTGCTGCCGGCGGCAGCCCCAGAATTTTTCATGTCGGACATTTTCCCCATTTGTGACAAGGGCGGAATAATGTACTAGCTAGTTACTTATGGCAATTTGTCGCAGCTGGAAATGTCATGAACGGTACTGAGGCCAGATCAAGGATCCGTCGCGAGCGTCGTACAGAAACTGCCTGTAACATGCTTGCGCACTGATCCATGCCGCAGGAGATAACCCTTTGCCTGACACTCGCACACCCGTGCTCGATGAAATCGACCGCCAGTTGATTGCCGCCCTGCAGATCAACGCCCGCGAGAGCGTGGCCATGCTCGCCCGGCAATTGGGCATTGCCCGCACCACGGTGACTTCGCGCCTGGCGCGCTTGGAAAAATCCAGAGTGATCACCGGATATGGCGTGCGCCTTGGGCAGCGCGTGGTGGATGGCGGGCTGCAGGCGTATGTGGGGATTACAGTGCAACCGCGTTCGGGCAAGGAGGTGTTGCGGCGGTTGAGTGCGATGGCGCAGGTGCAGCAGTTGTGTGCCGTGAGTGGCGAATTTGATTATGTGGCGTGGTTGCGCACCGATTCGCCGGAGCAGCTGGATCAGTTGCTGGATCAGATTGGCAGTGTGGATGGGGTGGAGAAGACCACGACGTCGATCATCTTGAGTAGCAAGATTGATCGGGGGCAGCCGGTTTAAGTTTTTCCGGTGGTTTTAGGTGCCTGACAGGCTAGCAAAGACCTGTAGGAGCTGGCTTGCCGGCGAAGGCGTCCGGATCTTCAATACAAAATTCCACGGCCTCTTCGCTGGCAAGCCAGCTCCTACAGTGGTCAGTGTGCGCAGTAACATTGTCAGAATGACCTGATAAATGGCAAAACGACGACACTTTGCGTCTTATTAACGTGTTCTGTGCTCTCTAGAATGGCTGGCATCTTTTCCTATACTCAGATGCGCATTCCGCGTCGGGTCGCCAGCAAGGTCAGCCATGAACAAGAACAATCGCCATCCTGCAGACGGTAAGAAACCAATCACCATTTTCGGCCCCGACTTTCCTTTCGCCTTCGACGACTGGATCGAACACCCGGCCGGTTTGGGCAGCATTCCCGAGCACAATCACGGTGCCGAAGTGGCGATTGTCGGTGGCGGGATCGCCGGTCTGGTGGCGGCGTATGAGCTGATGAAGCTGGGCCTGAAACCCGTCGTCTACGAAGCCTCGAAAATGGGCGGCCGTCTACGCTCTCAGGCGTTCAATGGCGCCGAAGGCATCGTGGCCGAACTCGGCGGCATGCGCTTCCCGGTGTCGTCCACCGCGTTCTATCACTACGTCGACAAACTGGGTCTGGAAACCAAGCCTTTCCCTAACCCGCTGACGCCCGCGTCGGGCAGCACGGTGATCGACCTCGAAGGCCAGACCCATTACGCACAGAAGCTGTCGGATCTTCCTGCGCTGTTCCAGGAAGTGGCTGACGCCTGGGCTGATGCCCTGGAAGCAGGCTCGCAGTTCGCCGATATCCAGCAAGCCATCCGTGATCGTGATGTGCCACGCCTGAAAGAGCTGTGGAACACCCTGGTGCCGCTGTGGGACGACCGCACCTTCTACGATTTCGTCGCCACCTCCAAAGCGTTCGCCAAGCTCTCGTTCCATCACCGCGAAGTGTTCGGCCAAGTCGGTTTCGGTACCGGCGGCTGGGACTCGGACTTCCCGAACTCGATGCTGGAAATCTTCCGCGTGGTGATGACCAACTGCGACGATCACCAGCACCTGGTGGTCGGCGGCGTGGAACAGGTACCGCAGGGCATCTGGCGCCATGTGCCGGAGCGTTGCGCGCATTGGCCAGCGGGCACCAGCCTCAGCTCGCTGCACAACGGCGCACCGCGCACTGGTGTGAAGAAGATTTCCCACGCGCCGGGCGGCCGTTTCGCCGTCACCGACAACTGGGGCGACACCCGCGAATACGCCGCCGTGCTGACCACCTGCCAGAGCTGGTTGCTGACCACTCAGATCGAATGCGACGAAACCCTGTTTTCGCAAAAGATGTGGATGGCTTTGGACCGCACTCGCTACATGCAGTCGTCGAAGACTTTCGTGATGGTCGACCGCCCGTTCTGGAAGGATAAAGATCCAGAAACCGGCCGCGACCTGATGAGCATGACCCTCACCGATCGCCTGACCCGTGGCACCTATCTGTTCGACAACGGCGACGACAAACCCGGCGTGATTTGCCTGTCGTACTCGTGGATGAGCGACGCGCTGAAAATGCTGCCGCAGCCGGTGGAAAAACGCGTGAAGCTGGCGCTGGATGCGTTGAAGAAGATCTACCCGAAAGTCGACATCGCCGCGCGGATCATCGGCGATCCGATCACCGTTTCGTGGGAAGCCGATCCGCACTTCCTCGGCGCATTCAAAGGCGCCCTGCCCGGCCACTACCGCTACAACCAGCGCATGTACGCGCACTTCATGCAGGACGACATGCCCGCCGAGCAGCGCGGGATTTTCATCGCCGGCGACGACGTTTCGTGGACACCGGCCTGGGTTGAGGGCGCGGTGCAGACGTCGCTCAACGCGGTGTGGGGCATCATGAAACACTTCGGCGGTGCAACTCATGCCGAGAATCCGGGTCCAGGAGATGTGTTCAACGAGATCGGACCGATCGCCCTCCCCGAGTAAGAGGAATCCGAAATGCGCGTAGCCCTTTACCAATGTCCACCGCTGCCGCTGGATGTCGCCGGCAACCTGCACCGCTTGCAGCAGCTTGTGCTGGAGGCAAAAGGCGCCGATCTGTTGGTGCTGCCGGAAATGTTCCTGACCGGCTACAACATCGGCGTCGATGCCGTCAGCGTACTCGCGCAGGTGCACAACGGTGAATCGGCGCAGCAGATTGCGCGTATTGCAAAGGCTGCCGGGATTGCCATTTTGTATGGCTACCCCGAGCGCACCGAGGACGGGCAGATCTACAACGCCGTGCAGCTGATCGACGCTAATGGCGAGCGCGTCTGCAACTACCGCAAGACCCATCTGTTCGGCGATCTGGATCACTCGATGTTCAGCGCCGGTTCCGACGATTTTCCCATCGTTGAACTCAATGGCTGGAAGCTCGGCTTCCTGATCTGCTACGACCTGGAATTTCCGGAGAACGCCCGACGTCTGGCCCTGGCCGGTGCAGAGCTGATTCTGGTGCCGACCGCGAACATGATTCCGTTCGATTTCGTCGCCGATGTCACCGTGCGTTCCCGCGCCTTCGAAAACCAATGCTATGTGGCTTACGCCAACTACTGCGGCCATGAAGGCGACATCCACTACTGCGGCCAGAGCAGCATCGCTGCGCCGGATGGCAGCCGCATTGCCCAGGCCGGATTGGATGAGGCACTGATCGTCGCAGAGCTGGATCGACAGCTGATGATCGATTCCCGTGCCGCCAATCGCTACCTGATTGATCGTCGTCCCGAGCTTTACGGCGACCTGAACAAGCGCTAGCCCACCGTAATCCGCTAGCATTGGCACTTCACTGTTCTGGAAGTGCCCATGCCCGCGCTGAATCCCCCTCGCCCCCACACTGAAACCCTGGCCAATGGCTTGCGGGTGACGCTGCGTCATGCACCGAACTTGAAGCGCTGCGCGGCAGCGTTGCGCGTTGCCGCGGGTAGCCATGACGTACCGCTGGCATGGCCCGGTCTGGCGCACTTTCTCGAGCATCTGCTGTTTTTGGGGACCGAGCGTTTTCCTGCGGGACAAGGGTTGATGGCCTACGTGCAGAGTCACGGTGGTCAAGTGAATGCGCGGACCAGCGAACGAACCACCGACTACTTTTTCGAATTGCCGCCTCAGGCATTCGCCGGAGGGCTGAAGCGTCTGTCAGACATGCTCGCCCATCCGCGTATGAATCCGGACGATCAACTGCGGGAACGCGAAGTGCTGCACGCGGAATATGTCGCGTGGTCGCAAGATCCGACAGCTCAGCAGCAGCTTGCTCTCTTCAACGGACTTTCACAGGCTCATCCACTGCGAGGCTTTCACGCTGGCAATCGCGACAGCCTGCCTGTTGCGCAACCCGAGTTTCAGCAAGCCTTGCAGGATTTTTACCAGCGCTACTATCAGACCGGGCAGATGACCTTGAGCCTGGCGGGACCGCAGAGTCTCGATGAATTGAGAGAGATGGCCGACGCGTTTGGCAGCGTCATTGCCAAGGGCGAAGTTGCAGCACAACAAGCCCCGGCACCGCTGATGGAAACGTCGGACAGAAGTTATCAACAGGCCGGCGAGCAGCGCTTGGATTTACTGTTCCCGTTCGAAGCGCTGCCCGAGTCGTCTGCCGAAGCGCTGGCGTTTCTGTGCCATTGGCTCAATATCGAGAAACCGGGCAGTTTGCTGGCGGATTTACACGAACGCGGGCTAGCTCTAAAACTCAAGGCCACCCCGCTGTACCAGTTCGCCGGGCAAGCCTTGCTGCATATCGAATTCAACTTGCCCGCCAATGCAGCGGTAACCGGAATTCCTGAACGACTCATGGATTGGCTGAGCTTCTTCGCCGGGCAAGACTGGAGCGGGTTACGCGAAGAATACGCGGCGTTGCTTGAGCGTCAGCAACAGGTCAGCAGTGCGCTGCAATTGGCCCGACTGGACAGCGAGCAACGCGAATTCGGGTTAACCGAGCACGGCGTGACAGCCCTCAAATCAGTCCTTGAGCAAATTGGCGCTGTGGATAACTTCAGCGGCCCGTGGCAATTGCCGGCACCCAATCCTTTTTTGCGCGCCGAAGCACCGGCATCGAACGCCGGACTGATTCGCGGTCAGACCAGTGCCCACCGTGGCCTGCGCACCTTTGCCCAGGATCGCTCGCGCAGTCGTCGCGAACGCTCACCGATGCAGTTCAGTCAGGCACTACCGGACAACGGTGCGGAAGGTGCGATTTATCTGCGCTGGCGTCTGGACTCGACACCCGGCAGCACCCTTCAATCACGATTGGAAAATGACCTGCAACCGTTGCGCGAAGACGCACGTCAGGCCGGTGTGGATTTTTCCTTCAGCGCTTCGGGAAATGAATGGCTGCTGAAAATGACCGGCCTACAGGAGCCGATGCCCATCGTCCTGGAGCATGCGCTGAAAGAGCTGACAACGCCTGTTGCGGGGTTCTCACAGGAAGAACCGGCGAGCGCCGCACAGATGCCGATTCGACAACTGCTCAAGGCGTTGCCCGACCACTGTCTAGAACCCACTGCGCACTCGGATGACGTCCAGCAGCTCTGGTCGAGTGCTCGCTGGGATGGTCTGGCCGTGGGGTTATCCGCTCAGACTCAAGCGGGCATGGGGCTGGCTTTGAGTCGAGTACCCGGCACGTCTGATCATCAACCGGCGTTGCCGACTTCGATCCGTTCGCGGCGGGTGTGGAGCACGGTCGACACCGGCTCCAGCGAACACGCACTGCTGCTGTTCTGCCCGACAGCGACTGACGAAATGTCCGACGAAGCTGCCTGGCGTTTACTCGCTCACCTCTGCCAGACACCGTTTTACCAACGGCTGCGGGTGGAGTTGCAACTGGGTTATGCGGTGTTCAGCGCCCTGCGCCAGATTCATGGGCAAACCGGGCTGCTGTTCGGCGTGCAATCGCCAAGCGTTGCGCCAACGGAGCTGCTGCAACACATCGAGCATTTTCTGGGCGGGTTACCGGAACGGATCACTGCCATCGACGACCCTGTTTTGATCGCTCAGCGCCAGGTGCTCGCCGAACAGTTTTCGAGCAACGTGTTGCCCACCGCTCAGGCCGCCGAACTGATTTGGCAGGGCAAACTGGCCGGCCGCTCGTCGGATTACCTGACACAACTGCCCGAAGCAATCCTGCAGATCGATCGCGCTGAATTGCTCGCAGCAGCACAGCGATTGAATCAGGCCGAAGGTGGCTGGCTATGCCTTGCCAACAGCGCGAAACCAGGCGCACCTTGGCAAGCGACAAAATGATCATTACCGGGGCGGTAAGGAGCTTTCTCAAAGATTCACGGGCAATCCCTTTGAAATTTTGAGTAACATAGCAGCCTAACTATTTGGAACATCTCTCACTTGAGGTGGACTATACCTATAGATAGCGCTGTCCCACCCTACTTGAAGGAGCTCGATTTATGGCCTGGACCAAACCGGCTTACACCGATCTGCGTATCGGCTTTGAAGTCACCATGTACTTCGCAAGCCGCTAATCTCTGCCTTGGCAGATGAGCAGCACAACGCCTCGGTTATCCGAGGCGTTTTATTTTCAGCGTTGAAATGATGGAGCGCCCATGTTTGTCCAGATTCTAGGTTCCGCTGCCGGCGGCGGTTTTCCACAGTGGAACTGCAACTGCGTGAACTGCGCAGGTTTTCGCGACGGCAGCCTGCGGGCCAAGGCGCGGACGCAATCGTCCATCGCGATCTCCGATGACGGCGTGAACTGGGTGCTGTGCAACACGTCCCCGGACATCCGCGCACAACTCCAGGACTTCGCCCCGATGCAACCGGGCCGCGCCCTGCGCGATACCGGAATCAGCGCAATCATCCTGATGGACAGCCAGATCGACCACACCACCGGCCTGCTCATGCTGCGCGAGGGTTGCCCGCATCAGGTGTGGTGCACCGACATGGTCCACGAAGACTTGAGCACCGGTTTCCCGCTGTTCACCATGCTGACTCACTGGAATGGCGGGTTGAACTGGAACCGCATTGAGCTCGACCAGAGCTTCAGCGTGCCGGCCTGCCCGAACCTGCGTTTCACCCCATTGCCTCTGCGTAGCGCCGCACCGCCCTACTCGCCCCATCGCTTCGACCCGCATCCTGGCGACAACATCGGCCTGATCGTCGAAGACCTCGGCACCGGAGGCAAACTGTTCTATGCGCCGGGACTGGGCAAGGTGGATGCGGCGCTGCTGGACATCATGGCCGACAGCGATTGCCTGCTGGTGGATGGAACGTTGTGGGACGACGATGAAATGCAGCGTCGCGGCGTCGGTACCCGCACCGGTCGCGAGATGGGCCACCTGGCGCAGAACGGCCCCGGCGGTATGCTCGAAGTCTTTGAGCAACTGCCCGAGTCGCGCAAGGTGCTTATCCACATCAACAACACCAACCCCATTCTTGATGAGGATTCACCGGAGCGTGCGGAGCTGGATCGGCGTCAGGTCGAAGTGGCTTATGACGGCATGAGTATTGTGCTGTAGCGGATGGCCCTATCGCTGGCAAGCCAGCTCCTACAGGGGAATGTAGCAACTGGCTTGCCGGCGATGAGGCCAGCTCAGACGATGAAGAATCCACCGGTCCTACCCGGAGAACCGCAATGACTGACACCCCAATGTCCCCCGCCGAATTCGAAGCGGCCCTGCGCGCCAAGGGCGCCTACTACCACATCCATCACCCGTATCACGTGGCGATGTACGAAGGCCGGGCGAGCCGTGAGCAGATCCAGGGCTGGGTCGCCAACCGTTTTTACTATCAGGTGAACATCCCCCTGAAGGACGCGGCAATCCTGGCCAACTGCCCGGACCGCGAGATTCGTCGCGAGTGGATTCAGCGCCTGCTCGACCATGACGGAGCCCCCGGTGAAGACGGCGGCATCGAAGCGTGGTTGCGATTGGGTCAAGCCGTTGGTCTCGACCCGGACCAATTGCGCTCCCAGGAACTGGTACTGCCCGGCGTACGCTTCGCCGTCGACGCTTACGTCAATTTCGCCCGTCGGGCCCGTTGGCAGGAAGCCGCCAGCAGCTCGCTGACGGAACTGTTCGCACCGCAGATTCATCAGTCGCGCCTGGACAGCTGGCCGCAGCATTACCCGTGGATAGACCCGGCCGGCTACGAGTATTTCCGCACCCGCCTGGGCCAGGCGCGGCGCGATGTCGAGCACGGTCTGGCGATCACGCTTGAGCACTACAAAACCCGCGAAGGCCAGGAGCGCATGCTGGAAATTCTCCAGTTCAAACTGGACATTCTTTGGAGCATGCTCGACGCGATGAGCATGGCCTACGAACTGAAACGCCCGCCGTATCACAGCGTGACCGAGGAACGGGTCTGGCACAAAGGAATCACCTTATGAGTTTCGATCGCAGCAAGACCCCGACCTGGCGCCCCGGCTACCGCTTCCAGTACGAACCGGCGCAAAAAGGCCATGTGCTGCTGTACCCGGAAGGCATGATTAAACTCAATGACAGCGCCGCATTGATTGGCGGTTTGATCGATGGCGAACGCGACGTCGCAGCGATCATCGCCGAACTCGACCAGCAGTTCCCCGGCGTGCCCGAACTCGGTGAGGACATCGAGCAGTTCATGGAGGTTGCCCGTGCGCAGCACTGGATCGAACTTGCCTGATTCATCGGTGCAAGTACCGCCCAAACCGGAAATCGGCCTGCCGCTGTGGTTGCTCGCCGAGCTGACCTATCGCTGCCCGCTGCAATGCCCGTACTGCTCCAATCCGCTGGATTTCGCCGAGCAAGGCAAGGAGCTCAGCACCGAACAGTGGATCAAGGTATTCCGCGAAGCGCGGGAGATGGGCGCCGCGCAACTGGGTTTTTCCGGTGGCGAGCCGCTGGTGCGCCAAGACCTCGCCGAGCTAATCGCTGAAGCCCGAAAGCTGGGTTTCTACACCAACCTGATCACCTCCGGCATCGGCCTGACCGAACAGAAAATCAGCGACTTCAAAAAAGCCGGGCTCGATCACATCCAGATCAGTTTCCAGGCCAGCGACGAGCAGGTGAACAACCTCCTGGCCGGCTCAAAAAAAGCCTTCGCGCAGAAACTGGAAATGGCCCGGGCGGTAAAAGCCCACGGCTACCCGATGGTGCTGAACTTCGTCACCCATCGGCACAACATCGACAAGATCGACCGCATCATCGAGCTGTGCATCGCCCTTGAAGCGGACTTCGTCGAACTCGCCACTTGCCAGTTTTACGGTTGGGCGCAGCTCAATCGCGTCGGGCTATTGCCGACCAAAGAACAACTGGTGCGGGCCGAGCGCATCACCAACGAATACCGCGCCAAGCTCGAAGCCGAAGGGCATCCGTGCAAGTTGATTTTCGTCACGCCGGACTACTATGAAGAACGCCCGAAAGCCTGCATGAACGGCTGGGGCAGTATTTTCCTGACCGTCACACCGGACGGAACCGCACTGCCCTGTCACGGTGCCCGACAGATGCCGGTGCAGTTTCCCAACGTGCGCGACCACAGCATGCAGCACATCTGGTATGACTCGTTCGGCTTCAACCGCTTCCGTGGTTACGACTGGATGCCCGAGCCTTGCCGCTCCTGCGACGAGAAAGAAAAAGACTTCGGCGGCTGCCGTTGTCAGGCCTTCATGCTCACTGGTGATGCGAGCAACGCCGACCCGGTATGCAGCAAATCCGAACATCACGGCGTGATCCTCAAGGCCCGCGAAGAAGCCGAGCACGCCGCCCAGACCATCGAACAACTGGCCTTTCGCAATGAACGAAACTCACGCCTCATCGCCAAAAGCTGAGCCTATCAGCGCTGCCAAAGCTGTCGCCGCCGGCATCGATTTTGCCGAACTGCAGGTCGGCCCACAGGGCCTGTTCTGGAACGAGTATCGCCCCGCAGACGCTGCGTGCCGGATCTGGCATTGGCGTAACGGCGTGGCGAAATGTCTGACGCCGCCAGGGTTCAGCGTGCGTAGCCGGGTGTACGAATATGGCGGTGGTGCGTTTTGTCTGACGGACGATGGGATCGTTTGCGTCAACGAGGCTGACCAGCAGTTGTATCGTCAGTCGATACAGGGCGAAACGCCCGAAGTGCTTACGTCTGGCGTATGTCGCTACGGTGATCTGCAGTTCGCCGACGGCCAGGTGCTGGCGGTTGAGGAAAACCGTAATGAGCACCGTTTGGTGGCCATTGATCTGGTCGACGGCACGCGGCATTTGTTGGCCGAAGGCGCTGACTTCTACGCCGCCCCGACCCTCAGTCCAGACGCGCGTCGTCTGGCCTGGATCGAATGGAGTCGCCCCGATCAACCCTGGACCGCGACCCGTTTGATGATTTCCGAACGCCAGAACGACGGTGGCTTTGGCCCGGCCCGATGCGTGGCCGGAGACACCCTTCAGGAGTCCCTGCAGCAACCGAGATTTGATCACTCCGGCCGTTTGTTTTGCCTGACCGATCGTGGCGGTTACTGGCAACCGTGGGTGGCCTCTGAAAATGGCCTGAGCCCTCTGCCAAGTGCCGCCGCCGACCATGGCCCCGCGCCTTGGCAACTCGGTGGATGTACTTGGTTGCTGCTGGGCGAAGACAGCTATCTGGCGAGTTGGACCGAAGAGGGTTTCGGCCGACTGGGTCTTCGCGGTGCCACGTGCGAAGACTTCACCGGGGACTACAGCCGCTTCCGCCATCTCGCGCTGGATGAACAATTCATCTACTGCATTGCCGCTTCGCCGCTCAGTTCAACCGCCGTGATCGCAATCGATCGCCAGTCCCGGCAAGTAAAGGTACTGGCCGGCGGCGTTGCGCCGCTGCCCGCCGAGCAGATCAGCCAGCCACAAACACTGCGTTATCCAAGCGGTTCCGGTGAGGCACACGGTTTCTTCTATCCGGCGATGGCTGGCCAGGCGAAACCGCCATTGGTGGTGTTCATCCACGGCGGCCCGACGTCGGCGTGCTATCCGATGCTCGACCCGCGCATTCAGTACTGGGCGCAACGCGGCTTCGCCGTGGCCGATCTCAACTATCGCGGCAGCAGCGGCTATGGCCGGGCTTACCGCCAGGCACTGCATTTGAGTTGGGGGGCGGTCGATGTCGAAGATGCTTGTGCTGTGGTCAGCCATCTCGCCAAACGCGAATTGATCGACGGTAACAAGGCATTCATCCGGGGTGGCAGTGCAGGCGGGTACACCACGCTGTGTGCTTTGGCTTTCCACAACGTTTTCCGGGCCGGGGCGAGCCTTTATGGGGTCAGCGATCCGGTCGCGCTGGGCCGGGCGACCCACAAATTCGAGGGCGACTACCTGGATTGGCTGATCGGTGATCCAGAACAGGACGCCGAGCGCTATGCCGCACGAACGCCGTTACTGCACGCGGGCAACATCCGCGTACCGGTGATTTTCTTTCAAGGGGAACTGGATGCCGTGGTTGTGCCACAGCAGACCCGCGACATGGTCGAGGCCCTGCAGGACAACGGCGTTCTGGTTGAAGCGCACTACTATGCCGACGAACGCCATGGCTTCCGCAAGGCCGGCAATCAGGCCCATGCGCTGGAGCAGGAGTGGTTGTTTTATCGGCGGGTGATGGATTCAGTGGACTGAAGCCCACGCTCATTGCCGAAACGCTGGCGCCTCAATCGCGAGCAGGCTCGCTCCCACAATTAATCGCGTTCCTTTGGGAGAACTCGGTCGAATGTGGGAGTGACGGTGCGGCGATACGACCTGCTCGCGAAGGCAATCTACCTGCCGATACTCGACTCAACGCTTGGCGATGATGTACACCGCATGCACGATCCCCGGAATGTAGCCGCACAGCGTCAGCAGAATATTCAGCCAGAACGCCCCGCCAAATCCTACTTGCAGAAACACGCCCAGCGGCGGTAACAGAATGGCGATGATGATGCGAATGAAGTCCATGGGGCAGCTCCTGATTGGGGGTGGGTTCGTTCACACCCTACAGCTAATCGACCTGTGCCGCTTGTCAGGGTTCAGCACGATTGCTCAGGCCAGTATCTCCAGACCGTGTTTCTGCACGATGCTCAGCAACTTCAACGCCATGCCACTGGGGTGCTTATCCCCAGCCTCCCATTGCTTGACGGTCGAAGCGCTGGTGTTCAAGTAGCGTGCAAACACCGGCTGACTGACATTGTTGCGCTCGCGCAATGCCTTGATCTCCTGCGCCGGGATCGCATCCGGTACCGTTGCAAGGCAAGACTCATCGAACTCACGCATGGTTGCCTTGCTGATTGCGCCGATGGCGTACAAGGCACTGGCGGATTCGTGGATTGATTCAAATGCTTCACTCTTAAATTTCTTACTCATTAGGTATCTCCACAAACTCCTTGGTATTGAGCAAGTACTCCACTTGCACTTCTGTCAGACCCTCGTAGGTTTTTGCCATTTTTCGAAATCCGATCAGTTCGGCCTGACTAATATTGCTCTGATCTTTCTTCGCATACAGGAACTGATAAATCCAGTATCCACTTCCCTTAGCCAGGACAATCGAGCGATGGCGGTTGGCATTCAAACGCTTCTTCCAGACTCCGCCGCCTAAATTGTCAGCCTGACCATTGAGCATTTCGGTGAACGCTTCCCGAAGCTCATCATCACCAATCCACGCCTTCGCGGCTTGCGTTGCAAAACGCTTTGTCTTGAACAACCTGGGTGACATTGGCATCCCTTCCACAAAACATACCACTCAGTGGTATAGATATCAAAGCCAACGCAGCAACCAAACGGTTACGTTGGCACCGGCACTCCTTGCCGATTCCCTCTAAAAAACCAGTGATCTGCCCTTCGCACAAGCGCCGAAATGCTTTTGGCAAAACCCGGCCACAAAAAAACGCCCCACGCCAAAAGAATCAGGCGTGGGGCGTGCGTTATACCGCGAGACGGTTCTGGAATTTGTGTAGGGCAGGTCTGATCAGACGGCAATCCCTTTGCGGCACTGCAATTGCGCGGTGCGTACGCGGGAGAAGGCGCGGGCCAGGCGCAGGAGCATTTCGTCGATATTGGCGTTGCTCACATTTAGCGCGGGGGTAAAGCGCAAGCAGTCGGGTTGCGGGGCATTGAGTAGCAGGCCTTCATACAGTGCGGCCTTGACTACGGCATCAGCCGAGTCGTCAGACAGTGTCAGCCCCCAGAGCAGCCCCTGACCGCGCAGTTCGCCATGGCCGTAGCGGTGGGACAAACGACCTAATCCTTCGCGCAAGTGTTGACCGGTTTCTGCGACGTGTTTGAGCAAGCCTTTGTCTTGCACGGCGTCAAGCACCGTTAGGCCCACTGACGCCATCAATGCATTGCCATGATGATGAGTGGCGGTCATCTCGCCCGTTTCGAAACAGCACACTTTTTCCCGCGCCAGCAACGCAGCCAATGGCACGCCACCGCCCAATCCTTCGCCGAGCACGACGATATCTGCCTTGACGCCGTAGGACTGTTCGGCAAGCAAAGTGCCGCAGCGACCGACACCGGATTGCACTTCGTCGAGGATCAACAGAATGCCGAGCTCTCGACAGAGCCGCTCGACGCCTTTGAGGTAATACGCGGCGGCGGGAATGACGCCAGCATCGCTCTGGAACGGTTCGAGCATAATTGCCACGGTTCGCTCATCCACCGCCGCGTGCAATGCAGGAAGGTCATTGAACGGGACATGGCTGACCGACGCCGCAGTCGTCGCCAGACCAAATCCACGACAATCATTGCTGGCCACGATAATTCTCGAAGCACCACCGCGATGTGTTTGACCCCATTTACGCGCCAGTTCGATCGCCGCCTCGCCGGCTTCGCTGCCTGAATTAAACAAGCAGGCGTGATCACTGCCGGTGCTGACACACAGTCGTTCGGTGAGATTGCGCATGCCGCGGTTATGCAGATCGAAACCGGGATTGATCAACGATTGCGCTTGAGCGGCGATAGCATTGACCAGTACCGATGGGCTATGTCCGAGCGTGTTGGCGCCGCACCCTTGGGAAAAATCCAGGTAAGCGCGGTCATCGCTGTCCCATAACCATGAACCCTGGCCCCGGACAAAAACCTGCGGCGGCCGTTCGCGTTTGGATGGCAGGGGCGCGTGCATCGCCAGATCATCAAGGCTGGGGATGTGCCGACGCAGTTTGAACAGATTCATCTGAGAAAACCTCGCTGGAGGTTTTTTGCCTTACCTATGCAAATACCATCGAAACACACCGTATCCATTTCGCTTTCTGGCCCTGTAAGCCCTGTGAATACAGTTAGACTAGGCTCAGACAAGGCGTTGAGCCATTTCGATTTCCGAGCATTTTTGATAAGTGTTACTTATGGATTTCAAACAACTGCGTTATTTCGTCGCGGTCTACGAAGAGGGTCATGTGGGCCGGGCCGCCGAGCGGCTTTCAATCTCACAACCGGCGCTGTCCCAACAGATCCGTCACCTCGAACAGAACCTCGACGTGAGCCTGTTCGAGCGCAGCAGCAAACGCCTGTTGCCAACCCTCGCCGCCCACACGCTGTACAACCACGCGCAGCCTTTGCTCGATGGCCTGCAACGGGCGCGTGAAGCGCTGGGTAACTTCAAGGGACAAGCGCTGCGCACCTTGGCGATTGGCGTATTGCAGACGGTCCACACCAGTCTTGTGCCGCAGATGCTTGAACGAGTGCGCAAGGCGCAGCCACACCTTGTAGTTCAGATCTATGAGCTGACCGGCCTGGAGATTGAACGCCGCCTGCTCAATGGCTCGCTGGACATCGGCATCAGTTACCTGCCGCCGCGTCAGCCGGGCCTGCATGGCGTGATGCTGTACGAAGATGAACTGACCCTTGTCATCCCCGCCGACCATCCGCTGCGCGAATTCAAGAAGGTCTCCATGAGCCAGGCCGCCGAATTGCCCATGTTGCTGCTCGGGGAAGAGTTCCAGATACGCCAGATCTGGCAGGCGCAATTGGCGAGCCTGGGACGACGCCCACAGGTACAAGCCGAATTGAACAACATGGTCGGGATACTCGACAGCCTGCCGCACACGCGATTGGCGACGGTGCTGCCAGGACGTTCGCAAAAGACCCATGGCAATCAAGAACTGCTCTGGAAACCCCTGAGCGAGCCACGCGTGCCATTGAAAGTCGGATTGGTGTGTCGGGATGTGCAACGCCAACAGGCTTCGTTGAGCTTGTTGCGCACGTTGCTGGAAGAAGTGATAAACGGCCCGCACGAGCGCTTGAACAGCCCGCAAGTCATGGACGGATTGGACTGAGCACATTTCTGCAGGCAAAAGAAAACCCCGCCGAAGCGGGGCTTTGCAGACTGTTTCCCTGACATCCATTTCGCTCCACCGTCCTGGCGGAATCCTACGTGTCCGTGTTGTTGCTTTTGCGCTTCCTGCGCTACGTCCATGAGAAGTAGATTAGCTGTGGATCCAATTTGCTTCTATGGGAGAACAGCAGCACGCCATGTAAGCGAATGCTTACATGACGTTACATCGTCAGAACTGTTTGGCGTCCAGCAGGAACAGTGACTCGCTCCCCGACTTGACCGAAGCGCTCAGCGAGTGAATCCGCGGCAGCAGACGGGCGAAGTAAAACCGCGCCGTGCCCAGTTTGCTCGCGTAGAAATCATCCTGCGCTTCCTTGCCGAACGCGGCTTTGGCCATCAGCGCCCACATGTAAGCGTAAGCAACGTAGCCAAACGCTTGCAGATACTCGACCGACGCCGCGCCGATTTCGTTCGGGTTGGCTTTTGCACGGTCCAGCAACCAGGCGGTCAATTCGTCGAGGGTGGTCACCGCGTCGTTCAATGGCTTGGTGAACTCAACCAGATCGGCGCTGGCAGTGGCCGTGAAATGGCGAATCTCGTCAGCGAACAGGTTATAGAACGCGCCGCCGCTACCCACGATTTTGCGCCCGACCAGGTCCAGCGCCTGAATACCGTTGGTGCCTTCGTAGATTTGGGTGATGCGCACATCACGAACCAGTTGCTCCTGGCCCCACTCACGAATGTAACCATGACCGCCGAAAACCTGTTGGCCGTGCACGGTGGTTTCCAGGCCGAGGTCGGTCAGGAACGCTTTGGCCACCGGGGTCAGCAAAGCCACCAGATCTTCGGCGCGTTTGCGGGTGGTCGCGTCTTCGCTGAACTTGGCGGTGTCCAGTTGCATGGCCACGTAAGTGGAAAACGCACGACCGCCTTCGTTCGAGGCTTTCATGGTCAGCAGCATACGACGCACGTCCGGGTGGACGATGATCGGGTCAGCCACTTTGTCCTTGTTCTGCGCGCCGGTTGGCGAACGGCTTTGCAGGCGATCACGGGCGTATTCAACAGCGTTCTGGTACGAGCGCTCGCCAGTGGCAAGGCCCTGGATACCGACGCCCAGACGCTCGTAGTTCATCATGGTGAACATCGCCGCCAGGCCTTTGTTTGGCTCGCCGACCAGGTAACCCACGGCTTCATCGAAGTTCATCACGCAGGTCGCGGAGGCCTGGATGCCCATCTTGTGTTCAATCGAACCGCAGTTGGCCGGGTTGCGTGCGCCCAGGCTGCCATCGGCATTGACCATGAACTTCGGCACCAGAAACAGCGAAATGCCTTTCGGACCCGCCGGTGCGTCCGGCAGTTTGGCCAGCACCAGGTGAATGATGTTTTCGGTCAGGTCGTGTTCACCACCGGTGATGAAGATCTTGGTGCCGCTGACCTTGTAGGAACCGTCGGCCTGAGGCTCAGCCTTGGTGCGGATGATCCCCAGATCGGTACCGGCATGCGGCTCGGTCAGGCACATCGAGCCAGCCCAGACGCCGGCGTACATGTTCGGCAGGTACGCGGCTTTCAGTTCTTCGCTGGCGTGAGCATTGATCGACAGGCAAGCGCCGGCCGTCAGCATCGGGTACAGACCGAACGACAGGCTCGCGGAGTTGACCATTTCTTCGACCTGGGCCGAAACGGCTTTGGGCATGCCCATGCCGCCGTAAGCCGGATCACCCCCCACACCGACCCAGCCGCCTTCAGCGTAAGTCTGATAAGCCTGTGGGAAACCTGCCGGCGTGGTGACGGCACCGTCCGCCCAATGGCAACCTTCTTCGTCAGCCGCACGGCTCAACGGCGCAATGCTTTTGCTGGTGACCTTGCCCGCTTCTTCCAGGATCGCCTCGACGGTTTCTGCATCGATGGTCTCGGCCAGCGCAGGCAGTTCGGCCCAAAGTTTGGCGACCTCGAAAACTTCATTGAGGACGAAGCGCATATCGCGCAGGGGCGCTTTGTAGTCAGCCATGGCAAACCTCGCAAGATCTATACAGGTGATTCGTAGGAAGATGATTTTCGTTGGGTCGGAGTGTACCCCAACAACTTTTGCGACACATAGGGTCAGCCTGTGACGTTTTTGTTATTTTTAGTCACGCAAAAGATCGCAGCCTCCCCGAGCTCCTACGCCAATCAAGGTAGGAGTTGCCGAAGGCTGCGATCGTCTAAGGATTGAAAACTAATTAAAGCGCGAACAACTCCGCTGGCAGTTGCATCAGGCAATCGCTGCCCGCCTCGATGGCTGCCCGATGAGCGGCGGTTCGCGGCAACAAGCGCTTGAAGTAGAACTCGCTGGTGGCGAGTTTGCCCCGGCAGAAATCGGCATCGCCGGTGCAGCTATCGAGCTGCGCCTGAGCGACCAACGCCATCCGTAACCATAGATAGCCGAGGATGATGTAACCGCTGTACATCAGGTAATCCACCGACGCGGCACCGACTTCGTCGGGGTTTTTCATCGCGGCCATACCGACCTGAGCGGTCAACTCGCCCCATTGCTGGTTCAACCCTTTGAGCTGTGCGACATAACGGGCCAGTTGTGGGTGCTCGGCATTTGCCTCACAGAATTTATGGACGATTTTGGTAAAGCCCCGCAACAGTTTGCCTTGGCTGCCAAGGACTTTACGACCGAGCAGATCCAGCGCCTGAATGCCGTTGGTGCCTTCGTAGATCGGCGCGATCCGGCAGTCGCGAACCAACTGTTCCATGCCCCATTCGCGAATGAACCCGTGGCCGCCAAACACCTGCATGCCGTGGTTGGTGACTTCCAGGCCCGTGTCGGTCATGAAGGCTTTGCAGATCGGCGTGAGGAAGGCCAACAGGTCTTCTGCGTCCTGGCGCGCGGCTGCATCCGGGCTCAAGTGCGCCACGTCGAGCAATTGTGCAGTGAAATACGTCAGCGCCCGATTGCCCTCGTTGAAGGCCTTCATGGTCAGCAACATCCGTCGCACATCGGGATGCACGATGATCGGGTCTGCGACTTTTTCCGGGGCTTTCGCGCCGGTCAGCGAACGCATCTGCAAGCGGTCGTTGGCGTACTTGATCGCTCCCTGGAAACTCGCTTCGCCCAGACACAACCCCTGCATGCCGGTGCCCAGGCGTGCGTGGTTCATCATGGTGAACATGCAGTTCAGGCCCTTGTTCGCCTCGCCGATCAGGAAGCCCTTGGCACCGTCGAAATTCAGCACGCAGGTAGCCGAGGCCTTGATGCCCATTTTGTGTTCGATCGAACCGCAAGACACACCATTGCGCTCGCCCGCTTCACCCGCTGCATCGGGCAAGAACTTGGGCACGATAAACAGCGAAATGCCCTTGGTCCCGGCTGGCGCATCCGGCAACTTTGTCAGCACCAGATGAATGATGTTGTCGCTCATGTCGTGCTCGCCGGCAGAGATGAAAATTTTGCTGCCGGTGATCGCATAACTGCCATCGGCAGAAGGTACGGCGCGGGTCTTGATGATGCCCAGGTCGGTACCGCAATGGGCTTCGGTCAGGCACATGGTGCCGGTCCATTGGCCCGCGGTGAGCTTGCTCAGGTAAGTGTCTTTTTGCGCTTCGGTGCCATGGGCGTGAATGGCCGACATGGCGCCGTGGGTCAGGCCCGGGTACATGCCCCAAGAGGTGTTGCTGGAACCGACCATTTCGCTGATGACCAGCCCCAGCGAGCTTGGCAAACCCTGGCCGCCGTAGACCGGATCCGCCGCCAGCCCATGCCAGCCGCCCTCAACATATTGTGCAAAAGCCTGCTTGAACCCTGCGGGCGTCGTGACCACGCCGTTGTCGAAATGGCAGCCTTCTTCATCACCACTGCGGTTGAGCGGCGAGAGGACGTTCTCGCAGAATTTCGCCCCTTCTTCGAGGATCGCATTGACCATGTCCGGGCTGGCGTCGGTCGCCCCCAGCGCGGCGTAGTTGCCGTGGAAATCGAAGACGTGATCGATCAAAAAGCGCATATCGCGCAAGGGAGCTTTGTAGTCGGGCATGGTCATTCTCCGTCAGCAGATTGCTCCAACCTACTGCCGTCGACCCAGCCTCACAATCACAGTCCAGACGCTGAATGCGCCATCATCACTCAACCGTAGCGGCTTCCATACGCACGGCGCCACGGCGGTTCTGACCGAACGCCATCACGCAGTTTCGCCCCGCACCCTTGGCGCTGTAGAGCGCCTGGTCAGCGGACTTGAGCACTTCTTCCGGGGTGCGCTGCTCGATGCGTTCGGCGACGCCGATGCTGACCGTTACCGACACGCTCGAAGCGCCGGCACCGGCACGACGTTGCCGACCCTGATGGTCGTCCTGTGGCCTGTCCGGATTGCGCAGTTGAATGTTGTAAGTGGCGATGGACTCGCGGATGACTTCAAGATGCGGCATGCACTCTTCGAGGGTCTTGCCTGCAAACACCAGGGCAAATTCCTCACCGCCGTAACGATATGCCTTACCGCCGCCGCCGATTTTCGACAACTTGCTGGCCACCAACCGCAGCACCTGGTCACCGACGTCGTGACCGTGGGTGTCGTTGAATTTCTTGAAGTGGTCGACGTCGCTCATGGCCACCACGTAGTTGCGACCCAACCGCTGCATGCGCTCGTTCAGCGCGCGACGGCCCGGCAACCCGGTCAGCTCGTCGCGGAAGGCCATTTGATAGGCTTCGTGGGCGACGGCGGCGGCGATCATCAACATCACCTGGCTGCACATGATGTTCAGGGTGAACGGCAGGATGAAGGTTTTCGGCAGCATCCAGAACAACCCGAGCAGGCCCACCAATTGCGCGGCATGCAGGGGGCGTGGGTTGCGCCAGTACTGATAAGCCAGCAATAAAAATGCGGCGATGAACACCGGATAAGACAACTGGATCAAGCTCATCCAGGCACCGTGCAATGCGGGCCAGCGAATCTCCGAGAGCCAGATCAGCAACGCATGGGGATAACTTTGCTCAAGCGCCAAAGCCACGCTGCCCACCGCCAGCAACACGGCAAAACGCGCCACCATGTCCTGGAACAGATGCGTGCGCTCCTGCCACGCGGCGAAAATGCCAAACAGCAACGGCAGCAGCAGACAACACAAATGAAAGACCACGGCGGCGTCATCGCGCACCTTGCCGTTGTCGCGGTAATAGTCGGTCTGGGTGTCGAGCAGGAAGTAGGCGATGTACACCGTGACCATCAGAAACAGCTCACGCTGGCGTCGGTAAACCGCGCAATAAGCACCGCCGAGCAGTAAAACCAGAGTCGGCAGGACGTTGAACAGCGACGTGAAGAAAACGTTGAGATCCTTGACGTATGCAGCCGCGAGCCCCGCCAACAGCAGCAGTAATGACGGTAGGAAATGACTGAAACGTACAGCGGAAGAACGCAGCAAGGGTAGAGCTCCGACCCGTCTATTCAGGAGATGGCATTGTGCCCACCACTGTAACGGCAGAAACCCCGAGTTGCTGAGTGAATTACTGAGGTATTTTTTAAAAGGGTGTCGCCCGCTTCAATTTCACCGACCATCTTTAAAGCAAAAAAGCCGCTGATCCCTAAGGAACAGCGGCTTTTTGGAGTGCTTCACCAGGCCTTAGTAGCCCAGGTCGAAGTGCTCTTCTTTCATGTCCATCAGGTTGTTGGCGCCCGACAGCATGGTTACGACGTGAGAACGGGTACGCGGCAGGATGCGCTGGAAGTAGAAGCGCGCGGTCTGCAGCTTGGCCGTGTAGAACGCTTCGTCCGCGGTGCCGGCAGCCAGTTTCTCGGCAGCCAGGCGTGCCATGTCAGCCCAGAAGTAGGCCAGGCAGGCGTAACCGGAGTACATCAGGTAGTCCACGGAGGCCGCGCCGACTTCTTCGCGATCTTTCATGGCAGCCATACCGACCTTCATGGTCAGCTCGCCCCACTCTTTGTTCAGTGCAGCCAGCGGTGCGACGAACTCTTGAACCGCTTCGTTGCCTTCGTTGGTCTGGCAGAACTTGTGGACGATCTTGGTGAAGCTTTTCAGAGCCTCGCCTTGAGTCATCAGCACTTTACGGCCCAGCAGGTCGAGTGCCTGGATACCGGTGGTGCCTTCGTACAGCATCGAAATGCGGCTGTCGCGAACGTTCTGCTCCATGCCCCACTCGGCGATGAAGCCGTGGCCGCCGTAGATCTGCACGCCGTGGTTGGCCGACTCGAAACCGACTTCGGTCATGAAGGCTTTGGCGATTGGCGTCATGAACGCCAGCAGCGCGTCGGCTTTCTTCTTCTCTTCTTCGTCCACGCCGTACTTGACGATGTCGACTTGCTTGGCAGTGAAGTAAACCATCGCACGGTTGCCTTCGGCGAATGCCTTCATGGTCAACAGCATGCGGCGTACGTCAGGGTGCACGATGATTGGGTCAGCGGCTTTGTCCGGCGCTTTCGGGCCAGTCAGCGAACGCATTTGCAGACGGTCGCGAGCGTACTTCAAGCCGCCCTGGAAACCGATTTCGGCGTGGGCCAGACCTTGCAGCGCGGTACCCAGACGTGCGGTGTTCATGAAGGTGAACATGCAGTTCAGGCCTTTGTTCGCCGGACCGATCAGGAAACCGGTCGCGCCATCAAAGTTCATCACGCAAGTGGCGTTGCCGTGGATGCCCATCTTGTGTTCCAGGGAACCGCAAGACACAGCGTTACGTGCGCCAACCGAACCATCGGCGTTCGGCATGAACTTCGGCACGATGAACAGCGAAATGCCTTTGGTGCCAGCCGGTGCATCCGGCAGGCGGGCCAGCACGATGTGGACGATGTTGTCGGCCATGTCGTGTTCACCGGCCGAGATGAAGATCTTGGTGCCGGAGACTTTGTAGGAACCGTCGGCCTGAGGTTCAGCCTTGGTGCGCAGCATGCCCAGGTCGGTGCCGCAGTGCGGCTCGGTCAGGCACATGGTGCCGGTCCACTCGCCGGAAACCAGCTTGGTCAGGTAGGCCTCTTGCTGCTCAGGGGTGCCGTGCTCGGAGATGGTGTTCATCGCGCCGTGCGACAGGCCTGGGTACATGCCCCACGACCAGTTCGACTCGCCGACCATTTCGCTGATCGCCAGACCCAGGGACTCCGGCAGGCCTTGGCCGCCGTGCTCAACATCGTGAGCCAGGCTTGGCCAGCCGCCTTCTACGAATTGCTTGTACGCTTCTTTGAAGCCAGTCGGGGTTTTAACGCCGGACTCGCTCCAGGTGCAGCCTTCAAGGTCGCCCACACGGTTCAGCGGAGCCAGTACCTGCTCACAAAACTTGGCGCCTTCTTCGAGAATGGCGTCAACCATGTCCGGTGTTGCGTCTGCACACGCCGGAAGGCTCTGATAGTGCGCTTCGTAGCCGAGCAGCTCGTCACGAACGAAGCGAATATCACGCAAGGGGGCCTTGTAGTCAGGCATAGCGATAAACCTCTGCTGATGTAACCGGGAATGAACGACCGCGTTGATTTGTTGTAGCGATCAAACAGTTGTTTGAAACATACGTTTACGCCGAATTCTTGTCAAGCATCGATCTTTTGCCGTTCGTCATCGACCCTCAAAACACACAGCCACGCAACGACGCGACAGCGCTGAAAAGCGATCCGTCGATTAAAAAAGATTAGTTGAGGAAGAAGGACTTACGCAGAAAAACGCCGCGAACAGGCGCGGCGTTGAGGGGGCGGACTCAGAGAGGCATCAAGCAAAGGTGTCGATCAACGTTCCCAGCACTTCATCGGACGCCTTGGCGATTTTAGCGCCCAGTTCGACCTGAAACTTTCCTTGGGACATTTCGACGACATTACTGGCGAGGTCCGATTGCTGACTGCGATCAACCGAACGCAGGCGATCAACCTGCGCCTCGGAAGACTGGCTGGTGACCGAACGCTCAAGGGTGGTGTTGGCGATCTGCCCGGCAGCCTGATCGACGCGATTCTGCCCTGTCTGAATGGTGCTCAGACCGGCATAAAAAGCGGTGTTTCCTGAGATTTCCATGGGAGAACTCGTCCTTGCAAAGGATCAACAGTGGGCATTGAAGCAGACCTGTGAAAAAAAGGCCCGTCAAAAACACTAATGGCATAGTGCCTTGCCATAGGCAAAACTAGTCGAGCAAATCCAGTTGAAGATGTTCTGCCACGGCTTCCGCCGTCACTGACTTGAGTTTCGGTACCCGCCCCAGGCATGGCGCTGGCAGGCGTTCGGCGAGGGTTGCCAGGTTTTCTTCAAGTCGTGAAGTTTTCGGATCAATGATATTCGCCACCCATCCCGCCAGTTGCAAACCATCACGAGCAATGGCCTCAGCCGTCAGCAAGGCATGACTGATGCAGCCCAAGCGCACGCCGACGACCAGAATCACCGGCAGGCCCAAGGCTTTCGCCAAATCAGAAAGATTATCCTGATCCGCCAACGGCACGCGCCAGCCTCCGGCACCTTCAATCAACGTGAAGTCGGCCTGCATCTCCAGGATCTGCCGCATCGGTGTCAACAACGACTGCACCGTCAGCGCCACACCTGCTTCACGCGCCGCAAGATGCGGGGCAATCGCTGGTTCGAACGCCACCGGATTGACCTGTGCATACGTCAACGGCAACGAACATTCCGCCAACAGTGCCAATGCATCCGCGTTGCGCAAACCCTTGGCCGTGACGGCGCAACCGGAGGCAACTGGCTTGCCCGCCGCCGTGCTCAAACCCGCCGACCGCGCAGCGTGCAGCAACCCCGCCGCGACGGTGGTTTTGCCGACATCCGTGTCTGTGCCAGCGATGAAATAGGCTGCGCTCATAAGGGTTTCTCCAGAACGGCGTACACCACTTGATAAGTCGCCGGCAAACCTTCGGCCTGACGAAACTGCTCATAAGCCTCGATCAAACCCAGAATCCGCGCCCGGCCAGTCAAGCCGCCCGGCCGACCGGGATTAAGGTTGTGTGCGCCCAAGGCCTTGAGCTCATGGGTCAGGCTGCGCACATCCGGGTAGTGCAACACATGTGGACGGGTTTGCAGGCTGACCACCTGCAAACCGCTGTCCGCACACAGCTGTTGATAAACACCGAACTCACGGAAGCGATTGACGTGCACCATACCGTCGACCTCACGCCAACTGTCACGCAGCTCAATCAACGTCCCTACGCATAGACTAGCAAACGCGAAAAATCCGCCCGGTTTCAGTACCCGATGGGCTTCGCTGAGTACCGAACCGAAGTCTGCACACCACTGCACCGCCAGGCTGGAGAAGATCAGATCGCAGGTCGAGTCCTGCAATGGCAAGCGCTCGGCATCACCGGCGATGAAGTGCGTGGCGCCACCCAAGGGCCGGGCGTGGTTGAGCATGCCCTCGGCGATGTCCAGCGCCACACCGTGAGTACCGGCAAAACGTTCACCCAGCGCACGGCTGAAATGCCCGGTGCCACAGCCCAGGTCCAGCCAGCGTTGCGGCATAAAATCTGCCGGCAGGCGGCTCAGCAATTGGCTGCCCACGTCACGTTGCAGTTCGGCCACGCTGTCATAGCTCGACGCCGCACGGGAAAACGAAGCCGCCACCTGGCGCTTGTCAGGCAGACCGCCGGGTGCGTTGGGAAGAGACAAATCAGTCATCGCCGGACTCATGCAAAAAAGCCTGGATCGCCCCCGCCACACCGTGGGGGTCTTCCAGAAGAAACGCGTGGCTGGCCTGTTCAATCAGACCGATTTCGACATCCGGCAGCAATGCCAGCAACTCTGCGGTGGCTTCGGCCGGAACCAGTGCGTCGAGGCCGGCGAACAAGTGCAGTTGCGGGCCACGGAACGCCTGCAAGGCTTGGCGGGTGTCCAGTTGAGCAAGCAACCCCAGGCCGCTCATCAACACGGGGCCAGCCGTATGCGGCGCACCACCGACCAACAACCGCGACAACCCGCGTGGGTCTTCGGCGCCTTGGGCGCAAAGCAGCGAAAAACGTTTCAAGGTCATGCGTGAATCAGCAGCACAGCCGGCCAGGAACGCGTCGAAGGTTTCACCTGGCATCGCGCTCGGCCACTGTTCATGGGCGACAAAAGAAGGATTACTCGCCAGCGTCAGCAATCCGCAGCAACGATCACCGCGACGCGCCGCCAATTCCGAAGCGAGCATGCCACCCAAGGACCAGCCACCCAGCCAGGCGTCCTGCGGCAGCGTCGAATCGAGATCGTCGAGCCATTCTTCGAGATCACTCGACGCCAGCTCCGGCAACGGTTCGATCTCGACCCGCAGGTGTTCATCCAGCCCCTGCAACGCCGCCGCCAAAGGTTCGAGCGGCGAAACACCAAGACCCCAACCTGGCAGCAGAATCAGACGATCACGCATGGTTCGGCTCCGGTCCCAGTTGTTGAAAACAATCGGCCAATCCTTCTAACAATAGCTGTACCTGCGCCTCGGTATGGGCGGCGGTCAGGGTCACGCGCAGTCGGGCGCTGCCGGCGGGCACGGTTGGCGGACGGATCGCGGTCACCATCAGTCCGCGCTCGCGCAACATCTGCGACAGACGCACCGCACGCCCGGCGTCACCGATCATGATCGGTTGAATGGGCGTGAAACTGTCCATGAGTTCCAGGCCGATTTGCTCGGCGCCGTGGCGGAACTGGCGGATCAACGTCTGCAAATGCTCGCGGCGCCAGTGCTCGCTGCGCAGCAGTTCCAGGCTTTTCAGCGTGGCGCAGGCCAGGGCTGGCGGTTGGCTGGTGGTGTAGATGTACGGGCGGGCGAACTGGATCAGGCTCTCGATCAACTCTTCACTGCCCGCGACAAAAGCCCCGGCCGTGCCGAACGCTTTGCCGAGAGTGCCGACCAGTACCGGCACGTCTTCCTGGCTCAAACCGAAATGTTCGACGATGCCGCCGCCGTTCGCACCCAAGGGCCCGAAACCGTGGGCGTCATCGACCATCAGCCACGCGCCTTTGACCTTGGCTTCCCGCGCCAGCGCCGGCAAGTCGGCGATGTCGCCGTCCATGCTGAACACGCCGTCGGTGACCACCAGCGTATTGCCGGTGGCTTTCTCGAGGCGCTTGGCCAGGCTCACGGCGTCGTTGTGCAAGTAACGATTGAACCGCGCCCCGGACAACAGGCCCGCATCGAGCAGCGACGCATGGTTGAGCCGGTCTTCCAGCACCGTATCGCCCTGCCCGACCAATGCGGTGACTGCACCGAGGTTGGCCATGTAGCCGGTGGTGAACAACAAGGCCCGCGGGCGACCGGTGAGGTCCGCCAAGGCTTCTTCCAACGCGTGATGCGGGCCACTGTGACCGATGACCAGATGCGACGCCCCGCCACCGACGCCCCATTTCGACGCGCCTTCTCGCCAGGCTTCGATCACTTGCGGGTGATTGGCCAGGCCCAGGTAGTCGTTGTTACAGAACGCCAGCAACGGCTGGCCATCGACCACTACTTGCGGCCCCTGGGGGCTTTCGAGCAACGGGCGTTGGCGGTAGAGGTTTTCGGCACGACGGGCAGCAAGGCGTGCGGCGAGATCGAAAGACATGCAGGCCTCGGACAAACAATCAAGGTAGACACCGAACCTGTAGGAGCTGGCTTGCCAGCGATGAGGGCGTCAGATTCGACATACCCATCAGCTGACAGACCGCTATCGCTGGCAAGCCAGCTCCTACAAGGGTTTCGCACTCCAATCAGAGGAGTCGATGGAAGGCTTCAAACCGCCGCGTTATAGAACTGCTCGCTGCTCTTCTGCTCCACCAGTGCTTGCTCGATGGCAGCCTGGTGAACTTCATCGGCGTGCTCTTCGCGAGCTTCCGGCAAGATGCCCAGACGCGAGAACAGTTGCATGTCCTTGTCGGCCTGCGGGTTGGCGGTGGTCAGCAGTTTCTCGCCGTAGAAAATCGAGTTGGCGCCGGCGAAGAACGCCAGGGCCTGCATCTGTTCGTTCATGGCTTCGCGGCCGGCGGACAGGCGCACGTGGGATTGCGGCATCAGGATGCGAGCGACCGCGAGCATGCGGATAAAGTCGAACGGATCGACGTCGTCGGCATTTTCCAACGGTGTACCGGCAACCTTCACCAGCATGTTGATCGGCACCGACTCCGGATGCTCCGGCAGGTTGGCCAGCTGGATCAGCAGGTTGGCGCGGTCGTCGAGGGATTCGCCCATGCCCAGAATACCGCCGGAACAGATCTTCATCCCTGACTCACGCACATAGGCCAGGGTTTGCAGGCGCTCGCTGTAGGTGCGGGTGGTGATGATGCTGCCGTAGAACTCAGGCGAGGTGTCGAGGTTGTGGTTGTAGTAGTCGAGGCCGGCCTTGGCCAGCGCCTCGGTCTGGTCCTGATCCAGGCGACCGAGGGTCATGCAGGTTTCCAGACCCAGCGCTTTCACGCCTTCGACCATCTTCAATACGTAAGGCATGTCTTTGGCCGACGGATGCTTCCACGCCGCGCCCATGCAGAAACGGGTCGAACCGATGGCCTTGGCGCGAGCGGCCTCTTCGAGGACCTTCTGCACTTCCATCAGTTTTTCTTTTTCCAGGCCGGTGTTGTAGTGACCGGACTGCGGACAATATTTGCAATCTTCCGGGCAGGCGCCCGTTTTGATCGACAACAGGGTCGATACCTGGACGCGGTTGGCGTCGAAATGCGCGCGGTGCACCGTCTGCGCCTGGAACAACAGGTCGTTGAATGGCTGTACGAAGAGTGCTTTGACTTCGGCCAAAGACCAGTCATGACGCAGGGTTGCAGTGGTGCTGGCGCTCATGGGCGTTTCCTTCATTTATGCTGGGCAGCGGCTGGGGAATGGAATACCCACAGGCGCAACACGGATGTTCGGCATATTTAAGGAAGAGCGATGCGCTGTCAACCACGATACTCAGGACCGGTTTACATCTGGTTAAAAAACAAACAGCGGTGCTTGCTTTGCAACGAGCCCGCCGAAGACATCACACCCATCTGCATGGCCTGCGAAACCGAACTGCCCTGGCTCGGCGATCATTGCCTGACCTGCGCCCTGCCTTTGCCCGCTGCGGGCCTGACCTGCGGCCAATGTCTGCAGCGGCCTCCGGCCTTTGAACGGGTCATTGCACCGTGGACCTACAGCTTTCCGATCGACAGCCTGATTACGCGCTTCAAACACAACGCCAAGTGGCCATTTGGACGCCTGCTCGCCGAACTTGTCAGTCAATCGCTGCAACATCGCTTCACCGACGACCTGGATCGCCCCGACGCGCTGATACCCGTTCCTTTGGCCAACCGACGCCTGCGTAAAAGGGGCTTCAATCAGGCGGCGATGCTGGCTCGCTGGCTTGGAACCAGCCTCGACATTCCCGTCGACGAACGGTTGTTATTGCGCACTCAGGATACCGACGCGCAACAGGCACTGAACGCCGACGCGCGCCGGAAAAACCTGCGCAATGCGTTCGCGATGGCGCCCGATGCCGTCGTGAAGGGACAACATCTGGCCCTGGTCGATGATGTATTGACCACTGGTGCCACGGCCCAGGCCCTGGCCCGTCTGCTGATGGAAGCCGGAGCCGCCCGTGTGGACGTTTACTGCCTGGCCCGAACGCCAAAACCTGGCGAGACGTCCTGACTTGACGCCAGCACGCCAAGCCGCCAACGTCTGCGCCATCGTCAGAACCCAAAGCGACTTGCCATGTCCCTGCCTACCTTGTTGTCCCAGCACATTGTCCGCCGACCGCAGCGCATCGCGCTGTTGCAGCACGTCGCCGAACAGGGCTCGATCACCCGCGCCGCGAAAAGCGCGGGGCTCAGCTACAAGGCCGCCTGGGACGCCATCGATGAGCTGAACAACCTGGCGCAAACACCGCTGGTAGAACGGGTTGTCGGCGGCAAGGGCGGTGGCGGTGCCAGGCTGTCCAGCGAGGGCGAGCGCGTGTTGCGCCTGTATCAAAAGCTGCAAGCGCTGCAGGCTCAGGTGCTGGAAGCCACGGAAGAGGCAGGCGATCTTGATCTGCTCGGGCGTTTGATGCTGCGAACCAGTGCTCGCAACCAATTGCACGGCAAGGTTGCAGCGATCCGGTCTCAAGGACGCAACGACTTGATCCGTCTCGAAGTGTGCAAAGACGTGATCATCGAGGCGCAAATCACCCACGACAGCACCCAACGCCTGGAACTGCAAATCGGCACCGAAGTCGTGGCCTTGATCAAGGCTGGCTGGCTGGACGTGCTGGATGTCGATTCCCAGGCAACGCCCGGGAACAATTGCCTGACCGGCATCATCGAGAAGATTCTCGACGCCGACGACGGCCCCAGCGAAGTGCGCATCACCCTGCCCAACGGTTTGACGCTGTGCGCCCTGGCCGAACCCGCACATCTACAAACGTTGGGGTTGGCAATCGGCAAATCCGTGCGCATCGAGTTTTCTCCGTCCAATGTACTGCTGGGTACTCCGCTTTAAGCAATCTGCAACAAAACCTTCATCACGCTTCTTTAAGGTGTCTGCAAAACCGCTTGGAGCCTGATGTGAGCCTATTAGAAGAAAACCAATCCACCGACCTCGAAAAAATGGTCGGCCTCAGCCGTCGCGGCTTTATCAGCGCGGGCGCCCTTTGTGGTGCTGCCATGTTTTTGGGTGGCAACCTGCTGAGCCGCAGCGTGATGGCCGCCAGTGTCAGCGCCGGCAACAGCCAATTGCTGGGTTTCGACAGCATTGCCGCTGCGACCAGCGACGCAATTACCCTGCCGCCAGGCTACAAGTCTTCAGTGTTGATCAGTTGGGGCCAACCCCTGCACAAAAACGGACCGGCGTTCGACCCGAGCGGCAACGGCAGCGCCGAGCAGCAGGAACTCCAGTTCGGGGACAACAACGACGGCATGAGCCTGTTCGAGTTTCCGGGTGAGAAAGACCGGGCGCTGATGGCGATCAACAACGAATACACCAACTACCGCTACCTCTACCCCCACGGCGGCATGCCGCAATCGGCGGAAGACGTGCGCAAGGCTCTGGCCTGCGAAGGTGTGTCGGTGATCGAAGTGCAGCGCAAGAACGGCCAGTGGCAGTTCGTCCAGGGCTCGCACTACAACCGCCGCATTCACGGTAACGCGCCTATTACCGTGAGCGGTCCGGCCGCCGGTCACGCCCTGCTGAAAACCAGCGCCGACCCTCAGGGCAAGCACGTCCTCGGCACCTTCCAGAACTGCGCCAACGGCAAGACGCCGTGGGGCACTTATCTGACGTGCGAAGAAAACTTCACCGACTGCTTCGGCAGCAGCAACGCCGAGCAAAAATTCGACGCGGCGCAGAAACGCTACGGCGTGGTGGCCACCAGTAAAGAGATCAACTGGCACCCGCACGACGAGCGCTTCGACATGGCGAAGAATCCCAACGAATTGAACCGCCATGGCTGGGTCGTGGAAATCGATCCGTTCGATCCAAAGTCGACCCCGGTCAAACGCACCGCCCTCGGCCGCTTCAAGCATGAAAATGCTGCCCTCGCCGAAACTGCGGAGGGCCATGCCGTGGTGTACATGGGCGACGATGAGCGCGGCGAGTTCATCTACAAATTCGTCAGCCGCGACAAGATCAATCACAAGAACCCCAAGGCCAACCACGACCTGCTCGATCACGGCACGCTGTATGTCGCGCGTTTCGATGCGGGCGACGGCAACACCGATCACCCGAAAGGCCAGGGCGAATGGATCGAACTGACCCACGGCAAAAACGGCATCGACGCCAGCAGCGGGTTTGCCGATCAGGCTGAAGTGTTGATCCATGCGCGGCTGGCTGCCAGCGTGGTCAAGGCCACGCGCATGGACCGTCCGGAGTGGATCGTCGTCAGTCCCAACGACGGCCAGGTTTACTGCACGCTGACCAACAACGCCAAACGCGGCGAAGACGGCCAGCCGGCGGGCGGGCCGAACCCGCGCGAGAAGAACGTCTACGGGCAGATCCTGCGCTGGCGCACCGACCGCGACGATCACGGCTCGAAGAGTTTTGCCTGGGATCTGTTTGTCGTTGCAGGCAATCCGGGGATCCACGCCGGCACGCCGAAGGCTGGCTCTTCGAATATCACGCCGCAGAACATGTTCAACAGCCCGGATGGTCTGGGTTTCGACAAGGCGGGACGCTTGTGGATTCTCACCGATGGCGATTCGAGCAACGCCGGTGACTTTGCCGGCATGGGCAATAATCAGATGCTCTGTGCTGACCCGGTGACCGGCGAGATTCGCCGTTTCATGGTCGGGCCGGTGGGCTGTGAAGTGACGGGAATCAGTTTTTCGCCGGACCAGAAAACCCTGTTTGTCGGGATTCAGCATCCGGGCGAGAACGGCGGTTCGACCTTCCCCGAGCATCTGCCCAATGGCAAGCCACGGTCTTCGGTGATGGCCATTTCCCGCGAAGATGGCGGGATCGTCGGCGCCTGACAGCCCCTCATCGCTGGCAAGCCAGCTCCTACAGGGCATGTGCATAACCTGTAGGAGCTGGCTTGCTCGCGATAGCGTCAGCCCAAACAACACATCTCGCAACCCTGCCCCTAAAGAGCGCCCGTCTGCGCTACCATGCCTGGCCGGACGCAGCAGCCTGCTGCGCGCAGGAGTCAGCATGGCCCACCCGTTTGAAACCCTTACGCCAGACCTCGTGCTCGATGCCGTCGAAAGCATTGGCTTCCTCAGCGACGCGCGCATTCTGGCGCTCAACAGCTACGAGAACCGCGTCTATCAAGTCGGCATCGAAGACGCCGAGCCGCTGATCGCCAAATTTTACCGACCTCAGCGCTGGACCAACGAAGCCATTCTGGAAGAACACCAGTTCACCGCCGAACTCGCCGAGTGCGATGTTCCGGTGGTCGCGCCGATGATCCACAACGGTGAAACCCTGCACGAACACAACGGCTTCCGTTTCACCCTGTTTCCGCGTCGTGGCGGTCGTGCGCCGGAGCCGGGCAACCTCGATCAACTGTATCGCCTGGGCCAGTTGCTCGGTCGCTTGCATGCCGTCGGCTCGACCAAACCGTTCGATCACCGTGAAGCCTTGGCCGTGAAAAACTTCGGCCACGATTCACTCACGACATTGCTCGAAGGCAATTTCGTCCCCCGCAGCCTATTGCCGGCCTACGAATCGGTGGCCCGTGATCTGCTCAAGCGTGTGGAAGATGCCTACAGCAACACGCCGCATCAGAACATCCGCATGCACGGCGACTGCCACCCCGGCAACATGATGTGCCGCGACGAAATGTTCCACATCGTCGATCTCGACGACTGCCGCATGGGCCCGGCGGTCCAGGACATCTGGATGATGCTGGCCGGCGATCGCCACGAATGCATGGGGCAGCTGTCGGAGTTGATGGACGGCTATAACGAGTTCCACGACTTTAATCCGCGCGAACTGGCTTTGATCGAACCATTGCGCGCCTTGCGCCTGATGCATTACAGCGCCTGGCTGGCCCGGCGCTGGGATGACCCGGCGTTTCCGCACAGCTTTCCGTGGTTCGGCACCGAGCGGTATTGGGGCGATCAGGTGTTGGCGTTGCGCGAGCAGTGTGCTGCGCTCAGCGAAGAGCCACTGAAGCTGTTCTAACCCTTGTAGGAGCCGGCTTGCTGGCGATGAACCAAGACGCGGTTTACCTGATACACCGCGTCGTACGAATCGCCAGCAAGCCGACTCCTACAAAAGTCGTGACACATCTATACAATCGGTTTCTTTGTTAGCTGCCTAAGCAAGGATTCTGCATGCAAGCCGCCAACCCGCGTCGCGGGTACATTCTGGGCCTCAGTGCCTACATCATCTGGGGACTTTTCCCGCTCTACTTCAAAGCCATCGCCAGTGTGCCCGCCGTGGAGATCATCATTCACCGCGTGTTGTGGTCGGCGCTGTTCGGTGCCCTGTTGCTGATGGTCTGGAAGCATCCCGGCTGGTGGCGTGAACTGCGCGAGAATCCGCGCCGGCTGGCGATCCTGGCCCTCAGCGGCACCCTGATCGCGGCCAACTGGCTGACTTACGTGTGGTCGGTGAACAACGGCCGCATGCTGGAAGCCAGCCTCGGCTACTACATCAATCCGCTGGTGAACGTGTTGCTCGGCATGCTGATCCTCGGTGAACGGCTGCGGCGCATGCAGTGGGTTGCGGTGGGTCTGGCGGCGGTCGGCGTGGCGCAACAGGTGTGGCAGGTCGGCAGTCTGCCTTGGGTGTCGCTGGTGCTGGCACTGACCTTCGGTTTCTACGGGTTGATTCGCAAGCAGGCGCCGGTCAAGGCGTTGCCGGGGCTGGTGGTGGAAACCTGGATGCTAGTACCGATTGCCGTGGCCTGGTTGCTGTTCAATCCAACCGCCAGCAGTGCACAGGCCGAATTCTGGACCACGTCTGAAGCCTGGTGGCTGGTCGCCGCAGGACCGGTCACGCTGGTGCCGCTGGTCTGTTTCAACGCCGCTGCCCGGCATTTGCCCTACACCACACTGGGATTTCTCCAGTACCTGGCGCCGACGTTGGTACTGCTGCAAGCGGTGCTGCTGTTTGGCGAACAGCTGTCGTCCAGCACGCTGGTCGCGTTCATCTTTATCTGGGCCGGTCTGGCGGTATACAGCATCGATGCGTGGGTCAGTTTGCGCCGCCGCAGCTGATCAAAAAACATACAAACCTCTGCAGGCCTCGTCCCCCGTGGCCTGCATCGATCCTTCCCAAGGTTATCCACAGCGTGATCCCCGCCGATTGTGCGCAAGTCGCTGAAACTGCTGGTTTTTTGATCAGGCCCTGAAGAAGCCCGGCCAGCGTGGGCTGGCGGGCTGTCTCTACAGGTTATCCACAGGCAGGTGCACGATTAACTTGGATAACCTGATCAAGGCTCGCTGCGCAGTACCAGTTCGACCATCAGGTCGTCGGCCAGGGTTTCCAGGCGCGACTGCAGCACGTCCAGCGACAGCGTCAGCGGTACGGCAAGGATCGCTTCAGCGTGAAACAGCGGCTCGCTGCTCATTGGCGCCGGACGCACTTCCGTTGTCAGCTGTTCCAGGTTGACCCCCTGCTCGCTCAGCAACCGCGTGATGTCGCGCACGATTCCCGGACGATCATTGCCCACCAGTTCCATGGCGATCGGTTTCCAGGTGCACGATTGTTCGATGCCGCTTTCGGCGATCAGCACGCGAATGCCCAAGGTCGACAAACCTTGCAGGGCATCGACCAATTCATCGTAGGCCTCGGCCGGCACGCCGATCCGAAGAATCCCGGCGAACTGCCCGGCCATGCGCGACATGCGACTTTCCAGCCAATTGCCGCCGTGCTCGGCAATGCATTGGGCAATGCGCTCGACCTGCCCTGGCTTGTCCGGTGCGATTACGGTGAGTACGAGGTGGTCCATGGCGCAGCCCTCTGGTCATGACTTTTGTTATAGAAAACCAAGTATAGGCAAGGGTTGTTCCTGTGCTGAATGGGCTGACGCCATCGCTGGCAAGCCAGCTCCTACAAGGATTGCAAAAGGCCCTGTAGGAGCTGGCTTGCCAGCGATCCAGTCCACCGCCGATCTGCTGCGGAAAACAAATCGTGTACAACTTTTGATATTTAACTGGAACAATCCATTGGTTTTTTGAGAACATCACGCACCCCGCGATGACTGCAATGCGTCATGGGGTCGCAGAACGACGTAAATAGTCTAATTTTCACAACCGCAATTCATCATGTAGTATGCCGCAGCGCGCACTACATAACGTTGGATCGATGTCTGCCGCAGGCACGTTCGCGACCCTGAAAGCCCTGTCAGCAAGGCCCCAAGCCGTTGATTGGTCCCAACCCAGCCGCCCCTAAATGGCATGTACTGGTAGACGGGTTTGTGGTTTAAATGGCCCAAGGCTTCATTGTTAAATTGAAGAGCTGAAAAGCGAAATAGCTGAGCAGAGTGAGGCAAGCAATGACTGAACACGTTCAAGTCGGTGGCCTGCAGGTCGCCAAAGTCCTGTTCGACTTCGTGAACAACGAAGCCATTCCCGGAACCGGCCTCACCGCCGATCAGTTCTGGGCCGGTGCCGACAAGGTCATTCATGACCTTGCGCCGAAGAACAAAGCCCTACTCGCCAAACGCGATGATTTCCAGGCTCGTATCGATGGCTGGCACCAATCCCGTGCCGGTCAGGCGCATGACGCCGTGGCCTATAAAGCCTTCCTGCAAGACATCGGTTATCTGCTGCCAGAAGCGGCCGATTTCCAGGCAACGACGCAAAACGTCGATGACGAAATCGCCCGCATGGCCGGCCCGCAACTCGTGGTGCCGGTAATGAATGCCCGTTTTGCCCTCAATGCCTCGAACGCCCGCTGGGGTTCGCTGTATGACGCGCTCTACGGCACCGACGCTATCAGCGAAGCTGACGGCGCGGTAAAAGGCAAAGGCTACAACAAGGTTCGCGGCGACAAGGTTATCGCCTTCGCCCGCGCCTTCCTCGACGAAGCGGCGCCATTGGCAGCCGGTTCCCACGTCGATTCCACCGCTTACAAAATCATCGACGGCAAACTGGTGGTCGCCCTTAAGGGTGGCAGCAACACCGGCCTGCGCAACGACGCTCAGTTGATCGGTTTCCAGGGCGATGCTGCGGCACCGACCGCGATCCTGCTGAAAAACAACGGCCTGCACTTCGAAATCCAGGTCGACGCCAGCACCCCGGTCGGCCAGACCGACGCGGCCGGCGTCAAAGACATCCTGATGGAAGCCGCGCTGACCACCATCATGGACTGCGAAGACTCCGTCGCCGCCGTCGATGCCGATGACAAAGTGGTGATCTACCGCAACTGGCTCGGCCTGATGAAGGGCGACCTGTCGGAAGAAGTCGCCAAGGGCGGTCAGATCTTTACCCGCACCATGAACGCCGATCGCACCTACACCGGCGTCGATGGCAGCGAACTGAGCCTGCATGGCCGCTCGCTGTTGTTCGTGCGCAACGTCGGTCACCTGATGACCATCGACGCGATCCTCGACAAAGACGGCAACGAAGTGCCTGAAGGTATTCTCGATGGCCTGGTCACGTGCCTGGCATCGATGCACAACCTGAACGGCAACACCTCGCGCAAAAACACCCGCACCGGCTCCATCTACATTGTGAAGCCGAAGATGCACGGTCCTGAAGAAGCGGCGTTCACCAACGAGCTGTTCGGGCGCATCGAAGACGTGCTGGGCTTGCCGCGCAACACCCTCAAAGTCGGGATCATGGACGAGGAGCGTCGTACCACGATCAACCTCAAGGCCTGCATCAAGGCGGCGAGCGAGCGCGTGGTGTTCATCAACACCGGTTTCCTCGACCGCACGGGCGACGAAATCCACACCTCCATGGAAGCCGGCCCGATGGTTCGCAAGGCGGACATGAAGGCGGAAAAATGGATCGGCGCCTACGAGAACTCCAACGTCGATATCGGCTTGAGCACCGGCCTGCAAGGTCGCGCACAAATCGGTAAAGGCATGTGGGCCATGCCGGACCTGATGGCCGCGATGCTCGAACAGAAAATCGCCCACCCGATGGCCGGCGCCAACACCGCCTGGGTCCCGTCGCCAACCGCCGCTGCCCTGCACGCGCTGCACTACCACAAGGTTGACGTGTTCGCCCGTCAAGCCGAACTGGCCAAGCGTGCTCACGCCTCGGTGGACGACATCCTGACCATCCCGCTGGCAGTGAACCCGCAGTGGACCGCCGAGCAGATCCAGAACGAACTGGACAACAACAGCCAGGGCATTCTCGGTTATGTGGTGCGCTGGATCGACCAGGGCGTCGGCTGTTCGAAAGTGCCGGACATCAACGACGTCGGCCTGATGGAAGATCGTGCGACGCTGCGTATTTCCAGCCAGCACATCGCCAACTGGCTGCGTCACGGCATCGTCACCGAAGCGCAAGTGATGGAAAGCCTCAAGCGCATGGCGCCGGTGGTTGACCGTCAGAACGCCGGTGATGCGCTGTACCGTCCGCTGGCCCCCAACTTCGACAGCAACATCGCCTTCCAGGCGGCGGTCGAACTGGTGGTTGAAGGCACCAAGCAGCCGAACGGTTACACCGAGCCGGTCCTGCACCGTCGTCGTCGCGAGTTCAAGGCTGCCAACGGCCTGTAACCAAGCGATTGCGCCGGACATGAAAAAGCCCTGATCGAAAGATCAGGGCTTTTTTTTGGTTCACGCAAGCCCCCGGGAAAGACAGATAACGCATACCTGTAGGAGCTGGCTTGCCAGCGATGGTCGTTAACGATAACGCGTTTTTGAACCGGATAAACGCGGCGCACTTGAGTCCATCGCCGGCAAGCCGGCTCCTACAGGGAATGTGCGAGGCCGGCAGGTTTGAGCTAAGGCTTCATCCCCAGTTCACGCTTGACCAACCCAAGCAACTCGCCCGAATCAACCGGCTTGAGCAGGAAGTCCACCACGCTCAAGTGCATCGCGGCGATCGCGTCCTCCACATCGGCATCGCCCGAGACGATGATGATCGGCAACGCTGCCCGTACCGACTCGCGGACCTGACGGATCAGGTCAAGTCCATCGACGTGGCCCATTCGCAGGTCAGTGATCAGCAAACCAATGGTGGGTTTTTTGATCTCCGTTTCGGCCACCAGGATCCTGAGTGCAGCCTCACCACTGGCCGCCGTCACACAGCGAATACCGTCCAGTGCCAGAATCTCCGACAGTAACTCCCGGGCATCTTTATCGTCATCGACGATCAGCACCCGTTGCAGCGGCAGGTCAGGTTCCAGCATGACGGCACTCAATGCTTCCCGCTCGGCGTCACTCAAAATATCGTGGTCGGACATGGCGTTCTCTACATGTTCAGATCAATTCCCTAGCACAGTGGTCAGACATCGCTAAGCAGGCCTTAAATGTGCGCTTCGTCGGATATTTTTCCAATAGGGGGACAGAGAGGTTTTTCGTACAGTTGTGTAAGGTTCTTCCGACATTCCACCACAATGATTGCCTACCTAGACTTACGTCCAATGGGCACTCCGGCCGCAGGGGTCGACCATGTCTGAGACATCCGACCACAACAATTCAAACAACGACTGCGGTAATGGTTATGAGTAAAGCGGACGCCTTCACACAGGCAGGGAAAACCGCGGTGTTGCAGAACATCCAGGGTACGTTGCAATTTCTTCAGCGCTTCCCGCCTTTCAATCAGATGGAACAGGCCCACCTGGCGTTTCTGGTGGAGCAATGTCAGCTGCGTTTCTATGCCCCCGGCGAGAGCATCATCAAGCCCGCCGACGGTCCGGTTGAACACTTCTATATCGTCAAGCAAGGCCGGGTGGTGGGCGAACGTCCGCACACGGCCAAGGGTGGCACTGAAACGGTGTTCGAAATCACCACCGGCGAGTGCTTCCCTCTAGCGGCGTTGCTCGGTGAACGGGCGACTCGCACCGAGCACCTGGCCGGCGAAGACACGTTTTGCCTGCAACTGAACAAACCCGCGTTCATCCGCCTGTTTTCACTCTCGGACACCTTTCGCAACTTTGCCCTGCGTTGCGTTAGCAGTTTGCTGGACCAGGTCAATCAGCAGGTCCAGCAAAAAGCCGTGGAAACCCTCGGCACCCAGTATTCGCTCAACACCCGATTGGGCGAGCTGGCCATGCGTCATCCAGTGACTTGCAGCCCGCTCACGCCGCTGCGCGAGGCCGTGACGCTGATGCATGAACAGCAGGTCGGCAGCATCGTGGCCGTCGACGAACACAAAGCGCCCCTGGGGATTTTCACCCTGCGCGACCTGCGCCAGGCCGTGGCCAATGGCAGCAGTGACTTCAACGAAGCCATCGAGCGGTTCATGACCCCCGCGCCCTTTTACCTGTCGCCGGATCACAGCGCCTTCGATGCCGCGATTGCCATGACCGAGCGCCACATCGCCCACGTCTGCCTGGTCAAGGATCAGCGCCTGTGCGGCGTGGTGTCGGAGCGCGATCTGTTTTCCCTGCAACGGGTCGATCTCGTGCACCTGGCGCGGACCATCCGCAATGCGCCCCGGGTGGAAAACCTGGTGGCGATGCGTGGCGAAATCGGTCAACTGGTCGAGCGCATGCTGGCGCACGGTGCGTCTTCGACCCAGATCACGCACATCATCACTTTGCTCAACGATCACACCGTGTGCCGGGTGATCGAACTGACCCTCGCCGAGAAAGGCGACCCCGGCGTGCCGTTCAGTTGGCTGTGTTTTGGCAGCGAAGGCCGCCGCGAACAGACGCTGCACACCGACCAGGACAACGGCATTCTGTTCGAAGCCCGGGACGCGGCCCATGCGGCAGAGATTCGCGGCAAGTTGCTGCCCATCGCCCAGCAGATCAACCAGAGCCTGGCGCTGTGCGGTTTCACCCTGTGCAAGGGCAACATCATGGCCGGCAACCCCGAGCTGTGCCTGTCCCGTGCGGAATGGGCGCGACGCTTTTCGGCGTTTATCCGCGAGGCGACGCCGGAGAATCTGCTGGGCTCCAGCATCTATTTCGATTTGCGCGTGGTCTGGGGCAGCGAACAGAGTTGCGAACAGTTGCGGCGGGGCATTCTCGATCAGGTCGGCGACAACCGTTTGTTCCAGCGGATGATGGCCGAGAATGCGCTGCGCAATCGCCCGCCTGTAGGGCGTTTCCGTGATTTTGTGCTGGCGCGCAAAAATGGCGAGAAAGCCACGCTGGACCTGAAGACCCAGGGCCTGGCCCCTTTTGTCGACGGCGCCCGGGTACTGGCTCTCGCCCATGGCATCGAAGCGAACAACACGCTGGAGCGTTTTCGTCAGTTGATCGCCAACGAGGTAATCGACCCGCTGGATGGCGCGGCGTACGAAGAGGCTTATCACTTCATTCAGCAAACGCGCATGCAGCAACATCAACTACAGACCCGGGAGAATTTTCCCTACTCCAATCGGGTCGATCCTGACAGCCTCAATCATCTGGACCGACGCATCCTGCGTGAGTCCCTGCGTCAGGCCCAACGCCTGCAAAGCAGCCTGAGCCTGCGGTATCAGCTATGAGCCTGTTTGCATGGCTGCGCCCAACCAGCCCAACCCTGCCCGCCGAGGTGCAGCAACGGCTTGATCGCTTGCCCGATGCTACTGCCCTTGGCGAATGCAGCCTGCGTGAGCAACGCTGGGTCGTGCTCGACCTGGAAACCACCGGGCTCAACATGAACAAGGATCGGGTGCTGTCCATCGGTGCGGTGGTGATCGAGGACGGCGCGATTGATTTCAGTCAGCAGTTCGAGCGCACCTTGCAATGCGCTGAAGTCAAACTCGGCCCCAGCGTGCTGATCCATGGACTCGGCCCCAGTGCCATTGCGGCGGGAAGCGATCCGGCCGAGGCGTTGCTCGATCTGATGGAGTACATCGGTGACAGCCCCGTGCTGGCCTTTCATGCGCCGTTCGATCAACACATGCTCGGGCGCGCATTGAAAGATCATCTGGGCTACAAGTTGCAGCACCCGTTTCTGGATGTGGCGGATATGGCCCCGCTGCTGTGCCCTCAGGCACACATTCGCGAGGCCGGGCTGGACGACTGGATCGACTGGTTCAAGCTGGAAGTTTTCGAGCGCCACCACGCCAGTGCCGATGCGCTGGCCACTGCGGAACTGGCGCTGATCCTGTTCAGCCGGGCGCGGCAGCAGCAGATTCATAGCCCGTTGAACCTGCAACAGCGCTTGAGCCAATGGAAACGGCGGCAGCAGGCGCCGTCCTTTTAGACTCAGTTCGCATTAGCATTAACTGTGGCGAGGGGGCTTGCCCCCGCTCGACTGCGAAGCAGTCGTCAAACCAGTAGCTGCAAACTGGCAGGAGAAACGGAGAGGGTCGCTTCGCAACCCAACGGGGGCAAGCCCCCTCGCCACAGGTTGGTGCACTCCTAATAAGCCGCGCCAATCAGCCGACCAGTGCCAATTGCTTCCCGCCCCCGCCTCTGACACAATCGCGAACAATTCTCGTTAGTTAACACTTCCCAATCGGTGATGCTGCGTGTCGTCAGTCCCTAGCCCTCAAAGTGAGCTCGTCGGTGCGTTGTATCGCGACCATCGCAGTTGGCTACTGGCCTGGCTTCGGCGCAACGTCGCTTGCCCGCAACGGGCCGAAGACCTGAGCCAGGACACTTTCGTGCGTTTGTTGGGTCGTGAGGAACTGAAGGTGCCCCGCGAACCGCGCGCGTTCCTGGTGGCCATCGCCAAGGGGCTGCTGTTCGATTATTTCCGGCGCGCCGCGCTGGAACAGGCCTACCTCACCGAACTGATGCTGATCCCCGAAGCCGAACAGCCGTCGGTGGAAGAACAGCAGATGATCCTCGAAGACCTGAAAAACATCGACCGCCTGCTCGGCAAGCTCTCCAGCAAGGCGCGGGCGGCGTTTCTCTACAACCGTCTCGATGGCCTGGGCCATGCGGAAATTGCCGAGCGTTTGGGCGTGTCGGTGCCGCGGGTTCGTCAGTACCTGGCCCAAGGCATTCGCCAGTGCTACATCGCGCTGTACGGTGAGCCGACATGAGCCCGGTCAGTTCCAAACCGGTGTCGACGCAAGTACTGGACGCCGCGATTGCCTGGCAGTTGTCCCTGGACTCCGGCAACCCGGCGGAGCGCGAAGCGTTCACCCAATGGCACGCCGCCCACGAAGAACACGCCCGCGCCTGGTGCCAGTTGGGCATGCTCGACCAGCGCTTCAGCGTTGCCAGCGGCCCGGCCCGTACCGCCCTGCTGCAATCGCGCGAAGGCATTCGTCGGCGCGTGCGCAAACTCGGTAACGGATTGGCCAGTGTCGTCGCGGTGATCGGCCTGGCGTTGTTCGCTGGCGAACGGTATCTGCCGGTCGATTATTGGCTGGCCGACCAGCGCACCGCGACCGGCGAACAGCGCACCCTTCGCCTGGCCGACGGCACCGTGATCAACCTCAATACCCACAGCGCCGTGGACGTACGTTTCGATGAGAAGCAGCGCCTGATCGTCCTTCAGGAAGGCGAAATCCTTATCGAAACCGGTCATGGCGACCCCCGGCCCTTCATCGTCGAAACCCGCGAAGGCAGCATGCGCGCACTGGGTACGCGGTTCCTGGTCAAGCGTGAGGAAGAAGGCACGCGTCTAAGCGTGTTGCAGTCGGCGGTGGCGGCTCATCCGCAATCCAGTCCTGAAGAACAGATCCTGCGCGAGGGCCAGCAAGTGCTGATCCGCAGCAATGGCCTGGGGCCGATCCTGGCCGTCAACCTCGGCGCCGACGCCTGGACCCGCGGCATGCTGGTGGTGGACAACGCACGCCTGGAAGACCTGATTCATGAAATCGGCCGCTACCGACGAGGGTATCTGGGGGTTGCACCGGAAGTCGCTGACCTGCGGATTACCGGCAGTTTCCCGCTGCGCGATACCGACCTGGCGCTCAATGCACTGCTGCCGACCCTGCCGGTGAAAATCGAACAGCACACGCAATGGTGGGTGACGGTGGCGAAGGCCGACTCCAAACACTGAATCATCCCTCGCCACAAAAGGGCCGATAGATACAAACTCACTTCCTGAATCTAAATTATTTTCATCCAGCCCTATCACTTTTTGATTTTCGTTCGGCACTTAGGCAATTGAGAAGTATTCCCTTTCAGGAGCCGCTGTATGTCCCGCTCGCTAGACACCTTGTTGCGCCCCAGTTTGCTGGCGCTTGCCATTGCCTTTTGCACCCCTTTGGCCAGCAGCCAACTGATCGCCGCTGAACAGGCATCCAGCGTTCGTGCCTACAACTTGCCCGCCGCGCCACTGGCCAGCACCCTGAATCAGATTGCAAGCCAGGCCGGTCTGGCGCTGTCGTTGAATCCGTCGCTGGCGGCGGGCAAGACCTCGGCCCCGGTCAACGGCCAGTTCGACGCGGCGGGCGCCCTGCGCGAAGCCCTGCGTGGCACCGGTCTGCAACTGGAACAAAGCAGCGCCGGCACCTACAGCCTGGCGGCGGTACCCGAGGGCGTGATGGCGCTGCCGGCGACCAGCGTGATCGGCGTGGAAGACGCTGAAAGCGCTTGGGGCCCGGTGCAAGGCTATCTGGCCAAGCGCACCGCTGCCGGGACCAAGACCGATACCGCACTGGCCGAAGCGCCGCGTTCAATCTCGGTCGCCACCCGCGAACAGATGCAAGACCGTGCCGTACAGAATCTGGATGACGCCGTGCGTTACATGCCCGGCGTCATTGCCAGCAGCTACGGCAGCGATAGCCGCGCCGAATGGCTGAAGGTGCGTGGCTTTGAGCCTACCCAGTTCCTCGATGGTTTGCCGCTGCCAAAGGGCACTTACACCATGCCGAAAATGGAAACCTGGGACCTTGAGCGCGTCGCCCTGCTGCGTGGCCCAGCGTCCTCGCAGTACGGCCAGACGCCGCCTGGTGGCTTGATCGACATGGTCAGCCGTCGCCCTGATGCCTTGGCCAGCAACGAAGTGCAACTGCAGGTCGGCAGCTACGAGCGCAAGCAGGTCAGCTTTGACAGCACCGGCCCGGTCGATGACGAAGGGCGTTTTTTGTACCGTGTCAGCGGTGTGGTTCGCGATAGCAACACCTCCATCGAACACATCGACGACAAGCGCTACAACATCGCGCCCAGCCTGACCTGGAACATCGATCCCGATACCACGCTGACATTCCTCAGCCAGTACAACCGTGACGATACGGGCTCCACCAGCCAGTTCCTTCCGTTGCAAGGCACCAAACTGTCCTCGCCTGCCGGTGAAGTGAAGTACCACAAGAACCTCGGCGATCCGGAATGGGAGTTCTACGACAAGACCTATTACGCGTTGGGCTATGCCTTTGAGCATCGGATGAACGACGTCTGGCAGTTCCGTCAGAACCTGCGCTACACCAAGAGCGATCTGTCCTTCCAGAGCATCACCTCGGGCGGCTACTACGGCTCGGTCAGCGATGACGGCACCGTGGCCCGTGGTGCCAACGTCGTCGACGAAGACCTCAGCCAATTCGCGGTGGATAACAATTTCCAGGCTGATTTCGACACCGGTGTCATCAAGCACACCGTGCTGCTGGGGCTGGACCACCAACGCGTCAACACCAACTACAAATGGCTGTACGGCAACGCGCCACCCAGTAACATCACCCACCCGATCTACGGTCAGGACTTCAGCAACGTCAAATACACCGCTTACAACGATTACAACCAGAAGACCCATGACACCGGCCTGTACGCTCAAGACCAGATGGCCCTCGATAACTGGCGCCTGACCCTGGGCGGTCGTCAGGACTGGCTGCATACGGATTCGACGTTCTACAACATGAACGACGCCAAGGACACCCGCAACGACAGCAACTTCAGCGGCAACGCGGCCATCAGCTATGTGTTCGATTCTGGCTTCACCCCTTACATCTCGTACGCCGAATCCTTCCAGGCGGAAGCCGGTGGCGCTAATGGCGAGGCGTTCAGCCCTGGAACCGGCAAGCAATACGAAGTGGGTATCAAGTACCAGCCGCCAGGCACCGACATGCTGTTCACGGCAGCCGCCTATGACCTGACCCGCAAGGACATCGTACTCAGTGACACCCTGGGCGTGTCTCGTCCATTGGGTGAGGCCAAAGTGCGTGGCTTCGAGCTGGAAGCGACCGGGAACGTCAACGAGAACCTGAAGCTGACCGCTTCGTACACCTACGCCAACAGCAAGATGACCAAAGTCACCGATCCGCTGGACAAAAACCGTCCGCTGCCACTGACCCCGGAAAACCAGGCCGCTGCCTGGGCTGACTACACCTGGCACACAGGTGTTCTGGATGGCTTCGGTATCGGCTTTGGTGTGCGATATGTCGGCGAAACCGACAACATCGCGATCGGCAGCATGGCCTACGTGCGCGATCCATCAGATGGCCATAGCGATTCCTATACCGTCTATGATGCGGCCGTCCATTACGACCTCGGTCGCCTGGACAATGTGCTCAAGGGCGTCAGTGTCAGCGTCAATGCCAACAACGTATTCGACAAGGAATACATTTCGACCTGTGACGGCTTCTACTGCTATTACGGCGACCGTCGCAACGTCATGGCCAGCATCGGCTACAAGTGGTAACCGCTTGACCTGACGCACCCAATGACCAGGCCGTCCTTCGTGGACGGCTTTGGTTTTTCTGAAGGCTTTGAAATGAAAAGTAAAACAATTCGCCGCTGGTCCGCTGTCCACACCTGGACCAGCCTGATCTGTACCGTGTTTCTGCTGATGCTGGCATTGACCGGCCTGCCGTTGATCTTCCACCACGAGATCGACCATTTGCTGGGCGATGCCGCCGAGTTGAAAGTCATGCCGGCAGACACCCCGCAGTTGAACCTGCAGCAATTGGTGCAGGCTGCGGAAAAGCATCGTCCTGGCGAAGTCGTGCAGTACTTCGGTTATGAAAAGGACGAACCCAACGCCGCCATCGCAATCATGGCACCCACCGCGGGTACCGAACCGAATTCGTCCCACACCTTCATGCTCGACGCCCGTACCGGCGAAGCGCTGGAGATGCCCTCGGCCAACGGCGGCTTCATGATGGTGATGCTGCGTCTGCACGTGGACATGTTCGCCGGATTGCCGGGCAAGTTGCTGCTGGCGTTCATGGGGATTCTGTTCGTCGTCGCGATTGTCTCCGGCACCGTGCTGTACCTGCCGTTCATGCGCCGCTTGAAATTCGCCACCGTGCGGCAGGACAAATCCACCCGCCTGCGCTGGCTCGATCTGCACAACCTGATCGGTGTCGTGACGCTGACGTGGGCGCTGGTGGTCGGCGTGACCGGTGTCGTCAGTGCCTGCGCGGACTTGCTGATTGCCGCATGGCGCAACGACACACTGACCGCGATGATCGCGCCCTATCGCGATGCACCGCCGCTTACACAACTGGCGCCCGCCACCCGTTTGCTGGACATCGCCAGGGAAGTCGCACCGGGCATGCAACCGGACTTCATCGCCTTCCCCGGCACGCGTTTTTCCAGCGAGCACCATTACGCGGTGTTCATGAAGGGCAGCACGCACCTGACCTCGCACCTGCTGACGCCGGTACTGATCGATGCCAGCACCCTGCAAGTCACCGCGGTGGTCGAGCGCCCGTGGTACATGGACGTGATGGGCATGTCGCAGCCGTTGCACTTCGGTGACTACGGCGGCATGCCAATGCAGATACTCTGGGCGACCCTCGATGTGCTGACCATCATCGTGCTCGGCAGCGGGGTTTACCTGTGGGTGGTGCGCCGCAGGGCCACGAAACCGGTGCTGGAAAAAGCGGAGAGCGTGGCATGAAGCGCCGGCAGTCAAATTTCTGGAAGGTCTTCGCCACCCCGACTGTCATCGCCCTGTTCAGCGCCGCGGGGTTGTTTGCCGCATTGTTGGGCGATGGTGTGTGGGATGCGCTGAGCTGGGTGGGGCTGGGCATCCCGGCCATCCTGGGCCTGCGCGGCCTCCTGCAACGCCGCTGATTTTTTGTAGGAGTGAGCTTGCTCGCGATGAGGCCCTGTCAGTCACCATCGTCGTTGACGGATACACCGCAATCGCGAGCAGGCTCGCTCCTACAGGAACGCGCTATGCTGCCCGACACTGCCCACCGATCGAGACGCTGCCATGTCCGCCCCGAGCATGACCCTGTACCACAACCCCCTTTCCCCCTTCGTCCGCAAAGTCATGGTGATGCTGCACGAGACCGGTCAACAGGACCGCGTGGCGTTGCAGAACTGCGTGCTCACGCCGGTCGATCCGGACCTGACGCTGATCAATGACAACCCGCTGAGCAAAATCCCCGCGCTGCGTCTGGCCGATGGCAACATCATTCACGACAGCCGGGTGATCCTCGATTACCTCGACCATCAGCACGTCGGCAACCCGCTGATCCCCCGCGAAGGTTCGGCCCGCTGGCGCCGTCTTACCCTGGCCTCCCTGGCCGACGGGATCATGGATGCCGCCGTGCTGGTGCGCTACGAAGTCGTCCTGCGCGCCCCCGAAAAACAGTGGGACGCGTACCTCGACGGCCAACGCGACAAAATCCGCCGCGCCCTGGCGTTGCTGGAAAAAGACGCGATTGCCGAGCTGACCAGCCACTTCGACGTGGCCGCCATCAGCGTGGCGTGTGCCCTGGGTTACGTGGACCTGCGCCATCCGGATCTGGACTGGCGCACGGCGAATCCGCAGCTGGCGGCCTGGTATTTCGAGGTCAGTCAGCGGCCATCGATGATCGCGACGATCCCGAAGGTTTGAAGCGACCCTAGCAGTTCTGATAGTAGGCAAGCGCTGAAAAAGCTCCGATGCTCAAGGTCCTGCCATCCGGACCTTGAACGGAGTTCAGCCGATGTCCAACTCACCTCTCGAAACCGTGTTGTGCCGCTATCTCTACGATCCACTGGATCGCCAGACGGACTGCACGTTACCTCAGCTGCCCGCCATCCAGCGGTTCAACTGCAAAGATCAACTCACCACTGAAATCCAGGGCAACGCCCGGCGGAGCATCTTGCAGTGCGATAACCAGTTACTCGCGCAGCTAAATGACCTCGACGCCGAGCGCAGCACTACGTTGCTGGCAACCGACCAACAACGCTCGGTACTCAACGCCCTTGATGCCAACCAGCCTAATCCTCTTGCCTACTCACCCTATGGCCATCGCCCGGCGCTAAACGGGTTGCTCAGCCTGCTCGGGTTCAACGGCGAACGGCCGGATCCGGTGACCGGGCATTATCATTTGGGTAATGGCTATCGACAGTTCAATCCGGTGTTGATGCGGTTTAACAGTCCGGATAGTTGGAGTCCGTTTGGGGAGGGTGGGGTTAATGCTTATGCGTATTGTGAGGGAGATCCAAGAAACCGTAACGATGCGACTGGACACTTCCCCAATCCGCTCAAGGGAATACTAAACATTTTTGGTCGCACTCCTCGCAAGACTAACATCAAGATAGAATTACTTACCAAGAAAATCGAGCAAGCAAAAAAAGACGCAATATATCTAAAAAAAACCTCTGCAGAGATTCAAAGCGATATAGACATATTAAAGCCTGAACTCGACAAGCTTACCAAATCTTTTCGTGACAGAGAGAACTTCAAACCTGGCGTCCTCCCAACGTACGAAGCAACCTCACCACCAGGATATGATTACGCGGTGATCAAAGAAGCCTTGAAAAATTCAAGTGATCTTCTTCACCGTTCGAAAACAAACATAGACCTCACTAAACAAGAGATCGACACCTACATCGCCACCATAAATAAACTAAAAAAAATTAAACCCCAACCTTCAACTAAACAATCAAACATCCGGACTGACAAATAAGAAATCCGGCAAAATCGACCAACAGCGAGATCATCACTACACTATGTTCGCCTTGTATCTTTCGCAACCGTAGTTTCCGGTCAATATTTCTTACGCTCGCTCAAACTACCATATTTGAGCGAGCCTATTCGCGAAAGCGACACTAACGACAACCAACTCATCGAATCAGTCCCGCGTTTGCTTCATCCCCAAGCAATCAATCGACCGTAAGCGCTCCATAAACCCCACCGACTTCAAGATCGGTAACGCGCCTAGCTAGGCGATGCCGGCGAGCAGTTCCACGGCAACAGCGCTTCGTAATCTTCAACCGAGGTCGCCAGTGGTAGTCGTTCTAATGTGTGGCGCAGCCACGCATAGGGCTCTTGGTCGTTGGCTTTGGCAGTCTCGACCAGGCTGTAAAGTTGAGCGCTGGCCGTCGCGCCTTTGGGTGTGTCGCTAAACAACCAGTTCTTTCTTCCGATGACGAAGGGCCTGATCGCACGCTCGGCGGGGTTGTTGTCGATCGGCAAATAGCCTTCCTCGGCGTACCGCTCCAGTTTGTTCCAGTTACTCGCCAGATAGCCGATGGCCTTGCCCAAGGCGTTCTGAGACGTAACTTGTGGCTGCGTCTTTTCCATCCAGCTTTTTAACTGAGCCAGCACTGGCAGGCTTCGATCATGACGGCCGGTTTTACGATCGTCGTCGCACGCATCCTTCAGATCACGCTCTACGCCATAGAGTTTGTTGATCAGGTTCAGTGCGATATCAGCGCGTCCCGTCTTGCCTTTCGGCTGCACTTTTTGCGCCTCAATAAACTTGCGCCTTGCGTGCGCCCAGCAGCCCAAACGCTCGACTCCGGCCTGCGCGCCCAACGCGTTATAACCGGCGTAATCATCGGTCATCACATAGCCACGATAGCCATCGAGCAGGCGTGTCGGCACCTCCTGCGCACGGCTGGTGGCGTAGTCAAAAAGGATCACTGGTTTATCTGGCGGGCCGCCGGTTTGCACCCACATCCAGGACTGGCTGCTTGGGTCTCGGTCAGGCTCTTTCAACACCTGTACCCGTGTTTCATCGCAGTGGATAACACGGCTGCCCAGTAGGCTCTCGCGCATTAAATTCAGCAGCGGTTGGAAGTGTTCACCGCACTGGATAACCCAGCGTGCCAACGTCTGGCGCGGGATATCGACGCCATGGCGGCCCAAGACTTTTTCGAAACGGTGAAGCGGTAGTCCATCGACGTACTTGGTGGTCAGCAGCATCGCCAGAACACTTGGGCTGGCCATGCTTTTTTCAATCAGTTGAGCCGGCTTGTCAGCAGTGACCGGCGCCATCTCGCAGTCGCGGCAACCGTAAACTTTCCGAACGTGTCTGATCACACGGATCTGCATCGGCACGATTTCAAGCTGCTCGCTGACTTCTTCGCCAATCGTGTGTTTGCGGCAGCCGCAGACGCACGTCAGTTCATGTTCGGGAAGTTCGTGGATGATCTCGATGCGCGGGAGATCGGCGGGCAGAGGCTTGCGTTTGCCGCGGCGCTTGGTCGGGGCAACGACCTCTTCATCTGAGATTTCGTCCACAGGCTCAACGACGCTTTCTACTTCATTGAAGAGGGCCAGTTGCGGCGTTTCCGCATCAGCTGTTTGCTCGGACTTACGTCCGAACAGACGCTGAAGCAGGAGGGCATTCTGTTCTTCTAGCCGAACAATTTTTCCCTTATCCAACTGACGCTCGTCAAGCATCTGCCCAAGCATTTTCTTGAGCAGAACGGGATCATCTGGAAGATTTTCGGGCAAGGAATTCATGCCCTGGATTATACCGAATCAGGCTACGAATCGCGGCGTCAAAACTTGATGAGGACGGTTGCGCCAGAGGTCAAAGCCATCGAGCATCCAGTTGAGTTCCTGGACGGTCAGAACGATCGCCTCGTCGGTGGCGTCAGGCGATGTTTTGAATCGTTCGGACTCGAGGCGCTTGAGCCAAAGGCAGAAGCCGTTGCGCTCCCAATAGAGGATCTTTACTCGGTTACGGTGGCGATTCAGAAATACGAAAAGCACCGGGTCGAATACGGCGACTTTAATATCCAGCTCGACCAGCGCCGCCAAGCCGTCGATGGATTTTCGGAAGTCGACCGGCTTTGGGTACAGATACACTTTTTCGACTTTGGCATCGGGTCGCATCATGGCGAGCTGGCTCCTGAAGGAATCGGGAGCACAGCATCCGGGATCAGCTAAGCGCTTTGAATGTGGGGTTTATGGAGCGCTTACAATCGACCGATCAACCATGGCCTTGGCGATTTCCAGCAAATGCCAGATAGAAAACACCATGGCCCTGTCTGCGCCTTTGAGGTGGTCGCCGCATTGATAGGCCGTGACCGAGGCGCAGCGCAGGAGGTCGGCGACGTAGAGTTGGGTGTCTTCGAAGCTCACGTCATTGCTGACGTTGTAGAACCGGAGTTCATCGGGTGCCGAGGGTTGTTCGCCGGTCAGGTAGAAATCGATTGCCCGGTAGAGTGCGGAGCGGTCTCTGCACAGTTCGTCGTTTTCGGTTGAATGGGAAGGTGGATCGGGGACTGGCCGTTTCATCGGTGTTTCTCCTATTGCTGCGTAGGAGCCGACACTTCTCGCCTACTAAACGATAGGTGGCAGCTGTGCGCAGGTTAGTAGGCCGGTCAATAGGAAACCCGGTGCACCCGAAGATGCCCCACGCACAGCCGCCATATTCAGTACCGGCAAAGTTGCCGGGCATGAGCATGAAACGTTATGCGCCTATTGATGCGGGCTACTAAACCCGATCACTGATGAGCAGTGACGGACGAAGACTAGGCACGCAAATCTGTCGGCGCAAGCGTGCGGAATAATCTAGGAAGCGTCCTGCAAAAGGAAGGGATTGGCTCTGTAGGAGGCGAGTTTTTTCTGTGGGAAAACTTACTTTCGACGAGCGAGGTTACCTGTGCGGCCCCTCCACTTCAGCCGTGAACTGAGGGCCGCAGTCCTATCAGATCTGCTAGTAGGCAACCGCTGAAAAAACTCCGATGCTCAAGGTCCTGCCATCCGGACCTTGAACGGAGTTCAGCTCATGCCCAGTTCACCCAGTAAAATCGTTTTGTGCCGCTATCACTACGATCCGCTGGATCGTCAGAATGGCTGCTCGGTGCATCAACAGCCCGCAATTCAGCGCTTTAACTGCAAAGACCGACTGGCCACCGAGATTCAGGGCGCCGCCCGGTGGAGTTTTTTTCAGCATGATGAGCAGTTGCTGGCGCAGCTGAATCAGCTCTATGCCAGGGTGACCAGCACACTGCTGGCAACCGACCAACAACGCTCGGTACTCAACGCCCTCGACGCCAATCAACCCAATCCCCTCGCCTACACACCCTACGGCCATCGCCCAGCGCTAAACGGTTTGCTCAGCCTGCTCGGCTTCAACGGCGAACGGCCGGACCCGGTGACGGGGCATTATCATTTGGGCAATGGGTATCGGCAGTTCAATCCGGTGTTGATGCGGTTTAATAGTCCGGATAGTTGGAGTCCGTTTGGGAGGGGCGGGGTTAATGCTTATGCGTATTGTGGCGCAGACCCAATGAATGGAATGGACCCTACTGGCCATTTTAAGATTTCGAACTTAATTGAAATGCTGAAAAAAGCAGCAAAAAACCATCACTCAGGGCCGAAGAAAATATCAAAATTTACCGAGCCTGCTATCCGTGATACCGCTGGAATATTAGGCGGGAAAAATAAAATTATTGAGTTGGCTAAAGAAGCAAAAATGGAACCAGAAGCTTTTTTGCTTAGAAAAACGGTTGAAGCACGATTAGCTGAAACTACAAAAATTCTCGAAACCAAGCCAAACTCACCACAAAGAAGCATAGAAAAACTAGAAGCAATCCAAAAAAACCTAAAGGAAACCAACGATGTCTTTTTTGATTTATTGGTAGGAACAAGAGAAGACGGACTTAGGCCAACAGATATGAATAAAATACAGAAAAATCATCAAATGATGCTCGGTGGCATTAATTCGGATTTGAAACAGGCGAGAGCAAATATCCGTCAGCCTTGATCGGACATTGCCTCACAACCAGAAGCTCCAGCCAGATCAACAATCCGGCTTATCCGCCGTAAACCTTCTCGCCGGATTCACCGCAGCCCCAAACTCACGCAACGCCTTGGCCCCAATCAACAACGGATAATTAAAGCTACTACGGTCCGTCAAATTCACCTCAACCGTGCGCTTGACGTTGCCCAGGCACAATTCCAGATCCACTACCGGACGCTTGGTGGGCGCGATCACTTCGCTTTCATCCTCGTCCTCTTCGGAACGGGTCTTGATCTTGCTGATCCGTGCAACTTTGTGCTCGTAGACCTTGTTGCTTGCATCTTTGGTGGCGAGGCGGAAACGTACCCAGTCTTCGCCATCGCGGGTGAAGGTTTCGATGTCTTTGGCCGACAGTGACGCTGTCAGCGCGCCAGTGTCCATTTTGGCTTTGAGCACTTCGCCGCCGATTTCCGGCAGCGCGATGTATTCGTAGCGCCCGTACAGGGTCGGCTCGGCGGCCATGACCGGCAAGGCGATGAGGGGAAGCAGTGCAAGGAGGAATTTCACGTAGTGGGGTTCCTTGGAAATTGAGGGCGAGGTTTTAGACAGCTCGCGAGCCATTCGTTCGCCCGGAGATTGCTTCGCGAGCAGGCTCGCTCCTACAGGGTTTTGCGCCGCCCCAATCTACTGTAGGAGCAAGCTTGCTCGCGATGAGGCCAGCACATTCAACACAATGCTTGCGCCAAGCATACCCCGCAAAAAGTGAAACATTCGTCACCCATCGATTTGGCCTGTCGCCCGAAGCTGCTTATCATGGCGCGCCCAAATGATTTCAAGAGTTACTTATGCGCCGCCTGCTCACCGGCTGTTTCGTCGCCCTTCTGCTATTGCTCAACACACTGATCCTGATCGGACCGCTGTTGGTGTTTGCCCTGCTCAAACTGATCCTGCCCGGCCGCTTTCGCGACCACGCCTCAAGGGCAGTGATGTGGATCGCCGAGACCTGGTCCGAAATCGACAAGCTGATCTTCCGCCTGTGCATCCCCACCCAGTGGGACATCCGCGGCGGTGACGATCTGCGTCGCGACACGTCGTATCTGGTGATCAGCAACCATCAATCGTGGGTCGACATCCCCGCGCTGATCCAGACACTCAACCGGCGCACGCCGTTCTTCAAATTCTTCCTCAAGAAAGAACTGATCTGGGTGCCCTTCCTGGGCCTGGCGTGGTGGGCGCTGGATTACCCGTTCATGAAGCGCTACAGCAAGGCCTTCCTGGCCAAGCATCCGGAGCTGGCGGGCAAGGATCTGGAAATCACCCAACAGGCCTGCGAACTGTTCAAGCGTCAGCCGGTCACCGTGGTCAATTATCTGGAAGGTACGCGTTTCACGGCGGCCAAACGCGCTCATCAGCAATCACCGTTCACCCACCTGCTCAAGCCCAAGGCCGGTGGCGTGGCGTTTGTTTTGGCGGCGATGGGTGAACAGCTGGACGCGATTCTGGATGTGACGGTGGTTTACCCGCAGCAGACGATTCCGGGTTTCTGGGATTTGATCAGCGGCAACGTGCCGAGGGTAGTCATCGACATCAAGACCCGCGAGCTCGACCCTGCACTGTGGCAGGGCGATTACGAAAACGATCCGCTGTTTCGCGAGAAAATCCAGAACTGGGTCAACCAGCTCTGGATCGAGAAGGACCGGCGTATCGACGCTTTGCACGCCGAGCACATTTGAATCAAGCGCCGGTACCGGTGCCCCAGATGCTGCCCAGGCTGCTCAGCAGCGAACCGCCGACACCCTGCTGACCGAGGTATTGCAGGAGTATCGGCGCAAACTGCCCGATCATGCCGGTGTCCATTCCCAGGGCGCTGAAGGCGTTGTTCAGGTCGCTTGTGTCCTTGACGTTGCCCAAGGCGTTGTCCAGCCCAGCGGCTTTGCCGGTGGAGCCGAGTAGCCCGGCCAACGCACCCAACTCGCCGCCGCCCGACAACTTGTCGATCCCGGGCACACTCTTGGCCAGTTCCGAGTAATCGGTCGAGCTCAACTGATTCTTCGCCAGCCCCAACATCGCGCCGGCACCGCCGACGGCTTGCTGCGGAGTGATGTTCAATTGAGTGAGTGCGCCCAGCAGATCTGCCGTTTGCGAAGTAGGCGCCGCTTCGGTAGCCGCGTTGCCACCCTGCATGCCCGAAATGGCGTTGGTCGCATCGTTCAGGCTGAACTGTGCGAAGACCTGGCTGGCGGACAAGGCCAACAGCGAAGCCAGTGCAATACCGCGTGAAATCTTCATCCAGACATCCTCTTGCGCCATGAAAACCGCCCGGTTGAAGAGCGGTAAAACTGCCGGTTTGACCGGGGTTACGCCCACATGTTCCTGACGCTGAAGTGCATTCTGTCTGCTTGTGGCGAGCCAGTGAAAACACTTCGCCACTATCAGTTCTGCTAGTAGGCAGTGTTGGCGTATTGGGCGACAGTTAAACCTTGAATGAATTGACTCTTCGGGAGTACGTGAGCATGTCGTCCAACCGCGAAACACTGCTTTGCCGCTACCGGTACGACCCGCTGGATCGACTGGTTGTCAGCACACCTTCAGCGCAGAGCGATGCTCAGCGCTTCTACGTGAAAGATCGCCTCGCCACTGAGATTCAAGGGGCGCTGCAGTGTTCGATCATGCAGCACGACGATCAATTGCTGGCGCAGCAACAGCGCCAGAACGGTACAGCGCAAGCGCGCTTGCTCGCCACGGATCAACAGCGTTCAGTGTTGAACGTACTCGACGCAACTCACCCTCATCCTCTCGCCTACTCGCCCTACGGTCACCGCCATCCTGGCAACGGCTTGCTCAGCCTGCTCGGCTTCAACGGCGAACGGCCGGATCCGGTGACGGGGTGGTATTTGTTGGGGAATGGCTATCGGGCGTTTAATCCGGTGTTGATGCGGTTTAACAGTCCGGACAGTTGGAGTCCGTTTGGGGAGGGTGGGTTCAATGGGTATGGGTATTGCGCGGGGGAACCGGTGAATCGAGTCGACCCGAGCGGCCATATGTTTACTCGGGGACCATTCCTGATATCAGCTCCGACACGCGCATCAAGTCTTAATATTAATAAGTTAGTAAAGTACCCATTACAAAAAGGTCAGTATAAAAGCTGGCATACACTCTCACCCGACATAGAAGCCTTTGTCGACACCTACAAGAATCAACCACGCCTAAATTTTGTAGCTCACGGGGCACCAACCCCTAGATTTAAAGGTACTAGAATACCGAATGGAGATGAGGCTCTTAATGCAGAAGGCCTTCACAACCTTGCCAAAGAAAAAGGAATAAAAATTAAAGACCATGCAAACATTCGATTAGTCATTTGCCACTCCGCCAACGGAGGAAGCAGTTCTATCGCCGCCGAACTCTCAACTCTAACTGGGCTACCTGTGAAGGGGTACCGCGGCACGGTTGCTGCCGACAACAACTTAAAGCAATCAATCACACTTCAAGCAAGCTCCGCCAACCGTACTTATTCAGCTAGCAAACCTGCCCTACAAATATATACGACCAATGCTGTTATGAAAGAGCACCACTACGATGCAGTTAAATTCATCAGGGGTAAACCTGTACGTGACGTATAGCGCCCAAGCTTACGTCGCACTAAACATCTTATGCGGATCAATCACAAACTTCTTCGGCACACCCGCATCGAACTCGCCGTAACCTTCCGGCGCTTGATCCAGGCTGATCACCTGCCCCCCACCACGTCAGCAATGTTGATGCGGTCCCACATGATCGCCTGCATCAACTGGCGGTTGTACTTCATCACCGGGGTCTGGAAGGTGTTGGAGCTGTGGGATTTGGCCCAACCTAGCAGTTCTGCTAGTAGGCAGCCCTGGCTTATTACGCGACAGTGAATCCCTGAATTGACCGACTTTTCAGGGGCTCATGACCATGCCGTCCAACCGCGAAACACTGCTCTGCCAATACCGCTACGACCCGCTGGATCGACTGGTCGCCAGCACACCTTCAGCACAGAGCGATGCTCAGCGCTTCTACCTGAAAGATCGCCTCGCCACTGAGATTCAAGGGGCGCTGCAGTGTTCGATCATGCAGCACGACGATCAATTGCTGGCGCAGCAACAGCGCCAGAACGGTACAGCGCAAACGCGCTTGCTTGCCACGGATCAACAGCGTTCGGTGTTGAACGTACTTGATGCAACTCGCCCTCATCCTCTCGCCTACTCTCCCTACGGTCTTCGCCATCCTGGCAACGGCTTGCTCAGCCTGCTTGGCTTCAACGGCGAACGACCGGATCCAGTGACGGGGTGTTATTTGTTGGGGAATGGTTATCGGGCGTTTAACCCGGTGTTGATGAGGTTTAACAGTTCGGACAGTTGGAGTCCGTTTGGGGAGGGAGGGTTGAATGGGTATGCATATTGTGTGGGGGATCCGGTGAATCGAAAAGATCAGACAGGGCATGCCAGTTGGTCAGCTCTTATGGCCAAACATTTTTCGAGAGCACTGAACGCGGCTAAAAAAAGTCCCAAATCGGCTCGCCTTCTACCTGCCAAACCGACACCACGAAATATTGCTGTAAAAAAAGAACTAACACTGAATGACATGCCAAATGAAATAATCAATAAAATCGCCGACTATGTACCTGGAAACAGTCTTGCCAAATTCGCAGCAACATCAAAACGTATGCATGGAGTAGCTTATTCCGAGGTCAGACAAAAGCACTTCATAAAATACATAGACAGAGGCACATCACCACAAGAACGATTAATGAGATTGGGGGCTGTGGGGCAAGGAACAGTACCTGGCTTACTGCCTGCGCACGCGATTGAAACTGGATATACGCACATGGAAACTATCACTACAATCACCGAAATCAATCGTCGCCCTTATTTAGCAACATTTGAAAGAGTTCAAGCACAACAACGAGCAGAGCGTCTGGAACGAGTTTCACAAGAAATCAGAGCTTCCCACGGAGACATTTGGTAGTTTCCACCCAATAGAACTCTACATATGAAAAGGGCGACCATCAGATCGCCCTTTCCAAGCGCCCTTACCCCGCACTAAACATCTTATGCGGATCAATCACAAACTTCTTCGGCACACCCGCATCGAACTCGCCATAACCTTCCGGCGCCTGATCCAGGCTGATCACCTGCACACCCACCACTTCAGCGATGTTGATGCGGTCCCACATGATCGCCTGCATCAACTGGCGGTTGTACTTCATGACCGGGGTCTGGCCGGTGTGGAAGCTGTGGGATTTGGCCCAGCCGAGACCGAAGCGGATGCTCAGGCTGCCCATTTTCGCGGCAGCGTCGACGGCGCCCGGGTCTTCGGTGACGTAGAGGCCGGGGATGCCGATCTTGCCGGCAACCCGCACCACGCCCATCAGCGAGTTGAGCACGGTGGCCGGGGCTTCGTGTTTGACGCCGTCGTGGCCGTGGCCGCGGGCTTCGAAGCCTACGGCGTCGACGGCGCAATCCACTTCCGGTTCACCGAGCAGCGCGGCGATTTGTTCGTGCAGCGGGGTATCGAGGGACAGGTCAGCGATTTCAAAACCCTGGGCCTTGGCGTGAGCCAGGCGCACGGTGTTGACGTCGCCGATGATCACCACCGCCGCGCCGAGCAAACGAGCTGAAGCGGCGGCTGCGAGACCAACCGGACCGGCGCCGGCGATGTACACGGTGCTGCCCGGGCCAACGCCTGCGGTCACAGCGCCGTGGTAACCGGTCGGCAGGATGTCGGAGAGGCAGGTCAGGTCGCGGATTTTCTCCATGGCCCGGTCGCGGTCCGGGAGTTTCAGCAGGTTGAAGTCGGCGTAGGGCACCAAGGCGTATTCGGCCTGGCCACCGGTCCAGTCGCCCATGTCGACATAACCGTAAGCACCGCCGGGACGCGCCGGGTTGACGCTCAGACAGACACCGGTGTGCATTTCCTTGCAGGAACGGCAGCGCCCGCAAGCCACGTTGAACGGTACGGATACCAGGTCGCCGATTTTCAGGTTCTCGACGTCGCTGCCCTTCTCGATCACTTCGCCGGTGATCTCGTGGCCCAGCACCAGGCCGGTTTGCGCCGTGGTACGGCCGCGCACCATGTGCTGGTCGGAGCCACAGATATTGGTGGAAACCACACGCAGGATGACACCGTGTTCAATCTTCCTGCCGCGCGGGTCCTGCATTTTCGGATAGTCGATTTTCTGTACTTCGACCTTGCCAGCGCCGAGATACACCACACCACGATTGCCAGACATGCTTTCACCTCGCTGTTGTTTTTATGGAACCGCGTTGCCCAGGCAGGCAGCGCGTTGAGTGCTCGGGTATAGATGCTGTTTCTTGTGTTGCTTTTAAGGACCTCATCGCTGGCAAGCCAGCTCCTACAGTGATTCGGAGCGAACCCACTATTTGTCAACGACACAAACCCCTGTAGGAGCTGGCTTGCCAGCGATGGCGGTCTAAAGAACGACCGTTCTATTCGCGTTGAGGAAAACCCTTCTTTCAATGTGATAGCCAACGGCTCTCGCCAGGGTCAGCCCTTCAATATCCCGCCCCTTGGCAATCAAATCTTCCGGGTAATGACTGTGATCCACAGCCTCGACGCCCTGGGCAATGATCGGCCCTTCGTCGAGATCGTTATTGATGTAATGCGCGGTAGCACCCACCAGTTTCACGCCCTTGTTGTAGGCCTGGTGATACGGCTTGGCGCCTTTGAAACCGGGCAGCAGGGAGTGGTGAATGTTGATCGCCTTACCATCGAGCTTGCGGCACAGCTCCGGCGACAAGACCTGCATGTAGCGCGCAAGGATCACCAGTTCAGCGCCGGACTCTTCGATCACCTGCCACACCTGGCGCTCTTGCGACGGCTTGTCGTTCGGGTCCAGCGGGAAGTGGTAGTACGGAATCTGGTGCCAGTCGGCCAGCGGCTTGAGGTCCGGGTGGTTGGAGACCACGGCAGCCACGTCCATCGACAATTGGCCGATGCGCTGGCGATAGAGCAAGTCGTTGAGGCAGTGATCGGCCTTGGAGACCATGATCACCACTTTCGGCCGGTAGTTCGGCGCGGTCAGTTCGAAGATCATGCCGAAGGCTTCACCGCGCTCGGCTAGGCCCGCGCGGAAGGACTGCTCGTCGAAACCGTCAGGCTGGCGGAATTCCACACGAATGAAGAAACGGCCCGAGAGCCGGTCATCGAAGGAATGGTGTTCGGTGACGTAGCAGCCCTGCTCGAACAGAAAGCGGGTCACCGCGTCCACCGTGCCGAGCACGCTGGGGCAGTCGGCGGTCAGGATCCATGTGTCTGGGGCGCGGCTCATAGTGCGGTGACTCCTGTTCGTTGAATGGCAACCGCTGCGCGGTTGATCGCTGGCAAGCCAGCTCCTACAGGGGTTCACGTCGCTCTCAAGACCGACATCAATCCTGTAGGAGCCGGCTTGCCGGCGATAAATCTCAAGCCTGAACGCTCAGCCCGTACTCGGCAGAAGCATCCTGCAACCACAGCCACCAGTAATCCGAGAAGCTGCGGCGGATCAGCAGTTCCCAGGTGTCTTCGGCGGTGTGACGGATCATCAGTTGCGACTTGGCGAACACCGTGCCGACGGCTTTGCCCACCGGAAAGTTGTTCGGGTGCACGTCATAGCTGGTGGACTTCATCAATACCTGGCGCACGTTAGGGCCGCTCAGTTCGAGGAGTTGCTGGCCGCCGCTGACGTTGACGATTGCAATGTGCAGATCACCCAGCGCTGCGCGCAGTTTTTGCTCGGCGGCCAGTTCTTCACCGGTCGGCACGATCAGCAGCCACTCATCCGGTCCCATCCATTGCAGGCTGGTTTCGCCTTTGACGATGACGCTCAGTGCACCCGGCAGTTCGATGCCCAGGGCCTTGAGCACGCCAGCGGCGAATGCGGCATCGTGACCATCGCCACGAAGGGTCAGGTGGCCGAGGAGTTTCTTCTCGCGCACGACGACACCGGCGCTCTTGCGACCCTTGCCCACCAGGCTGGCGAGGTCGGCGTGATGCAACGACGACTCGGCCTTGGCCCCGGTGGTTGGGCGTTGTTGGTAAACATTGGCTGCGGTCATAAAGCACCTTTCCTGAATTCTGTTGATGGTGCGGTTGCCTCCTGTAGGAGCCGGCTTGCTGGCGATCCAAACGACGCGGTGTATCAGATGCACCGCGTTATCGTTCATCGCCAGCAAGCCGGCTCCTACGGACATCCGGCAATCACACGTTCTGGCGTTCGCCCTTCGGATCGAAGAACACCGAAGACACGATTTCCGCCTCGATCACGCTGCCGTCGGCCAGCGGTGCGAACACGCGCTCGCCCATCCGCTGCAACCCGCCCTTGACCACGCCCATGGCAAACGAATAGCCCAGGGAGTTGTGCAGGTAACTGGAAGTCACGTGACCGACCATGGTCATCGGGATGGCTTGCTTGGTGTTGAACACCAGTTGCGCACCTTCCGGCAGCCACTTGTTCGGATCGATCGGCTTCAGGCCCACCAGTTGCTTGCGCTGATCACGCACGCAGTCTTCACGGTTCATGCCGCGCCAGCCGATCCACGAGAACGGTTTGGTGCGACCGACGCACCAGCCCATGTTCAAGTCGTCCGGGGTCATCGAGCTGTCAGTGTCCTGACCGACGATGATGAAGCCCTTCTCGGCCCGCAGCACGTGCATGGTTTCGGTGCCATATGGCGCCAGGTTGTACTTCTTGCCAGCATCAACAATTTTCTCCAATACACCCATCGCATAGTCGGCTTGCACGTTGACTTCGTACGACAGCTCACCGGTAAACGAAATCCGGAATACCCGCGCCGGCACACCACCCACCAGACCTTCTTTCCAGGTCATGAACGGGAAAGCTTCGCTGCTCAGGTCGATGTCCGTGACTTCAGCGAGCAGCTTGCGGCTGTTCGGCCCGGACAGGGTCATGGTCGCCCAGTGGTCGGTGACGGAGGTGAAGTACACCTTCATTTCCGGCCATTCGGTCTGGTGGTACAGCTCCAGCCACTGAAGTACGCGAGCCGCGCCGCCGGTGGTGGTGGTCATGACGAAATGGTTGTCCGCCAGGCAAGCCGTCACACCGTCGTCGAAGACCATGCCGTCTTCTTTGCACATCAGGCCGTAACGCGCCTTGCCCACATCGAGCTTGGTCCAGGCGTTGGTGTAGACGCGGTTGAGGAACTCGCGCGCATCCGGGCCCTGGATGTCGATCTTTCCCAGGGTCGAAGCATCGAGCAGGCCGACGCTGTCGCGCACGGCTTTGCATTCGCGCTTGACCGCGGCGTGCAGGTCTTCACCGGATTTCGGGAAGTACCAAGGACGTTTCCACTGGCCGACGTCTTCAAACTCGGCGCCGTTTTTCAGGTGCCATTGATGCAGTGCGGTGTAACGCACCGGCTCGAAGATGTGCCCACAGTGACGACCGGCCACGGCGCCGAACGTCACCGGCGTGTAGTTCGGGCGGAACATGGTGGTGCCCATCTGCGGGATGGTCACGTTCAGCGAGCGGGCAGCGATGGCCAGGCCGTTGACGTTGCCGAGCTTGCCCTGATCGGTGCCGAAGCCCAGCGCGGTGTAGCGCTTGACGTGCTCGACCGACTCGAAGCCTTCGCGGGTCGCCAGTTCGATGGCGGCAGCGGTGACGTCGTTTTGCAGGTCGACGAATTGCTTCGGCGCCCGTGCGGTGTTCTTTTCGTGTGGCACCTGGAACAGCGCCAGGGTCGGTTCTTCAAGACGGCTCAGGGCTTTCGGCAACAGACCTTCGACGGTCTGGAACCCGGCTTCAGCGGCGGCGCGGGCGCCCCCTTCAAAACCGTCGGCCAGGGAATCGCCAAGGCCGTAAACGCCGTTGATGCCACCGACACACACGCGTTTCTGCGGCGCTTCACCCGGTACGAAACCGAGGATGTCTTCGCGCCAGATCGGCTTGCCGCCCAAGTGCGAAGCCAGGTGAACCACCGGGCTATAACCGCCGGAGCTGGCAACCACGTCGCAGTCGAGCCATTCGCCCGGGCTGGTGACTTTATGTCCCTTCACATCGATGGCGGCAACGCGGGCAGCGGTCACGTGCTTGCTGCCACGGGCCTCGATCACGGCGCTGCCGGTGAGGATGCGGATGCCTTTGGCGCGAGCCTCTTCCACCAGCGCACCACGCGGGTTGCTGCGGGCGTCGGCGATGGCCACCACTTGCAGGCTGGCATCGAGCCAATCCAGCGCCACGCGGTAAGCGTGGTCGTTGTTGGTCGACAGCACCAGTTTCTTGCCCGGTGCCACGCCGTAACGGCGCACGTAAGTCGAGATGGCGCCGGCGAGCATGTTGCCCGGCACGTCGTTGTTGCCGTAGACCAACGGACGCTCGTGAGCGCCGGTCGCCAGCACCACGCGAGTGGCGCGGACCCGGTGGATGCGCTGACGCACCTGGCCAATCGGTGCGCGGTCACCGAGGTGGTCGGTCAGGCGCTCGTGAATGGTCAGGAAGTTGTGGTCGTGGTAGCCGTTGACTGTGGCGCGCGGCAACAGCAGCACGTCCGGGGTATTTTTCAATTCGTCGATGACGCTGGCGACCCATTCCACGGCCGGTTTGCCGTCGAGGCTTTCTCGGGAGTCGAGCAGGCTGCCACCGAACTCTTCCTGTTCGTCAGCCAGGATCACACGGGCACCGCTGCGCGCAGCGGCCAGTGCAGCGGCCAGACCGGCAGGGCCGCCACCAACGATCAGCACGTCGCAGTGCTGGTTCATGTAGTCGTAGGTGTCCGGATCGTTCTCGGTCGGCGAGCGGCCCAGGCCAGCAGCCTTGCGGATGTACTTCTCGTAGGTCATCCAGAACGATTGCGGGTACATGAAAGTTTTGTAGTAGAAACCCGGTGGCATCAGCTTGCCGCCGACCTTGCCGAGAATCCCCATCATGTCGTTGTTCACGCTCGGCCAGCCGTTGGTGCTGGTGGCGACCAAGCCCTGATACAACGCCTGTTGCGTGGCGCGCACGTTCGGAATCTGCGTGGCTTCGGTGGCGCCGATCTGCAGCACCGCGTTCGGCTCTTCGGCACCGGCAGCGAAGATGCCGCGCGGACGGGAATACTTGAAGCTGCGACCAATGATGTCGACGCCGTTGGCGATCAGGGCGGCGGCCAACGAGTCGCCTTCAAAGCCTTTGTAGCTCTGGCCGTTGAAGGTGAACGTCAGGACTTTGTTGCGGTCGATCCGTCCGCCGTTGGACAGGCGATTGATCTGGCTCATACCTTCTCTCCCAGAGCCGTGCTGGCCGCTTTCGGGCTATCGGTCTTGTCGGTGAATTGTGGCTTGGTGCCGATCTTGTAGGTTTCGAGAATCTCGTAGGTCACGGTGTCGCGGGTGACGTTGAAGTACTGGCGGCAACCGGCGACGTGATCCCACAGCTCGTGGTGCAGACCGCGCGGGTTATCGCGGAAGAACATGTAGTCGCCCCACTCCTCGTCGGTGCAGGTATTCGGGTCCAGTGGGCGCGGAATGTGCGCCTGGCCGGATGCGTGGAATTCCTCTTCGGAGCGCAACTCGCCGCAGTGAGGACAGAAGATATGCAACATAGGAAATTTCTCCTGTTAGTGGGCGACGGCCGCAGCGCCGTGTTCATCGATCAACGCACCGTTGTGGAAACGGTCGATGGAGAAAGGTGCGGCCAATGGGTGCATTTCACCCTTGGCCAGGCTCGCGGCAAACACGTTGCCCGAGCCAGGCGTTGCCTTGAAGCCACCGGTGCCCCAACCGCAGTTGAAGAACATGTTCGGGACCGGGGTTTTCGAAATGATCGGGCAGGCATCCGGCGTGGTGTCGACGATGCCGCCCCACTGGCGGTTCATGCGTACGCGGGACAGCACCGGGAACATCTCGACGATGGCCTGGATGGTGTGCTCGATCACCGGGTACGAACCCCGCTGGCCGTAGCCGTTGTAGCCGTCGATACCGGCGCCGATCACCAGGTCGCCCTTGTCGGACTGGCTGATGTAACCGTGCACGGCGTTGGACATGATCACACTGTCGATAATCGGTTTGATCGGCTCGGACACCAGCGCTTGCAGCGGGTGGGATTCGATCGGCAGGCGGAAACCGGCGAGCTTGGCCATGTGCCCGGAGTTACCGGCGGTCACTACGCCGACGCGCTTGGCGCCGATGAAGCCCTTGTTGGTTTCCACGCCGATGCACACGCCGTTTTCCTTGCGGAAGCCGATCACTTCGGTCTGCTGGATCAGGTCCACGCCGAGGGCGTCGGCGGCACGGGCAAAGCCCCACGCCACGGCATCGTGACGAGCCACGCCGCCGCGACGCTGGACGGTCGCGCCCATCACCGGGTAGCGAGTGTTTTTCGAGCAGTCGAGGTACGGAATCTCGTCGGCCACCTGCTTGGCATCGAGCAGTTCGCCATCCACGCCGTTGAGGCGGTTGGCGCTGACCCGACGCTCGGAATCACGGATGTCCTGCAGGGTGTGGCACAGGTTGTAGACGCCGCGCTGGGAGAACATCACGTTGTAGTTCAGGTCCTGGGACAGGCCTTCCCACAGTTTCATCGCGTGTTCGTACAAGTGCGCCGACTCGTCCCACAGGTAGTTGGAGCGAACGATGGTGGTGTTGCGTGCGGTGTTGCCGCCGCCCAGCCAGCCTTTCTCGACCACGGCCACGTTGGTGATGCCGTGCTCCTTGGCCAGGTAGTAAGCCGTGGCGAGACCATGTCCGCCACCGCCAACGATGACCACGTCGTAGACCTTTTTCGGGGTCGGCGTGCGCCACATGCGCTGCCAGTTTTCATGGTGGCTGAGGGAGTGTTTGAAGAGGCCGAAACCTGAGTAGCGTTGCATAGTCATTTACTCCAAAACCGCGCTCAGCGATAAACCGGAAAGTCCGCGCACAGTGCCGACACTTGCTGGGCAACATTGGCCTCGACATCGGCATCGCCGAGGTTGTCGAGGATGTCGCAGATCCAGCCGGCCAGTTCCACGCACTGGGCCACCTTGAAGCCGCGGGTGGTCACCGCCGGGGTGCCGATGCGCAGGCCGGAGGTCACGAACGGCGACTGTGGATCGTTCGGGACAGCGTTCTTGTTCACAGTGATGTGGGCGCGACCGAGTGCTGCGTCCGCCTCTTTGCCGGTCAGGCCCTGACGGATCAGGCTGACCAGGAACAGGTGGTTGTCGGTGCCGCCGGACACTACATCGTAGCCGCGTTTGATAAACACGCCGGCCATGGCCTGGGCGTTGTCGATCACTTGTTGCTGGTAGGTCTTGAAGCCAGGCTCCAGCGCTTCCTTGAAGCACACCGCTTTACCGGCGATGACATGCATCAGCGGGCCACCCTGGGCGCCGGGGAACACTGCCGCGTTGAGCTTCTTCTCGATCTCTTCATTGGACTTGCACAGGATCAGGCCGCCCCGTGGACCGCGCAGGGTCTTGTGGGTGGTGGTGGTGACCACATCGGCGTAAGGCAGCGGGTTCGGGTACAGACCGGCGGCAACCAGACCGGCCACGTGGGCCATGTCGACGAACAGCAGCGCACCAACTTTATCCGCAATCTGGCGGAAACGCGGGAAGTCGAGAGTCTTGGAATAAGCCGAGAAACCGGCAACGATCATCTTCGGCTTGCACTCGACGGCCAGGCGCTCAACTTCGTCGTAATCGATGAGGCCGGTCTTGGTGTCGATGCCGTACTGCACGGCGTTGTACAACTTGCCCGAGGACGACACTTTGGCGCCATGGGTCAGGTGACCACCGTGGGCCAGGCTCATGCCCAGAATGGTGTCGCCAGCTTGCAGCAAGGCCAGGTACACGGCGCTGTTGGCCGAAGAACCGGAGTGCGGCTGGACGTTGGCGTAATCGGCGCCGAACAGTTGCTTGGCGCGTTCGATGGCCAGCGCCTCGACTTTGTCGACGTGCTCGCAGCCACCGTAGTAGCGCTTGCCCGGATAGCCTTCGGCGTACTTGTTGGTCAGGCCGCTGCCTTGCGCTTGCATGACGCGCTTGCTGGTGTAGTTCTCTGACGCGATCAGCTCGATGTGATCTTCCTGACGTTGCTCCTCGGCATTCATCGCCGCCAGCAGTGCATCGTCGTAACCCTGGATCTGGTCTTGCTTGCTGAACATCGCGTCTCTCCCAGCGGCATCAGTGCGCCATTCGTCTCGGTAAGGCACCGGCGTTTCGGCAGTGCCCTTTGATAGCGATGGTATGACTGGCTTGGAGAGATCAAATGCCTACGGGCGCCACGCAAAGGTGCGTTTACGACATGGCAAGAAATGGCTGGCCGAACACAACTATCAATTCAACGCAGATCCCTTGTAGGAGCTGGCTTGCCAGCGATGGGGCAGCACATCCGGCATTGATATCGGCAGGCCCGCCACAATCGCTGGCAAGCCAGCTCCTACAGGGTTATGCGATGGCCTGACGCAGTGCCAGCAACAGCAGGAAATGCACGGGATACAACGCATACGCCCAGCGCCGCATCGGCGGTGCTTTTGCGTTCTTCGCATGTCGCAACAAGAACAGCCCCAGCCATGGCGCAATCAGACACGTGGCGACCGCCGCCATCGCCACGCCATTGCCCAGTCGAACGGAGAAATACAGCACCTGCCATTGATTGCACGCCAGGCAGATTAGCCCCGCCATCAGCGCGAAGTACCAGGGACGGTGGATCACCCACAACAACACCAGCGGCAACAAAACACCGAAGAAACCAAACATCACCCGCTGGGAAAAGAGCGCTGCCAAAAGCAAGGCGCCGACCGCCAACAGACGCGATTGCAGGGTCGGTTGCTGCCAGCCCCGCGCCACCAGCAGGCCAAGGGTTAGCGTCGGCAGCACATTGAACGTGTCCGGATTGGGAATAAACATCCGGTAAGGAATTTCACTCACCGCACTGAACAGCAACAGCCAACCCAGATAGCGCCATTGCCCGCCGTTCACCACCGCAGGCTTGCGCGCCAGATTGGCTGCCATCGCCAGGCAAAACCACGGAAACGCCAGACGCCCCGGCACATACAACAGATCGATGCTAAAGCCGACATATCGCAGGTGATCGAGCACCATGCACAACAGCGCCAGCCACTTGAGCAGATCCAGTGCCCCGTCGCGCTGCTTTAAGTGCATAGTCGCGTGCATAATCGCCCTTCGATTGTGTATTTTCCCGACAGCAACATCCCGTGTGCGCTCCTGACGATCTTGGGTAAAGTGCGCACCCTCATTGACCACGGAACGCTTCACCATAGGCGTTCCGACTACGGAAGCAGGCCATGACCGATAAGAGCCAACAATTCGCCAGCGACAACTATTCCGGCATCTGCCCTGAAGCCTGGGCGGCCATGGAACAGGCCAACCATGGCCATCAACGCGCTTACGGCGACGACGAGTGGACCGCCCGCGCCTCCGACGATTTCCGCAAACTGTTCGAAACCGACTGCGAAGTGTTCTTCGCCTTCAACGGCACCGCCGCCAACTCGCTGGCCCTGTCTTCGCTGTGCCAGAGTTACCACAGCGTGATCTGCTCGGAAACCGCCCACGTCGAAACCGACGAATGCGGCGCCCCGGAATTCTTTTCCAACGGCTCCAAACTGCTGATCGCCCGCACTGAAAACGGCAAGCTGACCCCGGAGTCGATCCGCGAGGTCGCGCTCAAGCGCCAGGACATCCACTACCCGAAACCCCGCGTCGTGACCCTGACCCAGGCCACCGAAGTCGGTAGCGTCTACACCCCGGACGAAATCCGCGCCATCAGCGTCACCTGCAAAGAGCTGGGCCTGAACCTGCACATGGACGGCGCACGCTTCTCCAACGCCTGCGCATTCCTCGGCTGCTCGCCGGCTGACCTGACCTGGAAGGCCGGTGTCGACGTGTTGTGCTTCGGCGGGACGAAAAACGGCATGGCGGTGGGCGAGGCGATTCTGTTCTTCAACCACAAGCTGGCGGAAGACTTTGACTATCGCTGCAAACAGGCCGGGCAACTGGCTTCGAAGATGCGCTTCCTGTCGGCGCCGTGGGTCGGGATTCTGGAAAACGACGCCTGGCTCAAATACGCCAACCACGCCAACCATTGCGCGCAACTGCTGGCCGAACTGGTCAGCGACATTCCCGGCGTAGAGCTGATGTTCCCGGTGCAGGCCAACGGCGTGTTCCTGCAACTGTCGGAACCGGCCATCGCCGCACTGACGGCCAAGGGCTGGCGTTTCTACACCTTCATCGGCAACGGCGGCGCACGCTTCATGTGCTCGTGGGATACCGAGGAAGAGCGGGTGCGGGAATTGGCCAAAGATATTCGTGAAGTGATGTCCGCCTGACACCCGTCTTTTGTAGGAGCTGGCTTGCCAGCGATGACGGCCGACCAGACACCGCGTCGCCTGGATCGCCAGCAAGCCGGCTCCTACAGAGGCAATGCGCGCTCATGGTCTACATTGTTTGTCGAGCCTCCCCGCTCACATAACAATAATCAGGAGCGTCAGCATGTCATTGCAAGGCAAAACCCTGTTCATCACCGGCGCCAGCCGTGGCATCGGCCGCGAGATTGCGCTACGAGCCGCACGCGATGGCGCCAACATCGTGATCGCTGCCAAAAGCGCCGAGCCCCACGCCAAGCTGCCGGGGACAATTTTCAGCGTGGCCCGGGAAGTCGAAGCCGCAGGCGGCAAGGCGCTGGCCTTGCAAGTGGACGTCCGTGAAGAAGACGCCGTGCGCGAAGCGCTGGCCCAGGCCAACGAACACTTTGGCGGCATCGACGCACTGATCAACAACGCCGGGGCGATCAAACTGACCGGTGTTCAACACCTCGAACTCAAGCGCTTTGACCTGATGCACCAGATCAACACCCGCGCGGTGCTGCTGTGCAGTCAGGCCGCCCTGCCGTACTTGAAGAAGTCCAACGGCCACATCCTCAACCTGTCCCCGCCGCTGAACCTCGCGACCAAATGGTTCGCCCAATACAGCCCCTACACCGTCACCAAATACGGCATGAGCATGCTGACGCTGGGCATGAGCGAGGAATTCAAGAACTACGGGATCAGCGTCAATTCGCTGTGGCCACAGACGATGATTGCCACCGCCGCCATCGAGTTTCAGCTGGGGTCGCGGGAGTCGTTCAAGCATGCGCGCACGCCGGCGATCATGGCGGATGCGGCCCACATCATTCTGAGCAGCAGCGGACGCAGCCTGACCGGGCGGTTGCTGATCGATGAGGAGATTCTGCGGGAAAGCGGTGTGACCGAGTTCGAGCACTACCGCTTCGCGCCGGACAGCAGCGACAAACTGATGACAGACTTGTTTGTCGACTAAACACCCTCCCCTGTAGGAGCGAGCCTGCTCGCGATGGACGTCAACGATAACGCTGGCAACCTGACAACCCGCGGCGTTCTCAGGTTCATCGCGAGCAGGCTCGCTCCCACAAGGGTTATTGCGTGACCGTCAGAACTCGATGCGCACATCCCCCTTCGGCACGCTGCAGCACGACAGGATGTACCCTTCGGCTTCGTCTTCCTCGGTGATCCCGCCGTTGTGCTCCATCTCTACCTCGCCGCCGAGCTTGAGCACCTTGCAGGTCCCGCAGATCCCCATGCCGCAAGCTTTCGGGATCAATAGACCGACCTTGGCCGCCGCCGCATGCACGGTCTCGCCCGGCACCACGCGAATGCTCTTGCCGGACGCGGTGAACTCCACCTGATGCAAATCAGCCGCATCGACTTCCGGCGCATCGGCCGCTTGTTCGGCTTGCTCTACTGCATCGGCACGAGCCTCCGGTGGTGTCGCACCGAAGGATTCCTCGTGGTAACGCTTCATGTCGTAGCCAGCGTTTTCCAGCAGGCGCTTGACCGCGTGCATGTACGGCGTCGGGCCGCAGCAGAACACTTCACGCTCGAGGAAGTCCGGAACCATCAGTTCCAGCATCTTGTGGTTCAGGTAGCCGCGATAACCGGCCCAAGGCTCGCCCAGGCCGTGTTTCTCGCAGATCAGGTGCAGGCTGAAGTTGTCGATCCGCGACGCCATGTGCTCCAGCTCGCGGTGATAGATGATGTCTTTCGGCGAGCGGGCGCTGTGGATAAACGTCATGTCGACGTTGGCGTTGGTGTCGTAGAACCAGCGTGCCATCGACATGCACGGCGTGATCCCGACGCCGCCGCTGAGGTACAGCACTTTCGGGCTCGGGAAATCCATGGCATTGAACAGCCCGACCGGGCCGTGTACCGCCAGCTCCTGGCCTTCGTGCAGGGTATCGTGCAACCAGTTGGAAACCCGACCGCCGGGCACACGCTTGATGGTCACCGAAAAGCTGTAGGGTACCGATGGCGAGCTGGAAATGGTGTACGAGCGCATGATCGGCTCGCCTTCGATTTCCAGCTCCAGGGTGACGAATTGCCCCGGCTTGAAAAAGAACATGATCGGCTGGTCGGCCATGAAGCAGAAGGTGCGCACGTCCCAGGTTTCCTGGATGACTTTGACGCAACGGACGATGTGTCGACCATTGGCCCAGGTCTGGGTGGTTACCGGGTTCAGGAAGGTGTTGGACATGCTGATCTCCACGGCCGACTGTCGGCCTTCATGTTGGCGATTCTGCGTATAGCGCGAACCAGCCGTTTACCTATCTGCGACATTGACATGCTTATCGCGACCAGCCCCCAACGACCGGGGGTTGCGCGTCGGGAACAGATTGCATCATGTCGCCCATGGATAAGGTTCTGGCCTGCGCCGGCCCCACACTCGCTTCAACAGAGAACTGCTGTTTTTTGTCTTGCGTCGCACAACCGTAGCCACATTTCGCCGGCCACACAGAATGGCCATGAGGACTGAATCGATGGACGTCACTACTACCCTGAGCCTGGGCGATCCGCTGGAACCCGCACGCAAGGCCACCGCGCAAATGCTGCAAGAACGCGAGCGTACGTTCTCGCTGCCGCAGCCGTTCTACTCTGACGAGCGCCTGTTTGATATCGACATGCAGGAAATCTTTCAGAAAGAGTGGTTGATCGCCGGCATGACCTGCGAAATCCCTACCAAGGGCAACTACCTTACCCTGCAAGTCGGCAAGAACCCGATCATCGTGATCCGTGGCGCCGAGGGTGTGGTGCATGCGTTCCATAACGTCTGCCGCCACCGTGGCTCGCGCCTGTGCACCAGCGAAAAGGGCAAGGTCGCCAAACTGGTCTGCCACTACCACCAGTGGACCTACGAACTCGACGGCCGCCTGCTGTTCGCCGGCACCGAAATGGGCGCCGACTTCGACATGAAGCAGTACGGCCTCAAACCGGTGAACGTGAAAACCGCCGGCGGCTACATCTTCATCAGCCTGGCGGAGAACCCGCCGGCCATCGATGACTTCCTGTCGACGCTCAGCCATTACATGGAACCGTACGACATGGAGAACACCAAGGTGGCGATCACCACCACCTTGATGGAAAAGGCCAACTGGAAACTGGTGCTGGAAAACAACCGCGAGTGCTACCACTGCAACGCGTCGCACCCGGAATTGTTGAAAACGCTGCTGGAATGGGACGACGTCACCGATCCACGCGCCGACCAGGCCTTCAAGGACCACGTCGCCGCCTCCGCCGCGGCCTGGGACGCCGAGAAGATCCCATACGCCCACGCGAGCTTCGGCCTGCGTAACCGCATCGTGCGCATGCCGCTGCTCAAGGGCACCGTGTCGATGACCCTGGACGGCAAGCAGGGCTGCGCCAAACTCATGGGCCGCATCAAGAACCCGGACCTGGGCTCGATGCGCATCCTGCACCTGCCGCACTCCTGGAACCACTGCATGGGCGACCACATCATCGTGTTCACCGTGTGGCCGATCAGCGCCCAGGAAACCATGGTCACCACCAAGTGGATCGTGCACAAGGACGCGGTCGAGGGCGTGGATTATGACGTGGACCGCATGCGCCAGGTCTGGGACGCCACCAACGACCAGGACCGTCGCCTGGCCGAAGAGAACCAGCGCGGGATCAACTCCACCGCCTACCAGCCGGGGCCTTACTCCAAGACTTATGAGTTCGGTGTGGTGAACTTTGTGGACTGGTACAGCGAACGCCTGCTGAGCAACCTGGGGGCCGAGCCTGCGCCGTATCTCAAAGGTGTGCCCGTCCAAGGCTGATTCCACTGCCCCTGTAGGAGCGAGCCTGCTCGCGATGGACCTGAGAACGCCGCGGGGTGTCAGGTTGCCAACGTTATCGTTGACGTCCATCGCGAGCAAGCTTGCTCCTGCAGGTGTTTAGAACTGTACGAAATATGATCTATTCCCTTCCGCGCTATACAGTCCGAGCCTCTCAGCCTTCCGCAAACAAGTTATCCACACCTCCACCCACAGCAAATGGGGACAAGTGTGGACACTCTGAAAACTTTCTCCACAAAAACCAAAGAAAATCCGTGACTTATTCAGAACCAGGGTTTTCAGTGGCGACTGATCATATTTTGACCAACTCTTTGCAGGCCACGTAAACCGTGGCCTGTGGCGTATGGCAAACACCTTATCCACAGAAAGGCCAACAGACTTTGGGGGCAACTTACTCGATGCTGTGGAAAACCGCTGAAAGCCGCGGTTTTTCGGCTTCCGGGCGTTGATTGACGATTCAAAATGAGGTTTCGATCATTTATTGATCAAACGCTTGAACGCCGCGTTTTACAAGGGCTTCAGCGTTAAGCAAACATCTTATCCACAGAAGCGCCAACAGAGATTGGGGGCAAGTCTGCATCAACGTCAGCACTTATCCCCTTGAAAAAGCTTGGAAAAAACACCAACAAGGCTGGTTGTTTTTTGAACGACGCCTCGTAAGGCTTGATTTGTATGGGGTGTAGCGAAGGGCGAACACGTTATCCACAGAACCACCAACAGGGATTGTGGGTAAACATCAACGTTTGGATTTTATTGAGGCATGAACCCTCGAAGACGCTCAAGGGCTGTGCATAAGATAGGCGTCACCGATGACACGGATCATTGGGTGGGGGGTAACCTGGCAGGTTATCCATTACACAGGTAGGAGCTGCCGCAGGCTGCTCCTACACAAAGCGTCAGCGAACAACGCCTTCTTCAATCAGCAGCTTGAGAATGGCTTCAGCGCCAGCTTGCGCCGTAACGCCTTTGAGCACTTGTCCCCCTCCGCCACTGGCTTTCGCCGTTGCGGCTTTCATCCGGTCGGCACCGCTTTTGGCCTTGATTACTTTCAAGCGTTTCGGCCGAGGTTTGGCCGGTTGCAAGGTGGCAACCGCCAGCAATTCATCATCGATGACCTCGACGTCCTGTGCTTGCAGCACGCCGCGTCGAGCCGGGCCGTAAGCACTTTGCCGAGGCTTGGGCGCTGCGTTATCCACAGTCGCCAGAAACGGCAGTCGCACTTTCAATCGACGCCGCTGGCCACGGGGCAAGGCTTGCAGCACCAGCGCCGAACCGCCATCGATGGACTCGACCTGCGCCAGTCCCACCACCAGCGGCCAGCCGAGGCTTTCGGCCAACAGGAACGGCAACATCCCCGAACCTTCACCGGTTTCCGCCTGGCTGCCGGTCAGCACCACTTGAGCGCCCGCGTCGCGCAAATAGTCGGTCAGCGCTGGCAGCGCATCAGCGCCTTCCGGTTGTTCAAGTACGTGAAGTTGTTCAAGGCCCATGCCCAGATAGGCACGCAGCGCAGGTTCGGCGATGTCGCCGGCATGCAGCACTTGCAGGTTATCCCCAGCCAGTTGCAGGCCCAGTTCCACCGCCCGCGCATCCTGTTCTGCGCGCCGTGGCCGACCGGACGTCGGGTGGGCGCCGATGGACACCAGGCTGATGATTTTCGTGCTCATAACCCTTTCCTTCCCTTAAGCCGCATCGCGCTTGGCGTCGTTGCGGTAGGCCTCTACCGCCTCGATCAAGGCTTGAAGAATCTCGGCGCTCTCGCCGATCACCGACAGGTCGGCCCGTTTGATCATGTCGCAGCCGGGGTCGAGGTTGATGGCCACCACCTTGTCGCAGGCACCGATGCCTTGCAGGTGCTGGATCGCCCCGGAGATCCCCACCGCCACGTAGACCCGTGCGGTGACCCAAGTGCCGGATGCGCCGACCTGACGGTCACGGGCCATGAAGCCATCGTCCACCGCCACGCGGGACGCGCCTTCGGTGGCGCCCAGCGCAGCTGCGGTCTGGTGGAACAACTGCCAATCCTTGACCCCGTTACCGCCGGAGAAAATGAACTCGGCCTCGGCCATGGGAATCGCTGCCGGGTCTACCGCTACCGCGCCCAGATCCTCGATGCGCGACAGACTGCGCGCGACGGTTGTGGATAACTCCACCGGCAAGGATTCGTGACGGGTTTCGCTGACCGGTTCGGCGCATTCGACGGCGGCCAGGATCAGGCGTGCAAGCGGACGGGCCAGGTCTTGCAAACCCGCACCAGCGCGGCCGATGCACGCCTGATCCTTGACCTGCCAGACCCGAGTGGCCGGGCGCTGACCCAATGCCGCAGCAAAGCGCCGACCCAATTCACCGCCACCGCTGCGGCTGTCCGGCAGCAACCAGTGACGCGGGTTGAACTGGTTATCCACAGCCCGCAGGCCCTGGACTCGCTGTTCCGGTGCATAACCGCTGAATTCTTCGCCATCCAGCACCAGCAAGCGATCGACGCCTGCAGTGGCGAACGTGGTTTCCTTGTGCTCGCCAAACACCACGGCCAGCACCGCGCCGTCGCTGCCGGCCAGTTGATGAGCCAGGCCCAACAGATCGCGGTCGTGGCTGCTCAAGCGGCCGCCGACCATGTCCGGCACCACGCAGATGTAGAACGCCGGTGCTGGCACTTGATGCAGCGGCAATTGCACCTCAACGGCGGCGGTGCGCTTGGTGGCGCCACCCTGTTGTTCGCCACTTCGGTCGATCCGTTTGATGCCGTTGGGGCCGATGAAACCCATCCCATGCGGGTTCTTGCGGATGACGCCGTTGGGTCCCATCCAGCTGTGTTGCGCCGGTTGCATGGCCGCGTGCAGCGGATGCAGACGGTTACGGGCGATCCATTCGGCACGGGGGTCGCGGCGGATAATGTCGCTCATCAGTGCACCTCCGCAGGTTCACGTTGGGCTGGTGCAGCCGGTTTGCTCGACGCGGCATCTTCGAGCAACGCGTCGGCCACCAGCTCGGCGATGTCCTTGATCAGCGGGCGGGGCTCGACCACACCTTCGAGCATCGCCGTGCATTGTGGACAACCCACCGCCACCAGTTCGGCGCCGGTCTCGCGGATGTCTTCCATGCGCATGTCGGGAATCCGTTGCTTGCCCGGAATATCAGTGATCGGCGCCCCGCCGCCGCCGCCGCAGCAGCGCGAACGGAAACCGGAACGTTGCATCTCTTTGACTTCGATCCCGAGCGCACGCAACACCTGACGCGGCGCCTCGTATTCGCCGTTGTAGCGGCCGAGGTAGCACGGGTCGTGATAGGTCACGCTGTCGCCTTTGTGCTGGCCGAGGTTCAGCGCGCCGGCCTGGATGATTTCCGCCATGTAGGTGCTGTGGTGCTGCACCAGGTAGTTGCCATCGAAGGCGCCGTACTCGTTTTTCAGCACGTGAAAGCTGTGCGGATCGCAGGTGACGATGCGATTGAAGCTGTACTTGGCCAGGGTCTGGATGTTGCGTTTAGCCAATAGCTGGAAGGTTGCTTCGTCGCCCAGGCGCCGGGCCACGTCACCGCTGTCGCGCTCTTCGAGGCCGAGCATGGCGAAGTCGATTTTCGCCGCCTTGAGCACTTTGACGAAGGCACGCAGGGTGCGTTGGTTGCGCATGTCGAAGGCGCCGTCGCCGACCCAGAACAACACGTCAGTGGATTTCTTCTCGCTCAGCAGATTGAGGTTCAAGTCCGCCGCCCAGTTCATCCGCCCGCCCGGCGCAAAACCGCCCGGATTGTCGGTGGCGATCAGGTTTTCCAGGACCTCGGCGCCCTTGTTCGGTGTCGCGCCTTTTTCCAGGGTCAGATGGCGGCGCATGTCGACGATGGCATCGACGTGCTCGATCATCATCGGGCATTCCTCGACGCAAGCGCGGCAGGTCGTGCACGACCACAAGGTCTCGGCGTCCACCAGACCGTTGACGATCGGTTGATGCGGGCTCCCTGAATGCTCGCCAATGGCCTTGCCCGGATACGGACTGCCGGCGAACTTCGCGTCGGTGCCGCCAGCCAGGCCGACGACCATGTCTTGAATCAGTTTTTTCGGGTTCAGTGGTTGGCCGGCGGCGAAGGCCGGGCATGCTGCTTCGCATTTACCGCACTGCACGCAGGCGTCGAAACCGAGCAACTGGTTCCAGGTGAAATCCTTGGGTTTTTCCACGCCCAAAGGCGCGGTCGGGTCGTTCAGGTCCAGTGGTTTCAAACCGGTGGAACGACCACCACCAAAGCGTTCGGCGCGACGGTGCCAGGCCAGGTGCAGCGCACCGGCGAAGGCGTGCTTCATCGGACCGCCCCAGGTCATGCCGAAGAACAGTTCCGACACGCCCCACAACACGCCAACCCCGAGAATCGCAGCCACCAGCCAGCCACCGAAGTTTTCCGGCAGGATCCCGGCCACCGGCAAGGTCAACAGGAAGAAGGAGGCCGAGAACGCCAGCAGGCTTTTCGGTAGGCGCATCCACGGGCCTTTCGACAGACGCGACGGAGGGTTGCGGCGACGCAGGTAAACAAAGATCGCGCCGACGAACATCACCGCCGTCATCAGCAGCAACGCGTAGCCGAGGATGCGGTTATGCAGGCCGAAACCGTGCACCAGAATCGCCAGCACGATGGACGCCACCGCACCGCCCGCCGTGGCGACGTGGGTGTTGGCGATGTACTTGTCCCGCGCCACCACGTGATGCAAATCGACCATGTAACGCTTGGGCATGGCGAACAGGCCGCCGATCAGGTCGACCTTCGAGGCCCGGCCCCGGCGCCACATGGCCACCCGCCGCAACGCGCCGAGGACGCCAAGGGCCAGGGCTGCGAACAACAGGATTGGAAGAAGGGTGTTCAACATAGGTGTTGCTCCCACAAACCACGGAGTCATGCATCGATCTTGTAGGAGCCGGCTTGCTGGCGATTCAGACGACGCGGTGAATCAGGCAGACCGCGTTATCGTTCATCGCCAGCAAGCCGGCTCCTACAGGTGGCCGGCTTAGAAATCCTTGCACAGCCGCAGCGCGTCGTAGATCGCCGCATGCACGTTGCGCTGGGCCACGCAGTCGCCGATGCGGAACAGCAGGTAACCGTCACCACTCTGTTCCAGACACGGTTGCGGTTTGATCGCGAACAACGCCTCGACGTCGATCTGGCCTTTGTTGCGCGAGCCTTCCTTCAACGCGTAGTAGATTTCTTCGTCCGGACGCACGCCGTTTTCGATGACCACCTGATCGACGACCCGCTCCTCTTTGGCGCCGGTGTATTCGTTCTCCAGCACCGCCACCAACTTGTCGCCTTCGCGGTAGACCTTCTCCAGCATCATGTCGCCGGTCATGATCACTTCTTTCGGGTACATGCTGCGGTAGTAGGTCGGGAACGACGTACCGCCAATGGCCACGCCCGGCTTGATGTCGTCGGTGACGATCTCGACCTGGCTGCCCTTGTCCGCGATGAAGTCGGCAGTCGACATACCGGTGAATTCGCAAATGGTGTCGTAGACCAGCACGTTCTTGCCCGGCGCGACTTTGCCGTCGAGCACGTCCCAACTGCTGACCACCAAACCTTCAGCCGCGCCCCAGTGTTCGTTCTGCTCGATGAACGGATGACCGCCAACCGCCAGCACTACCACGTCTGGACGCAGGTCCATGATGGTCGGCGCATCCGCCGCTGTGCCCAGGCGCAGGTCGACTTTCAGGCGTGCCAGTTCCAGTTGATACCAGCGGGTGATACCGGCGATCTGGTCCCGTTGCGGCGCTTTCGAGGCGGTGGTGATCTGCCCGCCGATGAATTCTTTTTTCTCGAACAGTGTCACGTCGTGGCCGCGCTCGGCAGCAACGCGAGCGGCTTCCATCCCCGCAGGACCGGCGCCAACAACCACAACCTTGCGCTTCACACCGGTGGTTTTTTCGATGATGTGCGGCAGGCCCATGTATTCGCGAGACGTCGCAGCGTTTTGGATGCACAACACATCCAGACCTTGATACTGACGGTCGATGCAGTAGTTGGCGCCGACGCATTGTTTGATCTGGTCGATCTGGCCCATCTTGATCTTGGCGATCAGGTGCGGGTCGGCGATGTGGGCGCGGGTCATGCCGACCATGTCGACGTAACCGCCCTCCAGAATACGGGTGGCCTGGTTCGGGTCCTTGATGTTCTGCGCGTGCAGCACCGGGACCTTGACCACTTCCTTGATGCCGGCGGCCAGGTGCAGGAACGGCTCCGGTGGATAACTCATGTTGGGGATAACGTTGGCCAGGGTGTTGTGGGTGTCGCAACCCGAACCCACGACGCCGAGGAAATCGAGCATGCCGGTGTCGTCGTAATACTTGGCGATCTGCTTCATGTCCTCGTGGGACAAACCATCGGGGTGGAACTCGTCACCGCAGATGCGCATGCCCACGCAGAAATCGTCACCGACCTCGGCGCGTACCGCTTTCAAGACTTCCAGGCCGAACTTCATGCGGCCTTCGAAGGTGCCGCCCCACTCGTCGGTACGTTTGTTGACTCGCGGGCTCCAGAACTGGTCGATCATGTGCTGGTGCACGGCCGACAGTTCGACGCCGTCCAGGCCACCGGCCTTGGCGCGGCGTGCCGCTTGCGCGTAGTTGCCGATCACCCGCCAGATTTCTTCCGGCTCGATGGTCTTGCAGGTGGCACGGTGCACCGGCTCACGCACGCCCGAGGGCGACATCAGGGTTGGCCAGTTGAAGCCGTCCCAACGCGAGCGACGGCCCATATGGGTAATCTGGATCATGATCTTGGCGCCGTGCTTGTGCATGGCGTCGGCCAGATTCTGGAAGTGCGGGATGATGCGGTCGGTGGACAGGTTCACCGAACTCCACCACTCCTGCGGGCTGTCGATCGCCACCACGGACGAACCGCCGCAGATCGCCAGGCCGATCCCGCCCTTGGCCTTCTCTTCGTAATACTTGACGTACCGGTCGGTGGTCATGCCGCCGTCGGTCGCGTAGACCTCGGCGTGCGCGGTGCTGAGCACGCGGTTACGGATGGTCAGTTTGCCGATCTGGATCGGCTGGAACATTGCTTCGAAAGCCATGGCGGGTTCCTCGACTTACAACGGCTTGACGGTGAACAAGCCGTCGTCGTGGCCTTCTTCGGAGCCACCGTAGACTTGCTCGGCGACGGTGCGAATCTTGCTGCCACGGGCCTGGAGAATCTGATCCATCGCACCGGCAAACCAGCCAGTGAACATATAGTCGACCTTGCGCCCGACCTTGCCGTACACGTAGACGAACGCCGAGTGTTCGAGCTTGACGCTGGCGGTGCCTTTGTCGAGGTCGATGTCCTGGATCTTGAACAAGCCCCAGCCGCGTTGCGACAAGCGCTTCATGTAGTGCTCGAACACCGCGACGCCTTCCAGGCCATGGCATTCGGCTTCTTTTTCACACCAGTGCCAGGCGGATTTGTAGCCGGCCTTGTAGAGGATCTCGGCATAGGCTTCGGCGCCCAGCACTTCCTCGATGCCCATGTGATTGTTGACGAAAAAATGGCGCGGCACGTACAGCATCGGCAGGGCATCGGAGGTCCAGACACCGGTTTCGCTGTCGACTTCGATTGGCAATTGCGGGGCGATCTTGGCCATGGAAACTTAACTCCAGAAAATTCGTTGTGTTGCCTGCGGCGCGGACGGCCGCAGGAAAGGATTCAGAAGTGCGGCGGCTTACTCGCCCCAGACGTCCTTGAGGACATTGACCCAGTTCTCGCCCATGATCTTGCGCACCACGCGCTCGGAGTGGCCGCGCTTGAGCAGGGTCTCGGTCAGGTTCGGGAACTCGCCCACGGTACGGATGCCCAGCGGGTTGATGATCTTGCCGAAGCTGGTCAGGCGGCGGGCGTAGCCCTTGTCGTGGGTCAGGTATTCGAAGAAGTCCTGGCCATGGCCCTGGGTGAAATCTGTGCCGATGCCGATGGCGTCTTCGCCAACCAGGTTCATCACGTACTCGATGGCTTCGGCGTAATCGTCGATGGTCGAATCAATGCCCTTGGCCAGGAATGGCGCGAACATGGTCACGCCGACAAAACCGCCGTGGTCGGCAATGAACTTGAGTTCTTCATCGGACTTGTTGCGCGGGTGCTCTTTGAGCCCCGACGGCAGGCAGTGGGAGTAGCACACAGGTTTCTTCGATTCGAGGATGACTTCTTCGGAGGTCTTGGAACCGACGTGGGACAGGTCGCACATGACGCCAACCCGGTTCATCTCGGCGACGATTTCGCGACCGAAACCCGACAGGCCGCCATCACGTTCGTAGCAGCCGGTGCCGACCAGGTTCTGGGTGTTGTAGCACATCTGCACAATGCCGACGCCCAGCTGCTTGAACACCTCGACATAGCCGATCTGGTCCTCATAGGCGTGGGCATTCTGGAAGCCGAAGAGGATGCCGGTCTTGCCCAGTTCCTTGGCCTTGCGGATGTCGGCGGTGGTGCGCACCGGCATCACCAGATCGCCGTTCTCGCGAATCAGTTTCTGGCTGGCGGCGATGTTATTGACGGTGGCCTGAAAGCCCTCCCACACCGAAACGGTGCAGTTGGCCGCCGTCAAACCGCCCTTGCGCATGTCTTCGAACAGTTCACGGTTCCACTTGGCGATAATCAGCCCGTCGATAACGATGCTGTCGGCGTGCAATTCGGCTGGGCTCATCAGGCTGTCCCCTTATTAGCGATTCATGCGCCGAATCGTCTGCCGGCGCTTTGGGGCCAGCATATGCCTGCGCACCGGGGCAGCCGGGTGCAAAAACGACAGGGGAATTGCCGAAAGCGTCAATCCGCGACAAAGGGTCGTCGCCAGGCACAATCCGCGACCTGTTCAAGGCCGTCCGCTTGAGCCAGAATTCGTCGCATCACTGGAATAGAGCGGCGACCTCAATGAAATCCATCTTTCTGGCTTTGGCACTGATTGCGACCGGCGTACACGCAGCGGAGGAGTCCGACGACAACCCCTGCGACAAAGTCGAAAACGACATCCAGACCCTGGAATGCTCGGTCTTCAGCAAAACCACCGCCGAAGACCTGCTGAGCGAAAACCTCAAAAGCCTGAACGAGCGCATGCAGTCGCTCTACGGCAAGAACCCGTCGCAACTGACCGACATCACCGCCAGGATCAAGACCGCCCAGGCCCAATGGCTGAAAACCCGCGATGCCGATTGCGCCGTAGAAGCCTTTCCCGCCACGGCCGGCAGCAAAGCATTCACCATTGCGCAGAACGATTGCGTGGCGCGAATGAGTGACGAGCGGTCGGAGTTTTTGGAGTCGATTGGGCAGGAGTAAATACAAAGGATGGAAAACATGATGATCCCTCACGAAGTTGTCAGCCGCATTGTTGACGGAGCTCTACCGGTACGCGCATGGCGAGAACACTTGAACCTTACCCAAGATGAAGTAGCCAAACGCATGGGCATTTCTCAACCGGCCTTCGCCCAACAGGAAACAGTCGCCAAGCCCCGCAAAGCCACACGCGAAAAAATCGCCGCGGCGTTTGGCATCACCGCCAGTCAACTTGAGCTGTAAGCTGCACGCCATCAGCCAGTA
>NZ_JAUHUK010000015.1:0-170175 GCF_030417915.1 Pseudomonas sp. C32 | reverse complement strand
CGGATCACAAAAAAGCCCCTGAACCTTTCGGTTCAGGGGCTTCTTGATATTGCTGTCTGGCTCCACGACCTGGACTCGAACCAGGGACCCAGTGATTAACAGTCACTTGCTCTACCAACTGAGCTATCGCGGAATGGCGCCTATGTTACTGATTCAAAAAGAGAAGTCAAGCGCCGGATGATCAGGTGAGCCATTCAAGGGGGCGGAAGGTGATTTGTCGGTGATTGGCGGTTACCGGATTCGCTTGCGGGGGCTAACATGGCTGCCCGGAAGTGGTAACACGCGCTGCCGGCCATTCGCCGAAAAGGTACGCGCCATGACTTGCTTGACCACAACACCGCCTCGCAACAACGAGGTGTTCGCATGAGCATCGCTCAAATCAGCCTGCCCAAAGGGGTCGGTCCTCACGCTGAAAAACTGTTCGATGCTATCACTCAGGCCAGCAACGCCGAGGAGTTGAACCGTGCAGGCGGCAAGGCTGAAGGTTTTGTTCTGGGCCTGGAAAGTACCAAAGCGATCAAGAGCCAGGTCGCCGAGTCGCTGTACGTGGCCTATGACGACGCGGCCAGCCAGCGTGCGACCGAACTGGCTTAACCGCCGAAGGTAATCGTGCCTAGCATCAGTTTGGCATAGAGCGCGGTGGCACCCAATTGCACCAGCCACAGGGCCAGGCCACCGAGAAACACACCGGCAGCGACTTGCATGACCAGGTTGTTGCCGCGTTTGGCCGGGGCGCGGGGGATGAAGCGATCCAGGTCATCCAGATCGTCGCGGTCGGCGCGCAGGTCATCGTTTTTCATATCGGCACTCGTCAGAATAGCGGGGCGTACACGAAGCCTGCAGGAGCCGGCTTGCTGGCGAAGAGGTCAGAATCTCCGACATCGATGTCGGTCTCCCGAACGCTATCGCCGGCAAGCCGGCTCCTACAAGGGTCTGTGTGCAGTCTAAGGGCTTGGTCCCGTTATTGAGCAATCAACAGGACAAATAAAAAACGGGAAGCCAAAGGGCTTCCCGTTTTTCGTCTCACGGCGTGATTCAGATCACCTGAACGATGGCGTCAGTCACAGCCTTGATGTTGCTCTGGTTCAGCGCGGCGACGCAGATGCGGCCGGTGTCCAGGGCATAGATGCCGAACTCGTTGCGCAGGCGGGTCACTTGCTCAACCGTCAGGCCGGAGTAAGAGAACATGCCACGCTGACGGCCAACAAAGCTGAAATCGCGCTGCGGCGCGTTCTTCGCCAGGGTGTCGACCATCTGGATACGCATGCCACGAATGCGCAGGCGCATTTCGGCCAGTTCGGCTTCCCACTGGGCGCGCAGTTCCGGGCTGTTCAGCACGGCGGCGACGATGCTTGCACCGTGGGTCGGCGGGTTGGAGTAGTTGGTGCGGATCACGCGTTTGACTTGCGACAGCACGCGCGCGCTTTCTTCTTTCGATTCGCTGACGATCGACAGCGCGCCAACGCGCTCGCCATACAGCGAGAACGATTTGGAGAACGAGCTGGAAACAAAGAAGGTCAGGCCCGATTCAGCAAACAGACGCACGGCGGCGGCGTCTTCGTCGATACCATCGCCAAAGCCCTGGTAGGCCATGTCGAGAAATGGCACGTGACCTTTGGCTTTCACCACGTCCAGCACGTTGTTCCAGTCCGCCGGGCTCAGGTCGACGCCGGTCGGGTTATGGCAGCAAGCGTGCAGCACAACGATCGAACCGTTTGGCAGCGCGTTCAGATCTTCCAGCAGGCCAACACGATTTACGTCGTGGGTCGCGGCGTCGTAGTAGCGATAGTTCTGCACCGGGAAACCCGCGGTTTCGAACAGGGCGCGGTGGTTTTCCCAGCTTGGGTCGCTGATCGCCACGACGGCGTTCGGCAGCAGTTGCTTGAGGAAGTCGGCACCGATTTTCAGGGCGCCCGTACCGCCAACGGCCTGGGTGGTGATCACGCGGCCAGCGGCGATCAGCGGCGAGTCATTGCCGAACAACAGTTTCTGCACAGCCTGGTCATAGGCGGCAATACCGTCGATTGGCAAATAGCCACGGGAAGCGTGTTGAGCAACGCGAATGGTTTCGGCTTCGACAACGGCGCGCAGGAGTGGAATTCGCCCCTCCTCGTTGCAATAAACACCGACCCCCAGGTTGACCTTGTTGGTACGGGTATCGGCGTTGAATGCTTCGTTGAGGCCCAGGATTGGATCGCGTGGTGCCATTTCGACAGCGGAGAACAGGCTCATTATTGCGGCGGCTCTGAATGGAAAATGGAGGGACGTGTCGCGCTCCAGCCGAATGCACTAGAGCGGTGCACAAACGGGGAGCTAGTATAGAGGCCATCTGCGATTGATGGCGACAGGCGAATCGGCTTTTCCCGTAAGTTTTTCCGATTATTTTTCGACCGTTAGTCGATTGTTGTCATCAAAGGCTTTACGCGTTGTAGGACGTTTGCCTTGAAAGCGACGGCAATCGGCTCCACATTGAGCGCAATCCAGTTTTTTCCTCGGGCGACAACGGTCGTTTGCGGTCTTTCTCGTTCGTGTCGGTTTTGCCGGCAAGAGTGATCCAGAGGTATTTCATGTCTGAATTCCAGCTAGTCACCCGTTTCGAGCCCGCCGGCGATCAGCCGGAAGCCATCCGCCTGATGGTCGAGGGTATCGAAGCCGGGCTGGCGCACCAGACGTTGCTCGGTGTGACCGGCTCGGGCAAGACTTTCAGCATCGCCAACGTGATCGCCCAGGTACAGCGCCCGACGCTGGTGCTGGCGCCGAACAAGACCCTCGCGGCGCAGCTGTACGGGGAGTTCAAGGCGTTCTTCCCGAACAACGCGGTCGAGTACTTCGTTTCCTACTACGACTACTACCAGCCCGAAGCCTATGTGCCGTCCTCCGATACCTTCATCGAGAAAGACGCCTCGATCAACGATCACATCGAACAGATGCGCCTTTCCGCGACCAAGGCGTTGCTGGAGCGCAAGGACGCGATCATCGTCACCACGGTGTCGTGCATCTATGGTCTGGGCAGTCCGGAAACCTACCTGAAAATGGTGCTGCACGTGGATCGGGGTGACCGACTCGATCAGCGGGAGTTGCTGCGGCGTCTGGCCGATCTGCAATACACCCGCAACGACATGGATTTCGCCCGTGCGACCTTCCGCGTGCGCGGCGACGTGATCGATATCCACCCGGCGGAATCCGATTTCGAGGCGATCCGCATCGAACTGTTCGATGACGAAGTGGAAAGCCTGTCGGCGTTTGATCCTTTGACCGGTGAGGTCATCCGCAAACTGCCGCGCTTCACCTTCTACCCGAAAAGCCACTACGTGACGCCCCGGGAAACCCTGATGGGCGCCGTGGAAGGGATCAAGGAGGAGTTGAAGGAGCGCCTGGAGTACCTGCGTTCGAACAACAAACTGGTGGAAGCTCAGCGCCTGGAACAGCGCACCCGTTTCGACATAGAGATGATTCTCGAATTGGGTTACTGCAACGGCATTGAAAACTACTCGCGCTACCTGTCCGGACGCGCATCCGGTGAAGCGCCGCCAACCTTATACGATTACTTGCCAGCGGACGCCTTGCTGGTGATCGACGAATCCCACGTCAGCGTCCCGCAGGTCGGTGCGATGTACAAAGGCGACCGCTCGCGCAAAGAGACACTGGTGGAATACGGATTCCGTCTGCCGTCGGCGCTGGACAACCGGCCGATGCGCTTTGACGAGTGGGAAAGCATCAGCCCGCAGACGATTTTCGTCTCGGCGACACCGGGCAACTATGAAGCCGAGCACGCTGGGCGCGTGATTGACATGGTGGTGCGTCCGACCGGGCTGGTGGACCCGCAAATCGAGATTCGCCCGGCACTGACCCAGGTCGACGACTTGTTGTCGGAAATCAGCAAGCGCGTGGCGGTCGAAGAGCGGGTGCTGGTCACCACGCTGACCAAACGCATGGCCGAGGACTTGACCGATTACCTGGCCGATCACGGCGTGCGCGTGCGCTATCTGCACTCGGACATCGACACCGTGGAGCGGGTCGAAATCATTCGCGATCTGCGTCTTGGCACCTTCGATGTGTTGGTGGGGATCAACCTGCTGCGCGAAGGTCTGGACATGCCTGAAGTGTCGCTGGTGGCGATCCTCGATGCGGACAAGGAAGGCTTCCTGCGGTCCGAGCGTTCGCTGATCCAGACCATCGGCCGTGCGGCGCGTAACCTCAATGGCCGGGCAATTCTCTACGCCGACCGGATCACCGGCTCCATGGAGCGGGCCATCGGTGAAACCGAGCGTCGTCGCGACAAGCAGATCGCCTTCAACCTGGCCAATGGCATCACCCCCAAAGGTGTGTTCAAGGACGTTGCCGACATCATGGAAGGCGCGACCGTGCCGGGTTCGCGCAGCAAGAAGCGCAAGGGCATGGCCAAGGCTGCCGAGGAAAACGCCCGGTACGAAGCGGAATTGCGCTCGCCTGGCGAGATTGCCAAGCGCATCAAAGCCCTGGAAGAGAAGATGTATCAGCTCGCTCGCGACCTGGAGTTCGAAGCAGCGGCGCAGATGCGCGATGAGATTGCCAAGTTGCGCGAAAGACTGCTGACGGTCTGAACTTAAAATGCGCTCGCCACATGTTGTGTATGGCTCAATATCAATGCGCCTCGCCAGCCTTCAACCCCTCCGGCAATTTCTTGGTCAGCAACACCGCCAGCATGCTGATCCCCAGTGCAATCCCGACAAAATGAAACGCATCGTTGTAAGCCATGATCGACGCCTGCTGATGGGCGATTTCACTGAGCTTGGCCAGCGCCGCCGTTTCATTGCCCAATCGATCGCTCAACGAGGCGATGCGCTCGGCGACCTGCGGATTGCTCGGCACCAGGGCCTCGCGCAAGTAATCGAAGTAAACCTTGGTCCGCGCATCCAGTAGCGTGGCGAGGAGGGCGATGCCAATGGCGCCGCCGAGGTTGCGCAGAATGTTGAACAGGCTCGACGCCGATCCCGCGTCCTGCGGAAGAATGTACGCCGTGGCGATCAACGAAATGGTGACCATGATCAGTGGCTGGCCGAGGGCGCGGACGATCTGGATCTGATTGAACTGCGGCCCGGCAAAGTCCGGGTTCAGCACGCCCGAGGAAAAACTCGCCAGTCCGAACAACCCGAAGCCCAGCGTGCACAGCCATTTGGGCGAGACATACTTCATCAGCTTCGGCACCAGCGGAATCAGAAACAGCTGCGGCACACCCATCCACATGATCACTTCGCCGATTTGCAGGGCGTTGTAGTTCTGGATCTGCGCCAGATACAGCGGCAACAAATAGATCGAGCCGTACAAGCCGACCCCCATCCCGACACTGGAAATGCTCGATAATCCAAAGTTACGATTGCGCAGGATGCCGAGGTTGATCAGCGGATTGGGCTTGGAGGTCTGCACGATCACAAAGGTGATCAGGCTGATCAGCGCGATACTGCCCAAGGCCACGATCAGGCTCGATTCCAGCCAGTCCTTGCGATGGCCTTCTTCCAGGAACACCTGCAAGCAGCCGAGACCGATGCCCAGCGTGAGGATGCCGGCGTAGTCGGTGCTTTTGAGTAACTCCCAGTGTGCTTCCTTCTTTTCGAGGCCGTACATCAGGCCGGCGATCATGAGCAAGCCGGGCGGGATGTTGATATAGAAGATGTATTCCCAGCCCCAGTTTTCCGTCAGCCAACCGCCGAGGGTCGGGCCAATGGAAGGGGCGAAGGTCGCCGTCATGGCAAACATCGCCATGCCTTTGGCGCGGTGATGCTCCGGGAGTTTGATCAGCGTCAGGGTGAAGGCGAGCGGGATCAGTGCGCCGCCGGTAAAACCTTGCAGGGCTCGGAACACAATCATGCTTTCCAGGCTCCACGCCATGGAGCAGAGTAGGGAAGCGAACAGAAATCCGATGGATACCCACACCGCCAGGCGTCGCGCCGAGAGCAGTTGAACCAGCCACGCGGTCAGCGGGATCATGATGATCTCGGCCACCAGGTAGGAAGTGGAAATCCACGAGCCTTCTTCCAGCGTCGCCGACAGCGCGCCTTGAATATCCTTGAGCGACGAGTTGGTGATCTGGATGTCCAGCACCGCCATGAAGGCGCCGAGCATCACGCTCATCACCGCAATCCAGTCCCGCCGGGTCGGCTCGCCGACCGGGCGGATCAGTTGATCACCGGCCATCGGCAGGGGCGTCTTTGAGGCTCACTTTCACGGTGACGTCTTCCGGGGCGTCCTTGATGTTCACCTTGGCGGTGACCGACATGCCCGGACGAATCTTGCCGCGCAGCGGATTGTCCGCAGCGAAGGTCAGTTTGACCGGAATCCGTTGCACGACTTTGGTGAAGTTGCCCGTGGCATTGTCCGGAGGCAGCAGGCTGAATTGCGCGCCCGAGGCGGCAAACAGGCTGTCGACCCGGGCTTCGATCGGTGTATCGCCATAGGCATCGAAGGTCAGCTCGGCTTTCTGGCCGGGCTGCATGTGACCGATCTGGGTTTCCTTGAAATTCGCCTGAATCCAGATGTCTTCGTCCGGCACGATCGACAACAGATAGGCACCGGCCTGCACAACTTGACCGTTACGCGCAGCACGCTGGCCGATCAGGCCGCTGATGGGGGCGTGGATCTCGCTGCGGGTCAGGTTCAGTTCGGCCTGGGCCAGGTCGGTTTTGGCGTTGGCGATCTGCGCGTCGAGGCGTTTGATGTCGGCATTCAGTGCATTGACTTGCTGGCGCTGACTTTGCGCATCGGCCTGGGCTTTGGTGACTTGCGAGCGGGCGATGTGGTTTTCTGCGGAAAGGCTCGTCACGCGTTCTTCCGAGATATAGCCGGGTTTGCGCAAGGTTTCGGCGCGAATCAGGTCGATTTGCGAGCGACCCAGGCTCGCCTGGCTGGACGAGACTTGCGCTTCGCTGGCGGCAATCAGGCTGCCTTGCTGAGTCAGTTTGCTCTGGGCTTGCAGGCGTTCGGCCTGGCGGGTGGCGAGGGCGGCGTTGGCACGGTCGACGGCGAGGCGGAAGTCTTCGCCTTCGAGCCTGATCAGCAATTGGCCTTTCTCGACATGCTGGTTGTCCTGCACCAACACTTCGTCGATGCGTGCGCCCAACTGGCTGGACACGCGGGTGATTTCACCCTGGACGTAGGCGTTATCGGTGCTTTCATAAAAACGACCGTTGAGGAACCAGTGGGCAAACAATCCCCCGGCAATCAACAGGACAATCAGCAGGAAGGTAAGCAGGCGACGCTTGAGTTGGGCAGGCATGGGCAAACTGTAGTCAAGAAATTGTAAGAGAAGTTTACAGCACCCAAATCTGTCATATCACCGATAAGCGGTAAATGCCGACGACTGATATTCGGCCATTCACCACGCCATACAGGCATTCCAGTCGCAACCTTGGCTTAAATGCCCTGTTAGCTGGAGCCGGGCGGGTGTCGCCTGTTACCATTCGCGCCTTGTTTGAACTTCGCTTTTATTCTTTTCGAGACATGCCATGACCACCGTCCGCACTCGCATCGCGCCATCGCCTACCGGGGATCCCCACGTAGGCACCGCTTACATCGCATTGTTCAACTACTGCTTTGCCAAGCAGCATGGCGGTGAGTTCATCCTGCGGATCGAAGACACCGACCAGTTGCGTTCGACCCGCGAGTCCGAACAGCAGATCTTCGACGCCCTGCGCTGGCTGGGTATCAACTGGAGCGAAGGCCCGGACGTTGGCGGCCCGCACGGTCCTTATCGTCAAAGCGAACGCGGCGATATCTACCAGAAATATTGCCAGCAGTTGGTAGAGCTCGGTCATGCCTTCCCGTGCTTCTGCACCGCCGAAGAGCTGGACCAGATGCGCGCCGAGCAAATGGCTCGCGGCGAAACTCCGCGTTACGACGGCCGCGCCTTGCTGCTGTCCAAGGAAGAAGTCGATCGTCGCCTGGCTGCCGGCGAACCGCACGTGATCCGCATGAAGGTACCGAGCGAAGGCGTCTGCGTAGTGCCGGACATGCTGCGTGGCGACGTTGAAATCCCGTGGGACCGCATGGACATGCAGGTCCTGATGAAGACCGACGGCTTGCCGACGTACTTCCTCGCCAACGTCGTCGACGACCACCTGATGGGCATCACCCACGTATTGCGTGGCGAAGAATGGCTGCCATCGGCGCCGAAACTGATCCTGCTTTACGAGTACTTCGGCTGGGAGCAGCCCGAGCTGTGTTACATGCCGCTGCTGCGTAACCCGGACAAGAGCAAGCTGTCCAAGCGCAAGAACCCGACTTCGGTGACGTTCTACGAGCGTATGGGTTTCATGCCTGAGGCGATGCTCAACTACCTGGGTCGCATGGGTTGGTCGATGCCGGACGAGCGCGAGAAGTTCTCGCTGCAGGAAATGGTCGACAACTTCGATCTGAAGCGCGTGTCCCTCGGCGGGCCGATCTTCGACATCGAGAAGCTGTCTTGGCTCAACGGCCAATGGCTGCGTGACCTGCCGGTCGAAGAGTTCGCCGCACGCGTGCAGAAGTGGGCGTTCAATTCCGAATACATGATGAAGATCGCACCACACGTGCAGGGCCGGGTTGAAACCTTCAGCCAGGTTGCACCGTTGGCCGGGTTCTTCTTTGCCGGTGGCGTGAACCCGGATGCCAAGTTGTTCGAATCCAAGAAGCTCTCGGGCGATCAGGTTCGTCAATTGATGCAGTTGATCCTGTGGAAGCTCGAAAGCCTGCGTCAGTGGGAGAAGGACAGCATCACTGCGACCATTCAGGCCGTGGTCGAATCGCTGGAGCTGAAACTGCGCGACGCCATGCCGCTGATGTTTGCGGCGATCACCGGCCAGGCCAGTTCGGTGTCGGTGCTCGATGCGATGGAAATCCTCGGGCCGGACCTGACCCGTTTCCGTCTGCGCCAGGCGATCGACCTGCTGGGCGGCGTGTCGAAGAAAGAAAACAAAGAGTGGGAAAAGCTGTTGGGCGCTATCGCCTGATCCCACAGGGTTGACCTGTAGGAGCCGGCTTGCTGGCGAAGCGACCTTGCGGCCGCCATCGCTGGCAAGCCAGCTCCTACAGTTGGGGAAAACCCCTGATTTTTCGGGGGAGGGCGGTAAGTGATTGTTATGTCGGCAAAAAATTTCAGTTTTTTTGCAAAATAAGTTTGACAGACTTTCGATGCGCCCTTAAGATTCGCCCCGTCCTCAGCGATGAGGGGCTATAGCTCAGCTGGGAGAGCGCTTGCATGGCATGCAAGAGGTCGACGGTTCGATCCCGTCTAGCTCCACCAATTTACACTTCAAGGTCTGGCCACACCGGCTTTGAAGCGATCAACACTCAGCGTTGATCTGTTGTATAGAAGGGTTTGCGTCCCCTTCGTCTAGTGGCCTAGGACACCGCCCTTTCACGGCGGTAACAGGGGTTCGAGTCCCCTAGGGGACGCCAGTTTTACAGAAGTGATGTTGCAAGATGTCACTCCGCCGCGAGGCGAAAAATCCGGGGCTTTAGCTCAGCTGGGAGAGCGCCTGCATGGCATGCAGGAGGTCAGCGGTTCGATCCCGCTAAGCTCCACCAATTTTACAAGTTCAAGGTCTGGCCACACCGGCCTTGAATCGATCAGCTCTCAGCACTGATCAGTTGTATAGAAGGGTTTGTGTCCCCTTCGTCTAGTGGCCTAGGACACCGCCCTTTCACGGCGGTAACAGGGGTTCGAGTCCCCTAGGGGACGCCACGATTACCCGCTCTGCGGGATTTTATAAGGGTCATTCAATTATTGAATGGCCCTTTTGTTTGTCTGGCGTTTGGCAAAATCTCCCTTTCTCTTTCAAACTGTTCTTCAGACCAGCGGTCACATCCACGACTTGCGAAAAATTATTATGAGAATAATATTTGAGTCGTAATATTCGGAGGCAACGATGAACGATAAAAAAGCTCAAACCCGCGAACGCATCCTCAAGGCCGCCAGCTCCGCGCTGATTCAGCGTGGCCCGGCCGAACCGAGCGTGGGCGAGGTGATGGGCGCGGCGGGCCTGACGGTCGGCGGCTTCTACGCGCACTTCGAAAGCAAGGACGCCATGATGCTGGAGGCGTTCAAGCAATTGCTCGGTCACCGGCGTGACCTGATTGCCGACATGGATAGCGAACTGACCGGCGAAGAACGTCGTGCGTTGGTGGCGGCGTTTTATCTGTCGCGCAAGCACCGTGATTCCTCCGAGTCGGCCTGCCCGATTCCCGCGTCGGTCGGTGAGCTTGGGCGGCTGCCGGATGCCTTCCGTGTCGCGCTCAGCGAGCACATGGAATTGATGGTCGCGCAATTGGCGGCCAGCCCTGAAGAAACCGATAAAGCCTTGGCCGACATGGCCTTGATGGTGGGTGGTCTGGCTCTGGCGCGGGCGCTGGGGCCGGGAGAATTGTCCGATCGATTACTGCGTGCCGCCAAATCGGCAGTGCGTTGACCTGAAGGCTGCGGCCTGGGGAGAATGCGATGAGCACGTTGAAGTGGGTTCGTGGCGTTAATGGCACCTTGGGCTGGGTTGCACCGAAACTGGTTGCAAGCAAAATGCGACTGGCTTTCATGACGCCGCGGGATCTGCCGCCGCGTGACTGGGAATTGCCGCTGTTGGCGAAGTCCGAACGCATCACTTTGCGATTCGGTCTTTCAGCGTTGCGCTGGGGGCAAGGCCCGGCGGTTTTGCTGATGCACGGCTGGGAAGGGCGGCCGACGCAGTTCGCCAGCCTGATCACGGCGCTGGTCGATGCCGGATATTCGGTGGTCGCGCTGGACGGTCCGGCCCACGGCCGCTCACCGGGCAGTGAAGCGAATGTGGTGCTGTTCGCCCGCGCCATGCTTGAAGCCGCCGCTGAATTGCCGCCGTTGCAAGCGGTCATCGGCCACTCCATGGGCGGTGCCAGTGCCATGCTGGCCGTGCAGCTGGGCCTGCGCACCGAAACACTGGTCACCATTGGCGCCCCGGCCCGCATCCTCGGCGTGTTGCGCGGGTTTGCCCGTTATGTTGGGTTGCCACCCAAAGCCCGTTCCGCGTTCATTCGCCAGGTCGAGAAAGATGTCGGCATGCGCGCAGCGATGCTCGACGTCGCCCATTATCAACTCGACATGCCCGGCTTGATCGTCCACGCCGAAGACGACAACTTTGTCTCGGTCAAGGAGTCGCAACTGATCCACGAAGCCTGGTTTGATAGCCGCTTGCTGCGCCTGCAAGAGGGTGGTCATCAGCGGGTACTGGCCGATCCTCGGGTGATTGACGGGGTGTTATCACTGCTGGCCGGTCGCAGCCTGCAATCGCGCCAATCGGCCTGAGCATCCGTTACACTGCCCCGGTCGAAACTATCTGACCGGGAGTGGGGCATGGGCTGGGATCGGGAAACGCCATTTATCATTGATCTGCAAGTGGGCGCCGAGGACATCGATGGGTTGGGTCACGCGAACAACGCGGTGTACGTGACCTGGCTGGAGCGTTGTGCCTGGCGCCACTCCCAGCGCCTGGGCCTGGATCTGGTCGAGTACCGTCGGCTGGACCGTGCCATGGCGGTGGTGCGGCACGAGATCGATTACCTGGCGGCCGCCTACGAGGGCGACGAGTTGCAGTTGGCGACCTGGATCGTCGATTGGGACCAGCGCCTGAAGATGACCCGGCATTTCCAGCTGATCCGCCCGAGTGACAACACCACGCTATTGCGCGCACAGACCACGTTCGTTTGCATCGAGCTGTCCACGGGCAGACCCAAGCGGATGCCGGCAGAATTTATCGAGGGCTACGGCCCGGCGTTGCAAGTCCCGGCCTGACACGGCCCTGTGGCGAGGGAGCTGGCTCCCGTTAGTGCGCAGCACTCTTCATTTGCAGGGGGACCGCTTCGCGCTCCAGCGGGAGCAAGCTCCCTCGCCACAAAGGTATGCGCAAGTCTTTCGCTCGATAATCCAGTAAACTGCCGCACGTTTTTCGTTGAGTGTGTTTTTCATGCAAATTGCTTTGGCGCCCATGGAGGGGTTGGTCGACGACATCCTGCGCGACGTGCTGACCCGAGTGGGCGGCATCGATTGGTGTGTGACCGAGTTCATCCGGGTCAACGACCAGTTACTCACGCCCGCCTACTTCCACAAGTTCGGACCGGAGCTGCTCAACGGCGCGCGGACCGCCTCTGGCGTGCCGCTGCGCGTGCAGCTGCTGGGTTCCGACCCGGTGTGCCTGGCGGAAAACGCCGCGCTGGCCTGCGAGTTGGGTTCCGAGGTGATCGACCTGAACTTCGGCTGCCCGGCCAAGACCGTCAACAAGTCCCGTGGCGGTGCGGTGTTGCTCAAAGAGCCTGAACTGCTCAACCAGATCGTCGAGCACGTGCGTCGTGCCGTGCCTGCACACATTCCCGTCACCGCCAAGATGCGCCTGGGGTTCGACAGCCCGGACGGTTCGCTGGTCTGCGCCACGGCCCTGGCCGAGGGCGGTGCCGAGCACATCGTGGTGCACGCGCGAACCAAGGTTGACGGGTACAAACCGCCTGCGCACTGGGAATGGATTCCACGGGTGCAAGACGTGGTCAAGGTTCCGGTGTTCGCCAATGGTGACATCTGGAGCGTCGAAGATTGGCGCCGGTGTCGTGAAATCAGTGGCGTGGAAGACATCATGCTCGGTCGCGGCCTGGTTTCGCGCCCGGATCTCGCCCGACAGATTGCCGCTGCACGTGCCGGTGAGGAAGTGGTCGAGATGACCTGGAGCGAGCTGCTACCGCTGATTCAGGACTTCTGGCTGCAAGCCAAGGCGCAGATGACAGCGCGTCAATCCCCAGGTCGCCTGAAGCAATGGCTGGCGATGTTGACCCGTAATTATCCCGAAGCCGTAGAGCTGTTCACCGTCCTGCGACGCGAGACAGAACTGGATCAGGTCTCGCGTTTGCTGGGATTGCCGGTGGCGGAAGCGGCCTGAACAACGGTCTGTTGAGCATTGACCTGCTGCGGGTGATTCCTGAAGAGGCGAAAGCCAGGCGCATCCCGATCAACGGGACGCAAAAGCCAGCTCTGCAACACTAAGCCAGAGCAAGAAAAGGGCGCCAACGGCGCCCTTTTTTGTACCTGTTCTTTGTAGGGATCATTTCAGTAATTTCTGAAACTCTTCAACCGGCAGCGGCTGGCTGTGCAGATACCCCTGATAGAAGTGACATTCCAGCCCTTGCAGAAACTCCAGCTGCTCCGCCGTTTCCACCCCTTCGGCAATCACTTTCAAGTCCAGGCTGCGGGCCATCGCGACAATAGCGCGAATGATTTCGGCGTCGTTCGGGTCGCTGGTCGCATCGCGGATGAAAGATTGGTCGATTTTCAAGGTGTCGACCGGCAGGCGCTTGAGGTAGGTCAGCGAGGAGTACCCCGTGCCGAAGTCATCCATGGCGAAGCTCACGCCGAGTTTTTTCAGGCGGCGCATTTTGCTGATGGTGTCTTCCAGGTTCTGGATGACGATGCCTTCGGTAATTTCCAGTTTCAGTATCGAGCAGGGCAGGCCTTGGCTGGTGAGGCTGCTTTCGACGCGTTCGACAAAATCGTTCTGACGGAACTGACGGGGGCTGATGTTGACGCACAGGCTGAACCGATGCGGGTCCACCAGATGTTTATCGACCAACTTCTTGAACGCCAGGCAGGCTTCATTGAGGATCCAGTTGCCGACCTCAAGAATCAGTCCACTGTCTTCCAGTACTTTGATGAACTCGTTGGGTGATTGCGCACCGAGTTCCGGATGAGTCCAGCGCAGCAATGCCTCGGCACCGACGATGCGATCGCCCCGTGCGTCGATCTGGGGTTGGTAATGCACACGAAATTCGCCTCGGGAAAGGGCCAGGCGCAAGTCGGTTTCCAGGCGCAGGCGTTCACTCGCGGCCTTCTGCATGGTGTTGTGGTACATCTGCGCGGTGTTACGCCCCGAATCTTTTGCGCGATAGAGCGCGATATCGGCGCGTTTGAGCAGGTCCGTTGGTGTCGAGCCGTGATCGGGAATCAGAGCAATGCCGATACTCGGTGTCACCTGCAGGCGATGGCCGTCGAGGAACATCGGTTCGGATAGCAGTTCGCGCAGGGTGTCGGCCAGTTCCCGCACCTGATCGCTGACTGCGCTGCGCGAACCTTCGAGGCCGCTGAGCAGCACGACGAATTCATCACCGCCCAGGCGTGCGACGGTGTCTTCCATGCGCACGCTCGCCTCAAGGCGGGCGGTGATGATTTTCAACACGGTATCGCCCACCGGATGACCGAGGGAGTCGTTGATGTGCTTGAAGTGGTCGAGGTCAAGGAACATCAACGCGCCGCGCAGATTGTGGCGTTTGAGCAGGGCGATCTGTTGGCTCAGGCGATCCATCAGCAGTGCGCGGTTGGGCAGGTTGGTCAGCGGGTCGTGGTAAGCCAGGTGACGAATTTGCGCTTCGGCATTTTTCAGCAGGCTGACGTCCCGCGCGGTCAGCAACAGGCATGCGGTTTCGTTGAGGGTGATCGGCTCAACCGAGACTTCGACGGTCAGCAACTCACCGCGCTTGTTGCGTGCGAGCATTTCCCGGTGATGGACCCGGCCCTTGGTGTGCAATTCGGCCAACAAACCCGACCGCTGTTTTTCTTCGGCCCAAATCCCGACCTCATAGACCGTGCGGCCCACCACGTCCTCGGTGCGGTAACCGGTCAAGCGGCAAAAGCCGTCGTTGACCTCCAGATAGAAGCCGGTGTCGCGCTCGGTGATGGTGATGGCATCGGGGCTGGAGTGGAACGCCTTGGCGAACTTCTCTTCGCTGGCCTTGAGTGCCGCTTCCGAGCGCTGTTGCTGGGTGATGTCGCGCAATGTGGTGACGATGCAGGGCTGTTCGCCAACGCTGATCTGGCGGCTGGAAATCACGCAGGTCAGTGACTGTCCGTCCTTGTGCTGGACCTGTATCGCGACATTGCTCAGGTCTTGTTCGCGGATGACTTGTTCGATGCGTCGCAAGCTTTGGGCCGAGGCATCCCACAGGCCGATTTCATCGGCGCTGCGATCGATCACGTCGGCGGTGTTCCAGCCGAAAGTCTGGGTGAAACTGGAATTGATCTCGATGAAGTGGCCGGTGTCCTGGCGAGTGACGCAGATCGGGTCTGGGCTGACTTGAAACAGGGTGGCGAACTTCTCTTCGGAGGCCACCAGTTTCTGTTCGCGTTCAACCTGATCCGTGATGTCGAGCAGGGTGCCGGCCATGCGCAATGGCGCACCGTTTTCATCCCGATAGAGGCGGGCTCGGCTTTCCAGGTAGCGTGAACTGCCGTCCGACAGTTGCACACGATAGGTCAGTTGATAGTTGCCGGCCGGGCCTTCGCGCAGGCTGCGGTAGGCGTCGCGCATGGTGTCGCGTTCTTCGCCCGGTACCCCTTCGAAAAAATCGTCAAAGGACTCATGGAACGGTATGGCTTCCATCCCGTGCAGTTGAGCCGCGCGTGCCGAGCCATAGAGCATGCCGCTGGGAATGTGCCAATCCCAGGTGCCGAGTTGCGCCGAGTCCAGGGCCAGGTCAAGGCGTTCCTGACTGTCCTTGAGGGCGTGTTCGGCGATTTTTCGTTCGGTGGTGTCGAGGAAGGTGCTCAGCAAGTACGGCTGGCCTTCGAGTTCGACCTTCTGGGCGCTGAGGATGCCGTCGTGAATCTGCCCGTTGCTGGCGCGAAATTGCACCTCCATGCTGACCAGATCGCCTTTGGCCTTGGTGGCCTTGACCAGTTCTGCCCGCTGTTCAGGGTGCACCCATAGGCCCAGTTCCAGCGTTGTGCGGCCGATCGCATGTTGTACCGGCCAGCCGAACAGGCTTTCGAAATACTGGTTGGCTTCGGTGATCAGGCCATCTTCCTGGCGGGTCAGCAGGACCATGTTCGGACACAGATGAAACAGCGTGGCGAAGCGTTTTTCCGAGCTGCTCAGCGCGTGCTCGCGCTGGCGCTGTTGGGTGATCTCGCGGATCACACCAATCATGCGTGGCCGGCCGTGCTTGTCCGGCAACAGGCTGCCGCTGACTTCCAGCCAGTGCAAGCTGCCATCGGGCCAGCGAATCCGGTGGTGCATGGCCTGTTCCAGTGGCGCGCCGGCGATCACCGCATGGAACGCACGAATGGTTTTCGCCCGGTCTTCCGGGGGTAGCAGGTCGAGGTATTCCATGTCCGCCGGCAACGGTCGGCGGGGGTCGAAGCCGAACAACGCCTGTGTGCCTCGTGACCAACTGATCTGCCCGCGTTCAATGTCCCAATACCAGGCACCCAGGTGCGCGCCGTTAAGTGCGGCCAGCAATTGCGAGGCACTTTCCCAACTCTGCTCCGAGTTTTTAGGGTCAATCGCCTGTATACGCGGCATCGGCGGAATACGGTCAACAGATTTCGGCATTGGCAAGCCTTAGGCTGAATGGGCGTTTGGCACAGGTGTTCGCGGCTTTATAGGCTTAGCACAATTTAGCCTTGAGTCCCTGGCAGATCGAGTTGGGCGTCCAGCAGGGCCATGAAAGCCCGGGCAGCATTCGACAATGTCCGTTCGGTGTGCAGGATATAGCCTAGCTGGCGAGTGAGCTGTATGCCCGGCAAAGGTATCCTCGCCACCTGATCGTCGAGCATGGTGCGCGGTAAAACACTCCAGGCCAGGCCGATCGAGACCATCATCTTGATGGTTTCCAGGTAGTTGGTGCTCATGGCGATGTTGGGCGTCAGGCCTTGGGCTTCAAACAGGCGCTGCACGATGTGATGGGTAAAGGTGTTGCCGCCGGGGAATACGGCGGGATGCAGGGCTATGTCCGCCAGGCTGACCTTGCCGTTGTTGAGGAGTGAGTGCTCCGGGGCAACCACGAAGTCCAGCGGGTCGTCCCATACAGGCGTGGCTTTGACCAGTGTGTGGGGTTCCGGCGCGAGGGTGATGACAGCCAGTTCAGCGCGGCCGTGGAGAATTTCCTCGTAGGCGACTTCTGAGTCGAGGAACTGAATATCCAGCGCCACCTCGGGATAGCGTCGGGTGAACTCCCTTAATAAGGGCGGCAAGCGGTGCAGGCCAATGTGGTGGCTGGTGGCCAGGGTCAGACGACCGGTCACTTCGCCCGTGAGGTTGGTCAGGGCGCGGCGCGTATCATCGAGGACATTCAGAATCTGATACGCCCGTGGCAACAGGGCGCGGCCAGCCTCGGTCAGCCCGACCTCGCGGCCCAGTCGATCGAACAGTCGCACCTTTAATTGCTGCTCCAACCCGGCGATGCGTTTGCTGATCGCCGGTTGAGTCAGGTGCAGCCGTTCGCCCGCACCGGAGAAGCTTCCGGTCTCGGCGATGGCAATAAAGGCATTGAGATTGGCCAGGTCCATGGTTGTATTCCAGTTGGTTATCCAAAGCATAAAAAATATGAATTTGAGTTATTTAATGTAACCCCATAGGATCAGCCTCACAAGCCAAAGGGTTATTGAGACTTTCAAGGCCCGGGGCATAGAAACAAGCTGATGAGGAACCGTCTGATGGCCGGCAAAACGCTCTACGACAAGCTCTGGGATTCGCATTTGGTCAAACAGCGCGATGATGGCTCTGCGCTGATCTACATCGATCGTCACATCATTCACGAAGTGACCTCGCCGCAAGCCTTCGAAGGCCTGCGTCTGGCCGGGCGCAAGCCATGGCGCATCGATGCCAACATCGCGACCCCGGACCACAACGTACCGACCACCCCGGAGCGCAAGGGCGGCATCGAGGCGATTGTCGACCAGGTCTCGCGTTTGCAGGTTCAGACCCTCGACGACAACTGCGATGAATACGGCATCGTCGAGTTCAAGATGAACGACATCCGCCAGGGTATCGTCCACGTTATTGGCCCTGAGCAGGGCGCGACCTTGCCGGGCATGACTGTGGTCTGCGGTGACTCCCACACCTCGACCCATGGTGCATTTGGCGCTCTGGCTCACGGTATCGGCACCTCCGAGGTCGAGCACGTGCTCGCCACTCAGTGCCTCGTCGCCAAGAAAATGAAGAACATGCTGGTGTCCGTCGAAGGCCAATTGCCGTTCGGCGTGACCGCCAAGGACATCGTCCTCGCGGTGATCGGCAAGATCGGCACCGCCGGCGGTAACGGCCATGCCATCGAATTTGCCGGCAGCGCCATTCGCGACCTGTCCGTCGAAGGCCGCATGACCATCTGCAACATGTCCATCGAGGCCGGCGCTCGCGTAGGCCTGGTGGCCGCTGACGAAAAAACCGTGGCTTACGTGAAGGGCCGTCCATTCGCCCCGAAAGGCGCGGAATGGGATTTGGCCGTCGAAGCCTGGAAGGACCTCGTCTCCGACGCTGATGCCAGGTTCGATACTGTGGTCGAGCTCGATGCGACCCAGATCAAACCGCAAGTCAGCTGGGGCACTTCGCCTGAGATGGTGTTGGCGGTAGACCAGAACGTGCCAGATCCTGCGAAGGAAATGGACCTGGTCAAGCGCGATTCCATCGTCCGCGCCTTGAAATACATGGGTTTGACCGCCAACCAGGCGATCACCGACATCCAGCTCGACCGCGTGTTCATCGGTTCCTGCACCAACTCGCGGATCGAAGATTTGCGCGCTGCGGCCGTGATCGCCAAGGGCCGCAAAGTGGCTTCGACCATCAAGCAGGCCATCGTGGTGCCGGGCTCGGGTCTGGTGAAGGCGCAGGCCGAATCGGAAGGTCTGGACAAGATTTTCCTCGAAGCCGGTTTCGAATGGCGCGAGCCGGGTTGCTCGATGTGTCTGGCGATGAACCCGGACCGTTTGGAGTCCGGCGAGCATTGCGCGTCGACCTCTAACCGTAACTTCGAAGGCCGTCAGGGCGCCGGTGGCCGTACCCACCTCGTCAGCCCGGCCATGGCCGCGGCCGCCGCTGTGAACGGTCGTTTCATTGACGTCCGTGAATTGATCTAAAGGAGCGCAGCATGAAAGCTTTTACCCAGCACACTGGACTTGTCGCGCCTTTGGATCGTGCCAACGTCGACACCGACCAGATCATCCCGAAGCAATTCTTGAAATCGATCAAGCGCACGGGTTTCGGCCCGAACCTGTTCGATGAATGGCGCTACCTTGATGTAGGGCAGCCGTATCAGGACAACTCCAAGCGCCCGTTGAACAAGGACTTCGTCCTTAATGCCGAGCGTTATCAAGGCGCCAGCGTACTGTTGGCCCGTGAAAACTTCGGTTGCGGTTCCAGCCGTGAACACGCGCCGTGGGCACTGGAAGAGTACGGTTTCCGCAGCATCATCGCGCCGAGCTACGCCGACATCTTCTTCAACAACAGCTTCAAGAACGGCTTGCTGCCGATCATCTTGAGCGACGCCGAAGTCGATGAACTGTTCCAGCAGGTCGAGGCTAATCCGGGCTATCAGTTGCAGGTCGATCTGCAAGCCCAGACCGTGACTCGCCCTGACGGCAAGGTGTTGAACTTCGAAATCGATGCGTTCCGCAAGCATTGCCTGCTCAACGGCCTGGACGATATCGGCCTGACCTTGCAGGACGGCGATGCGATTGCGACGTTTGAGGCCAAACATCGTGCGAGCCAGCCTTGGTTGTTTCGCGACGCGTGATTTTGTGTAAGGCGTAATGACGCCATCACCGGCAAGCCAGCTCCTACAGTTGAAACGCATTCCCCTGTAGGAGCTGGCTTGCCGGCGAAGAGGCCCGCCCAGACAACACCAGGCTAAACCCCAAAAAGGAAGAAGTCCCCATGACCAGCACCGCCCAGCACAGTCAGGTAGTCCAAAAGCAATTCGGTGAACAGGCTTCGGCCTACCTGAGCAGCGCCGTTCACGCTCAAGGTACCGAGTTCGCGCTGCTACAGGCTGAGCTGGCGGGGCAGGGCGAGGCCAGGGTTCTGGACCTGGGCTGCGGCGCCGGCCACGTGAGCTTTCAAGTTGCCTCGTTGGTGAAAGAAGTGGTGGCCTACGACCTGTCGCAGCAGATGCTCGACGTGGTGACGGCCGCTGCCATCGATCGTGGCTTGAACAATGTGTCCACGGTCAATGGTGCCGCTGAGCGTCTGCCGTTTGCCGATGGCGAATTCGATTTCGTCTTCAGCCGTTATTCGGCGCACCATTGGAGTGATCTCGGCCTGGCATTGCGCGAAGTGCGTCGGGTGTTGAAACCGGGTGGCGTCGCCGCGTTCATCGACGTGTTGTCACCGGGCAGCCCGTTGTTCGACACTTACCTGCAAAGCGTCGAAGTGCTGCGCGACACCAGCCATGTGCGCGATTATTCCGCCGGCGAGTGGTTGCGCCAGGTCAGCGAGGCGGGACTGCACACCCGCAGTACCACTCGTCAGCGCCTGCGCCTGGAGTACAGCAGCTGGGTCGAACGCATGCGCACGCCTGAAGTGATGCGCGCGGCGATCCGCGAGTTGCAGCAGTCGATGGGCAACGAAGTGCGCGAATATTTCGAGATTGAGGCTGATGGTTCGTTCAGTACCGATGTACTGGTACTGATGGCCGAGCGATAGAATTTTTCCGGGTGCGTCCATGGGCGCACCGACTGATGACATGAGGAAAGCATGAGCAAGCAGATTCTGATTCTCCCAGGTGACGGTATTGGCCCGGAAATCATGGCCGAAGCGGTCAAGGTGCTGGAGCTGGCCAGCGACAAGTTCGCCCTGGGCTTCGAGCTGAGTCACGACGTGATCGGTGGCGCTGCCATCGACAAGCACGGCGTGCCACTGGCCGACGAGACCCTGGAACGTGCCCGTGCGGCCGATGCCGTGCTGTTGGGTGCCGTTGGCGGCCCGAAATGGGATGCCATCGAACGTGACATCCGCCCTGAGCGCGGTCTGTTGAAAATCCGTGCGCAACTGGGCTTGTTCGGCAACCTGCGTCCGGCAATCCTCTACCCGCAACTGGCCGAGGCTTCCAGCCTGAAGCCGGAAATCGTTGCCGGCCTGGATATCCTGATCGTTCGTGAACTGACCGGCGGCATCTACTTCGGCGCGCCACGCGGTACCCGCACCCTCGAAAACGGCGAGCGCCAGTCCTACGACACGCTGCCGTACAGCGAAAGCGAAATTCGCCGTATCGCCCGTGTCGGTTTCGACATGGCCATGGTCCGTGGCAAGAAGCTCTGCTCGGTGGATAAAGCCAACGTGTTGGCCTCCAGCCAACTGTGGCGTGAAATTGTCGAGGAAGTGGCCAAGGATTACCCTGAAGTCGAACTGAGCCACATGTATGTCGACAACGCCGCCATGCAACTGGTGCGTGCACCGAAGCAGTTCGACGTGATCGTCACCGACAACATGTTCGGCGACATCCTGTCCGACCAGGCTTCGATGCTCACCGGTTCCATCGGCATGCTGCCATCGGCGTCCCTGGACACCAACAACAAGGGCATGTACGAGCCGTGCCACGGTTCGGCGCCGGACATCGCGGGCAAAGGCATCGCCAACCCGCTGGCGACCATTCTGTCGGTGTCGATGATGCTGCGTTACAGCTTCAATCAGCAGGCTGCAGCCGATGCCATTGAGAAAGCCGTCAGCCTGGTGCTGGATCAGGGCTTGCGCACCGGTGACATTTATTCGGCAGGTTGCACTAAAGTCGGTACGCAGGAAATGGGTGACGCAGTAGTCGCCGCGCTGCGGAATCTGTAATCTCTCGGGCCCGCTGCCAAATTCAAGACAAAGCAGCGGCCCACATTTCAAGAAGGTGTAGTTGCGATGAAACGTGTAGGTCTGATCGGTTGGCGCGGTATGGTCGGTTCCGTGCTCATGCAGCGGATGCTGGAAGAGCAGGATTTCGATCTTATCGAGCCGGTGTTTTTCACCACTTCCAATGTCGGTGGCCAAGGCCCGTCCGTGGGCAAGGACATTGCTCCGCTCAAAGACGCTTACAGCATTGAAGAGCTGAAAACCCTCGATGTGATTCTGACCTGCCAGGGTGGCGACTACACCAGCGAAGTCTTCCCGAAACTGCGTGAAGCCGGCTGGCAGGGTTACTGGATCGACGCCGCTTCCAGCCTGCGTATGCAGGATGATGCGGTGATCGTTCTGGATCCAGTGAACCGCAAGGTCATCGACCAGCAACTGGACGCGGGCACCAAGAACTACATCGGCGGCAACTGCACCGTCAGCCTGATGCTGATGGGCCTCGGTGGCCTGTTCGAAGCTGGCCTGGTGGAGTGGATGAGCGCCATGACTTATCAGGCGGCCTCCGGTGCCGGCGCGCAGAACATGCGTGAACTGATCAAGCAAATGGGCGCGACCCACGCCGCTGTCGCCGATCAACTGGCCGATCCGGCCAGCGCGATCCTCGACATTGACCGCCGTGTGGCCGAAGCCATGCGCAGCGACGCGTACCCGACCGAAAACTTCGGCGTACCACTGGCCGGCAGCCTGATCCCGTGGATCGACAAGGAATTGCCGAACGGTCAGAGCCGCGAAGAGTGGAAGGCCCAGGCCGAGACCAACAAGATTCTCGGTCGCTTCAAGAGCCCGATTCCAGTCGACGGCATCTGCGTGCGCATCGGCGCCATGCGTTGCCACAGCCAGGCTTTGACCATCAAGCTGAACAAAGACGTGCCGATCGCCGATATCGAAGGGCTGATCAGCCAGCACAACCCTTGGGTCAAGCTGGTGCCGAACAACCGCGAGACCAGCATTCAGGAACTGAGCCCGACCAAGGTCACCGGTACCCTGAACGTGCCGGTGGGTCGTCTGCGCAAGCTGAACATGGGTTCGCAGTTCATCGGTGCATTCACCGTCGGCGACCAGTTGCTGTGGGGCGCGGCCGAACCGCTGCGTCGCATGCTGCGGATCCTGCTTGAGCGTTGATCGATTGATGCAATGAAAGAACCCGCGCCTTGAAAGAGGTGCGGGTTTTTTTATGGGAGTTGTGTCGCCAGTCAGGCCGCCATCGCCAGCAAGCTGGCTCCTACAATGATGAGCTTACTCACACCTGTAGGAGCCGGCTTGCTGGCGATGGCGATCTCATCGGCGCCGCATAACCCCCAGCGGAAATTGCCTGTGTGCCACCCACCCGGTAAAGTGCCGCTCCCCCCGTTTCGCCAGAGGTAAAACCCATGAGCCAGACCATTGATATCGCCGTGATCGGCGCCACCGGTACTGTCGGCGAAACGCTCGTGCAGATTCTGGAAGAGCGCGATTTTCCAATCGGTAACCTGCACTTGCTGGCCAGCAGCGAATCCGCCGGCAGCTCAGTGCCGTTTCGTGGCAAGAACGTGCGTGTGCGCGAAGTCGATGAATTCGATTTCGGCAAAGTGCAGTTGGTATTTTTTGCCGCAGGCCCGGCGGTAACCCTGAGTTTCGCTTCGCGCGCCAGTGCTGCCGGTTGTTCGGTGATTGATCTGTCCGGAGCCTTGTCGGCCGAACAAGCGCCGCAAGTGGTGCCGGAAGCCAATCCACAGGTACTGGCCAACTTGAAAAAGCCATTCCTGGTCAGCAGCCCGAGTCCATCGGCCACCACCCTGGCGGTAGTGCTTGCACCGTTGCTGAGCTTGATGGAATTGCAACGTATCAATCTGACCGCCAGCCTCGCGGTGTCTGCCCAGGGCCGCGAAGCGGTGAGCGAGCTGGCGCGGCAAACCGCCGAACTGCTCAATGTGCGCCCGCTTGAACCGAAGTTCTTTGATCGGCAGATGGCATTCAACCTGCTGGCACAAGTCGGCAAGCCGGATGATCAGGGCCATACGCTGCTGGAAAAGCGGCTGGTACGTGAACTTCGCCAGGTCATGAACCTGCCGTCGTTGAAGATTTCTGTCACTTGCATTCAAGCCCCGGTGTTTTTTGGCGATAGCTTTAATGTGACCCTGCAGTCGGCAAGTGATATCGACCTGGCGAAGGTGAACGCAGCCCTGGAAGACGCGCCGGGTATCGAGCTGGTGGAAGCCGGCGATTATCCGACCCCGGTTGGCGATGCGGTGGGGCAGGATGTGGTCTACGTTGGTCGGGTTCGCCAGGGTATCGACGACCTGTCGGAACTTAATTTGTGGCTGACGTCAGATAACGTACGCAAAGGCGCTGCGCTCAACGCTGTGCAACTGGCTGAGTTGTTGATAAAAGACCTGCTGTAAAAGATACTTTGCTACAAATTGTCGAATGTTTCCGGGCGAGCCTATGCTTGCCCGAATGCTGACGGCAGAGCCACTCTGCGTGGCTTTGCGGAGCAACAATGAAATGACCGCGCGCGACGACCTTCGCCGTTGCGCGCAATGCCTTGCGGCAGCGACTATCAATACCTTCTCGCTGGCCGAGGAATGTTCAAACTAAGGATGAACTAATGGTTCAAGTTCGCAAACTGGTGTTAGCAATAGCGGCCGCCTCGGCGCTGTCCTCCGGTATGGCGCATGCCCTCGGGCTCGGGGAGCTGACCCTGAAATCGACGCTCAACCAGCCGCTGGTTGCGGAAATCGAGCTGCTTGATGTCAAGGACCTCACCGTTGCCGAAGTGGTGCCAAGCCTTGCTTCGCCTGACGATTTCGCCAAGGCCGGTGTCGACCGCCAGGCGTTTCTCAACGACTTGACCTTCACCCCGGTACTCAACGCCAGCGGCAAAAGCATCCTGCGCGTGACCTCCAGCAAACCACTCTCCGAGCCCATGGTGAAATTCCTGGTGCAGGTGATGTGGCCGAACGGCCGTCTGTTGCGCGATTACAGCGTGTTGCTCGATCCGTCCAAATTCTCACCACAAACCGCTGAAGCGGCTGCGCAACCGACGTCTACGGTTGCCGCGCCTGTCACCGGTGCGACCAAACCGTCCCAGCACACCACCTCGCCACGCGATACCCTCTGGGAAATTGCTGCGAAGGCGCGTAACGGCGGTTCGATCCAGCAGACCATGCTGGCCATCCAGGCCTTGAACCCGGATGCGTTCATCGATGGCAATATCAACCGCTTGAAAACCGGCCAGGTGTTGCGCCTGCCGGATCAGGCGCAGAGCACCGGTTTGCCGCAATCCAAAGCCATCGCCGAAGTGGCAGCCCAGAACACCGCATGGCGTCAGGGCCGTCGTTACGTCGCCAAGCCAGGGGCAGGGCAGCAGCAGATCGACGCCACCCATCGCGCCCGCGGTGAAGATGCTCCGAAACAGGCGGCCACCGATAAGCTGAGCCTGGTGTCTGCCGAATCCGGCAAGAACCTTGGCAAAGGTGCGGCCGGTGATGCCAAAGCCTTAAACAACAAGTTGGCGGTAACCCAGGAAAGCCTCGACACGACGCGTCGTGACAACGCTGAACTGAAAAGCCGCATGACCGATTTGCAAAGTCAGCTGGACAAGCTGCAACGCCTGATCGAGCTGAAAAACAATCAATTGGCCAAGTTGCAGGCCGAAGGGGCTGCGGGCGCACCGGCTGCCACAGCGCCAGCGATGTCGGCTGAGCTGGCTGCCGATCCCGCGGCAACGCCATCGCAGACTGCTCCAGCCCCGACGCCAGCTGTAGCTGCGCCTGAGGCGACGGCTCCAACGCAGGCACCCGTCGAAACGCCAGCAGCCACATCCGACGATCAAAAATTCAACGAACTGCTGACCAACCCATTACTGCTCGGCCTGATGGGTGGTGGCGCTGTAGTGCTTCTGCTTCTGCTGCTGTTGTTGGCTCGTCGCCGCAAAGCCCAGCAAGAAGCTGAAAAACATCTGCGCATGGCCCGTGCGCTGGCTGAAGAACAGCCGTTTTCGGCTGACCTTGATCTGCCGGAAAGCAGCTTTGAAGGTCTTGAGGTTCCATCGCCAAGTGTGAAACTGGCGACTGCACCGAAACCTGCTCCTGCGCCAGTGGTTGCACCGGTTGTGATGACCACGCCAATCGCTGCGCCGTTGGTTGCACCGTCTGCCGAGCGTTCCGATGATGTGCTGGGTCAGGCGCAATCGCACATCAACGCCGGTCGCCTGAATCAGGCCGCAGCGTTGCTGGAAGACGGCGTCAAGCAAGAGCCCCAGCGCAGCGATGTGCGCTTGAAACTGATGGAAGTCTACGGCCAGCAAGGCGACCGCGATGCGTTCGTTGCGCAGGAACGTCAGTTGGTGGCCAATGGCGACAACTACGCCCAGGTTGAAAAGCTGAAAAGCCGCTTCCCGGCGATGGTACTGGTTGCTGCCGGTGGAATCGCCGCCGCCGCGGCTACCGCCGAACTGGACGCGCAATACGTCAAGGATCTGCTGCTGGATGAGCCGCAAGCACCGGCCGCCGTTGATGACGATCTCGACAGTGCTTTCGACTTGAGCCTGGACGATCTCGAAAACGTGACACCGGCGCCGGCTGCTCCGGTCCCGGCCGAAGATGGTCTCGACAGCGCCTTCGACCTGAGTCTCGATGACTTCGAAAACATTGCTCCAGCGACACAACCTGAGCCGGATGCGACCCTGGGCGAGCTGGAAGAATTCCCGCGGGATGACGATTTGAGCTTTGAGTCGGTATTGCAGCAGCAGACCGATATCAGGGACAACCTCGACGACCTGGCAGACTTCGATCTGGATTTGGATCTGGGGGCGGAGCCAACGCCAGCCATTCTCGCTGAAGACGACTTCTTGCTGGATCTCGACGAAGGGGTGAAAGATCTGCCGTCGGTTGACGCTCCAGCGGTTGCTGAAGCACCGCTGGACGACCTGGAGCTGCCATCTGACTTTGATCTGTCACTGGCTGACGAAATGGACGCCACGGAAGCTGCAGATGCGCCGGACGCCTTTGCCGTCGAGCTGGACGACGTCAACGCCGAACTGGATCGCCTGTCCCAGAGCATCAGTGAGCCGAGCTTCACCGTGGACGATGCTCTGGCCACAGTTGACGAGGAACCCGAGTTTGACTTCCTGTCGGGTACTGATGAAGTCGCTACCAAGCTCGATCTGGCCCAGGCCTACATCGACATGGGTGACAACGACGGCGCCCGGGACATCCTCAATGAGGTGGTGACGGAAGGCGATGCCGGTCAGAAGAGCGAAGCCGAGGAAATGCTTTCGCGTCTGGTGTGAGTCAATCGTTGCAAATGAAACGGCAGCCATTGAGGCTGCCGTTTTTGTTTGTTGAGTCAAAAGATCGCAGCCTGCGACAGCTCCTACAGGGGATTGCATGCTTTTTTGTAGGAGCTGCCGCAGGCTGCGATCTTTCGATCTTCAGTCGACCAACTCTGGCATCCCCGCCCGAGCGCCTTATAATGCCCACCTTTGCGTCAATCAGCAGGCTGTCACTCCTTGGCAAATATAGATAATCCGGCCGCCGAAATGGCGGCCGACGGCTTTTTCCGGGTCGCGTTGGGCGTGGAATACAAAGGCTCGCGGTATCGTGGCTGGCAGCGTCAGGCCTCTGGCGTGCTCACCGTGCAGGAAACCCTCGAAAACGCCTTGTCCAAAGTCGCCGACTCCCCGGTGTCGCTGCTTTGTGCCGGTCGTACGGATGCCGGAGTGCACGCCTGCGGACAAGTGGTGCATTTCGATACGCAGGTCGAGCGCTCGATGAAGGCCTGGGTCATGGGCGCCAATATCAATTTGCCCCACGACGTCAGCGTCAGTTGGGCCAAGGTTATGCCGCCGCACTTCCATGCGCGGTTCAAGGCGATCGCCCGGCGCTATCGCTACGTGATTTACAACGATCAGATTCGTCCCGCGCATCTGAATGAAGAAATCACCTGGAACCACCGTCCGCTGGACGTCGAACGCATGGCCGAAGCGGCTCAGTATTTAGTCGGCACCCATGATTTCAGCGCTTTTCGCGCCGGTCAGTGTCAGGCCAAGTCGCCGATCAAGGAGCTTCATCACCTGCGCGTCACGCGCCACGGCAAGATGATCGTGCTGGATATTCGTGCCAGCGCGTTCCTTCACCACATGGTGCGCAACATTGCCGGCGTGCTGATGACGATTGGCGCCGGCGAGCGTCCGGTGGAGTGGATGAAAGAAGTGCTGGAAAGTCGTATACGCCGTTCCGGCGGGGTGACGGCGCATCCGTTTGGTCTTTACCTGGTGCAGGTCGAGTATCGCGACGAATTCGAGTTGCCCGAGCGTTACATCGGTCCACACTTCTTGACCGGTTTCTCGGAACTTGACGGCTGACGCCCTCGAACGCTTTTGCTACCATCCGGGACTTTCCCGGATTTGTCTTGGAGTTGTGCCGACATGTCAGCCGTTCGCAGCAAGATTTGTGGGATTACCCGCATAGAAGATGCGTTGGCAGCCGTCGAGGCCGGGGCGGATGCCATTGGATTCGTGTTCTATGCCAAGAGCCCCCGGGCAGTGACGTTCCAGCAGGCGCGCTCGATCATCCAGGCGCTGCCGCCGTTCGTGACCACTGTCGGTTTGTTCGTAAATGCCAGCCGTTGCGAATTGGGGGAAATTCTCGATGCGGTGCCGTTGGACCTGCTGCAGTTTCATGGCGATGAAGTCGCCGCGGACTGCGAAAGCTGGCACCGACCCTACATCAAGGCGCTGCGGGTCAAGGCCGGTGATGACATTGCGGCAGCCTGTAATGCTTACCCGAGTGCCAGCGGAATTTTGCTCGATGCCTATGTCGAAGGCATTCCCGGGGGAACCGGTGAAGCGTTCGACTGGTCTTTGATACCGCAAGGCCTGAGCAAACCGATTATCCTGGCCGGTGGCCTTACGCCCGATAACGTCGCAGATGCCGTGGCGCGGGTTAGGCCCTATGCCGTGGACGTCAGCGGCGGGGTAGAGGCAAGCAAAGGCATCAAGGATCATGCAAAGATTCGCGCCTTCATCAAAGCAGCCGTAGGAGCTGTCTCGTGAAACGAGGCTGCGATTTGTCGATGTGACGGCTGGCACACTGCCGCCGTCTTTAACTGCACTTGCACAAAGCAGGCAAGGCTGAGGGTTTTCGGGGTTGCACGCAGGTCATGTTTCGCGCTGACCGTGGCGACCCTTCGATCATCGCCGTACACATGAATTTAGCTCAAGGGCATACACGGGGTTGCGAACCAGAGCGTTCGGGCCACCGGTACTGGAGAAAGAAAGCATGAGCAACTGGTTAGTAGACAAACTGATCCCTTCGATCATGCGTTCCGAGGTCAAGAAGAGCTCGGTGCCTGAAGGTCTTTGGCACAAATGCCCGTCTTGCGAGGCGGTGCTGTATCGTCCCGAGTTGGAAAAGACCCTGGATGTTTGCCCCAAGTGCAACCATCACATGCGTATCGGCGCCCGCGCCCGTATCGACATCTTCCTCGACGTCGAAGGCCGTGCCGAGCTGGGTGCGGACCTGGAGCCGGTTGACCGCCTGAAATTCCGCGACGGCAAGAAGTACAAGGATCGCCTGACCGCTGCACAAAAGCAGACGGGCGAAAAAGACGCCCTGGTCTCCATGAGCGGTACCTTGCTGGGTATGCCGGTTGTGGTCTCGGCGTTCGAGTTCTCCTTCATGGGTGGTTCGATGGGCGCCATCGTCGGTGAGCGTTTTGTTCGCGCCGCCAACTACGCCCTGGAAAAACGCTGCCCGATGATCTGCTTCGCCGCTTCCGGTGGTGCGCGAATGCAGGAAGCGCTGATTTCCTTGATGCAAATGGCCAAGACCTCCGCGGTGCTGGCGCGTCTGCGTGAAGAGGGCATCCCGTTCATCTCCGTGCTGACCGATCCGGTCTACGGCGGTGTTTCCGCCAGTCTGGCGATGCTGGGCGACGTGATTGTCGGTGAGCCGAAGGCGCTGATCGGTTTTGCCGGTCCGCGTGTTATCGAGCAGACCGTTCGCGAAAAACTGCCGGAAGGCTTCCAGCGCAGCGAGTTCCTGCTGGAGCACGGTGCCATCGACATGATCGTTCACCGTCAGGAGCTGCGTCCGCGTCTGGGCAATCTGCTGGCGCAAATGATGGGCCTGCCGACGCCGACATTCGTCGCTGCACCTATTGAGCCGATCGTGGTTCCACCGGTACCTGCCAACGTATGACCGAGCGCACCCTTGGCGAATGGCTCGCCTACCTTGAGCAGTTGCACCCTTCGGCCATCGACATGGGCCTGGAGCGTTCGCAACAGGTAGCGTCCCGCATGGGACTGGGCAAGCCGGCGCCTCGGGTGATCACCGTCACCGGCACCAACGGCAAGGGTTCTACCTGTGCCTTCGTGGCGTCATTGCTGCGGGCGCAGGGCCTGAAAGTCGGGGTGTACAACTCTCCGCACCTGCTGCGATACAACGAGCGGGTGCAGGTTGATGGCGTCGAAGCCACTGACGCGCAGCTGTGTGAAGCCTTTGCTGCGGTGGAAGCGGGTCGCGGCGAAACCTCCCTGACTTATTTCGAGATGGGCACGCTCGCGGCATTCTGGCTGTTTCAACAGTCAGCGCTCGATGCAGTGGTGCTGGAGGTCGGTCTGGGCGGGCGTCTGGACACGGTCAACGTGGTGGATGCCGACATTGCGCTGGTCACCAGTATCGGCGTCGATCATGCGGATTATCTGGGTGATACCCGCGAATCCGTGGCCTTCGAAAAGGCCGGCATTTTCCGCCAGGGCGCGCCTGCACTCTGTGGTGACCTGAATCCCCCTCAACCCCTGCTGGATAAAGCGCGCGAGCTCAGCTGCCCGTTTTTCCTGCGTGGGCGTGATTTTGATCTGGGTGTCACCGATCACAACTGGCAATGGCGCGGTCTTGATGCTCAAGGTCGTGTGGTTGAGTTGCACGATCTGCCGTTGCTCGACTTGCCGATGGAGAATGCCGCGCTGGCTCTGCAGGCTTACCTGTTGCTCGGTTTGCCTTGGGTGGATGCGCAGATTGTCAAGGCGCTGCAAGCGACGCGTGTCGTTGGTCGTCTGGACCGTCGTGAGATCGACTGGCAGGGTAAACGCCTGAATTTGTTGCTGGATGTAGGGCATAACCCCCATGCGGCGGAGTATCTGGCCCGTCGTCTGGCGAGTCGTCCTCCGGTTGGCAAGCGCCTGGCGGTGTTCGGGCTGCTGGCGGACAAGGATCTGGATGGTGTTGTCGGTGAGTTGAGTGCTAGTGTCCAGCACTGGGCCGTTGCGCCGCTGGATTCTCCGCGCGCTCGGCCGGTTGCTGAGTTGCAGGGCGCGTTACAGAGCCTTGGCGCGTCGGTAACGTGTTACGACAGTGTGGCCGCCGCCCTGGAAGGGCAGTGCGCGCAAGCAACGAACGACGATGAAATCCTGTTGTTCGGATCATTTTATTGTGTCGCCGAGGCCCTTGAATGGCTGGCCCGGCGCTCCACGGAGGAAGCGGCAAATGGCATTGCTGGATAAAGCATACAAACAGCGTATGGTCGGCGCCCTGGTGCTGGTAGCGCTGGCGGTGATTTTTCTGCCCATGCTGTTTTCCCGTCAGGATGAACAGCGTTCGGTGACGGTTGACGCTCCGTCGGCACCACAGGCTCCGGCGATGCCCCAGGTACAAGTGGAGCCAGTGGTGGTGCCTGAGCCGCAAGCATTGCCTCAAGAGCCGGTGCCTAGCGATGACGAAATCGCTCAGCAGGAAACGCCTGTTGTGCCGGCTGTACCGAGTGCGCCAGTGGCGCCGGTTCCCGCGGTCAAATCGGCAGCGCCTGCGCTGGCCCCGAATCCAGCGTTGGCCGCCAAGCCTGCTACTGCGCCTGCTCAGCCGATCACCACGGCACCGAGCAAACCAGACACCACACAAAGCCGCGTCGATGCCAATGGGCTGTCGGTCAGCTGGTCGGTGCAACTGGCCAGCCTGTCCAGTCGTGAAAGCGCGGAAAAACTGCAAAAGTCCCTGCGTAGCCAGGGTTACAACGCCTACATTCGTGCTGCTGACGGCAAAAACCGGGTGTTTGTCGGGCCGTTGATCGAGCGCGCCGAAGCGGATCGCCTGCGTGACTTGCTCAGCCGTCAACAGAACCTCAAGGGGTTCGTCGTGCGCTTTCAGCCAGAGCGCGGTTAAAACTATCGCTCCTATTTGAAATGCACTGACAATCGCAGCTTACCGATAAGCATGGGCTCTGCTAAAATGCGCCGCCTTATCCGTCTGTAGGCTGCACTGTGCCATTTACCTGGGTTGACTGGGCGATCGTTGCTATCGTCGCCATCTCCGCATTGATCAGTCTGAGCCGCGGCTTCGTCAAAGAAGCTTTGTCGCTGGTGACCTGGATCATCGCAGGAGTCGTTGCCTGGATGTTTGGTGGCTCATTGTCCGAGTACCTCGCCGGATACATCGAAACGCCATCGGCTCGTACAATCACGGGCTGTGCCATCATGTTTGTCGCCACGTTAATCGTAGGCGCAATGATCAATTATCTTATCGGCGAATTGGTACGCGTCACCGGGCTTTCCGGGACCGATCGATTCCTCGGCATGGCCTTCGGCGCCGCACGCGGTGTGTTGCTGGTGGTTATTGCTGTCGGGCTGTTGAGCCTGGGGCCGGTACAGCAGGACGGGTGGTGGAAAGAATCACAGCTCGTGCCAAAATTTCTATTGGTCGCCGACTGGTCCAAAAACCTGATTCTCGGGTGGAGCAGTCAGTGGCTTGCCAGCGGTATCAGCGTACCCGCTGAAATACCGTTCAAGGAACACCTCTTGCCGATGGCCAAAACGCCTCAGTGAGCAGTGTTCAGTTCAGATCCATTAAGTAGGGGTTGCGTCGCATGTGTGGCATCGTCGGTATCGTCGGTAAGTCGAACGTCAATCAGGCGCTGTATGACGCGCTAACCGTGCTCCAGCACCGCGGCCAGGACGCTGCCGGTATCGTGACCAGCCATGATGGCCGGTTATTCCTGCGCAAGGACAACGGCCTGGTGCGTGATGTGTTCCAGCAGCGTCACATGCAGCGTCTGGTTGGCCACATGGGCATTGGCCATGTGCGCTACCCGACCGCGGGCAGCTCGACTTCGGCCGAAGCGCAACCGTTTTACGTCAACTCGCCTTACGGCATCACCTTGGCGCACAACGGTAACCTGACCAACGTTGAACAACTGGCCAAGGAGATTTACGAATCTGACCTGCGCCATGTCAACACCAACTCCGACTCGGAAGTGCTGCTCAACGTGTTCGCGCACGAACTGGCCCAGCGCGGCAAGTTGCAGCCAACCGAAGAAGACGTTTTTGCTGCCGTCACTGATGTGCACAACCGTTGCGTCGGTGGTTATGCCGTTGTAGCGATGATCACCGGCTACGGCATCGTCGGTTTCCGCGATCCGCACGGCATCCGTCCGATCGTATTCGGCCAGCGTCACACCGACGAAGGCGTCGAGTACATGATCGCTTCGGAAAGCGTTTCCCTGGACGTGCTCGGTTTTACCCTGATTCGCGACCTGGCACCGGGCGAAGCGGTCTACATCACTGAAGAGGGCAAGCTCTACACCCGTCAGTGCGCGACCAACCCGTCCCTGACGCCGTGCATCTTTGAGCACGTCTACCTGGCGCGTCCGGACTCGATCATCGACGGCGTGTCGGTCTACAAGGCTCGTCTGCGCATGGGTGAGAAACTCGCCGAGAAGATCCTGCGCGAGCGTCCGGAGCACGACATCGATGTGGTCATCCCGATCCCGGACACCAGCCGCACCGCGGCCCTGGAGCTGGCGAACCACTTGGGCGTGAAATTCCGCGAAGGCTTCGTGAAGAACCGCTACATCGGCCGGACCTTCATCATGCCGGGCCAGGCAGCACGGAAAAAATCCGTACGCCAGAAACTCAACGCCATCGAGTTGGAATTCCGCGGCAAGAACGTGATGCTGGTGGACGACTCCATTGTTCGCGGTACTACTTGCAAGCAGATCATCCAGATGGCCCGCGAAGCCGGCGCCAAGAACGTTTACTTCTGCTCCGCGGCCCCGGCTGTTCGCTACCCGAACGTCTACGGCATCGACATGCCGAGCGCTCACGAGCTGATCGCCCACAACCGTACCACTCAGGACGTGGCCGACCTGATCGGCGCCGACTGGCTGATCTATCAGGACTTGCCTGACTTGATCGAAGCGGTCGGTGGCGGCAAGATCAAGATCGACAAGTTCGATTGTGCGGTGTTCGACGGCCATTACGTCACCGGTGACGTCGACGAGGCTTACCTGAACAAGATCGAGCAGGCACGCAACGATGCCTCCAAGGTCAAGACGCAGGCAGTCAGTGCGATCATCGATCTGTACAACAACTGAGTAATTACCGGCCCTGAGGGGCCGGTTTTGTATCTGGCTTTTAAACTACGAGAATAGGGAAAGGAGTGACAGCATGAGTCAGGATTGGGATGCCGGTCGGTTGGACAGCGACCTCGAAGGCGTAGCGTTCGATACCCTGGCCGTACGTGCCGGTCAGCACCGCACGCCGGAAGGCGAACACGGTGATCCGATGTTCTTCACCTCCAGCTACGTATTCCGTACCGCCGCCGACGCCGCTGCGCGTTTCGCTGGCGAAGTGCCGGGTAACGTTTACTCGCGCTACACCAACCCGACCGTGCGCGCCTTTGAAGAGCGCATTGCCGCGCTGGAAAGCGCCGAGCAGGCCGTGGCCACCGCGACCGGCATGGCCGCGATCATGGCGGTGGTGATGAGTCTGTGCAGCGCTGGCGATCACGTGCTGGTGTCGCGTAGCGTGTTCGGGTCGACCATCAGCCTGTTCGAGAAGTACTTCAAGCGTTTCGGCATCGAAGTCGATTACGTAGCCCTGGCGGACTTGTCCGGTTGGGACGCGGCGATCAAATCCAATACCAAATTGCTGTTCGTCGAGTCGCCGTCCAATCCACTGGCTGAATTGGTGGACATCGCGGAACTGTCGAAAATCGCTCACGCCAAAGGCGCGATGCTGGTGGTCGACAACTGTTTCTGCACGCCGGCATTGCAGCAGCCGCTGAAAATGGGCGCAGACATCGTCGTGCACTCGGCCACCAAGTTCATCGACGGTCAGGGCCGTTGCATGGGGGGCGTCGTTGCAGGTCGTGGCGAACAGATGAAAGAGGTGGTCGGCTTCCTGCGCACTGCCGGGCCAACGCTTAGCCCGTTCAACGCCTGGATCTTCCTCAAGGGCCTGGAAACGTTGAACCTGCGGATGAAGGCGCATTGCGCCAACGCCCAGCAACTGGCCGAGTGGCTGGAGCAGCAGGACGGTATCGAGAAAGTCCATTACGCCGGGCTCAAGAGCCATCCGCAGCACGAGTTGGCCTTGCGCCAGCAGAAGGGTTTCGGGGCGGTGGTGAGTTTCGAGGTCAAGGGTGGCAAAGAGGGCGCCTGGCGCTTTATCGACGCCACGCGACTGATTTCGATCACCGCCAACCTGGGCGATAGCAAAACCACCATCACGCACCCGAGCACAACTTCGCACGGACGTCTGGCGCCGCAAGAGCGTGAAGCAGCCGGTATTCGTGACAGTCTGATTCGCGTTGCTGTCGGCCTCGAAGACGTGGCCGATCTGCAAGCCGATCTGGCACGCGGTCTGGCTGCGCTGTGATCGAGTTGTCCACGCCGTCCGCTGGCTCCAATGGTCGTGTCGCACTGGTAACCGGTGCGGCGCGAGGTATTGGCTTGGGGATTGCCGCCTGGCTGATCAGCGAAGGCTGGCAAGTCGTATTGACGGACCTGGACCGCGAGCGCGGGTCGAAAGTGGCGAAGGTCCTGGGTGATAGCGCCTGGTTCATTGCCATGGATGTCTCGAACGAAGGGCAGGTGGCACTCGGTGTTGCCGAGGTGTTGGGCCAATTCGGGCGTCTTGATGCGCTGGTCTGTAACGCCGCGGTTGCGGATCCGCACAACATCACTCTGGAAAGCCTTGATCTGGCCTACTGGAATCGTGTGCTGGCGGTAAACCTCAGTGGGCCGATGTTGTTGGCCAAGCACTGTGCGCCGTACCTGCGCGCTCACAGCGGGGCGATCGTCAATCTGGCTTCGACCCGTGCCGGGCAGTCGGAGCCTGACACAGAGGCTTACGCGGCGAGCAAGGGCGGCCTGCTGGCCCTGACTCACGCGCTCGCAATCAGCCTGGGCCCGGAGATTCGGGTCAACGCCGTCAGCCCTGGCTGGATCGATGCGCGCGACCCTTCGGCACGCCGTGCCGAACCACTGACTGATGCCGATCATGCCCAGCATCCGGCGGGCAGGGTGGGGACGGTTGAGGATGTGGCGGCGATGGTGGCGTGGCTGTTGTCCAGGAACGCAGGGTTCGTTACGGGCCAGGAGTTTGTGGTCGACGGCGGTATGACCAAGAAAATGATCTACAGCGAGTGACGCTGGCGGATCTGATCAACCGTAGGAGCGAGCCTGCTCGCGATCGGTCGGAACATTCGGCATCCAGGTTGGCTGGCAGGCCGCCATCGCTGGCAAGCCAGCTCCTACAGGTTTTATGCGGATTTCGTCTTTTTCAGAAAAACTTCAATCCTACTATTGACTTAGGTTCGCTACCTGCGTAAATTTCGCGGCCTCGGAGATGCAAACGGGTGATTAGCTCAGCTGGGAGAGCGTCTGCCTTACAAGCAGAATGTCGGCGGTTCGATCCCGTCATCACCCACCACTTCCGAGAGACTTGCGAAAGCAAGAGGTAGGCTGAAATGCCTCCACCGACGCGCAGCGGTAGTTCAGTCGGTTAGAATACCGGCCTGTCACGCCGGGGGTCGCGGGTTCGAGTCCCGTCCGCTGCGCCATATTTTCCGAGTCAGGTTCGCCCTGATTCGAGATTAAAAGAGAGATTGAAAAGTCTCAGAGCTTTTAATCAGACGAGTTAATTGAGCGTCAGCTCAAAGCGATACGCAGCGGTAGTTCAGTCGGTTAGAATACCGGCCTGTCACGCCGGGGGTCGCGGGTTCGAGTCCCGTCCGCTGCGCCATATCTGCCCCGAGGCCCACTGAACGCCTTGGAGCTACGAAGAAACCACTGGTTACTTCGAGTCGATAGCAAAGACCCTGGTCGAAAGACCGGGGTTTTTTGTGTCTGCGATTTGTCTTTTTCTCCTTCCTCACGACCTTCAGGGTTTCGCATCTGCCGACCAAGCGCGGATGGCCGATGCCTCTTGAAAATCCCCTCAATAGTCCGCTGCCTCGATAAACCGGCGCCGCGCGGCCGATATCTCGGTCTGTGATCAAATTATTCAAGCCTTTACCGGGTGCAATTCGCACAAAGGACTTGGTTTGACCTCTCAACACTAATTAGAATGAGTCGCATTTAAAATATTTCTTCGCGCAGGGTTTCTTTAGATGAGTGATGCAGCGTTGCCGCCGGAGCAAACCTTCCACGACCTGTACCGCGACCATCGGAGCTGGCTCGAAGGATGGTTGAGACGACGCATGGGCAATGGCAGCGACGCGGCGGATCTGAGTCAGGATACCTTCGTTCGTTTGCTCGCCAGCTCCCAGCGCATCGCCGACCTGCAAGAGCCTCGCGCCTACCTGGCGACAGTCGGCAAGCGGCTGCTGGCCAACTTCTACAAGCGCCGCAGCCTGGAGCAAGCTTATCTCGATGCATTGGCGTTGCTGCCCGAGGACTGCGTCCCGTCTCCCGAGGAGCGCTGGATCCTGCTGGAAACCCTGCAAGCCCTGGACGAATTGCTCGATGGGTTGCCGGGCCCGGTACGCCGAGCATTTCTTTTGAGTCAACTGGAAGGCCTGGGCTACCAAGAGATTGCCGAGCGTCTGCAAGTATCGGAGCGCACGATCAAGCGCTACATGGCTCAAGCCTACGAACATTGCCTGCTGGTGGAAATGTGATCGGCTCGCCACCTTCGGCTGAAACCCGCCAAACCGTGCGGGCCGCCGCGCAGTGGCTAGCCCTCATGGAATCCGGCTACGCCAATGAGCGGGACCGGGCGTTGTTGCAGAGCTGGCGCGATAGCGATTCCAGCCATGAGCAGGCCTGGCAGAAAGCACAACTCTTGCGCCAACGCTTTGCCGTTCTGCCTTCGGCCTTGGCCATGGCCAGTCTCGACCGACCACAAGCCAGTCGACGTACGGTGCTCAAGCGCGCCGTCGGGGCGGTGGCTTTGCTGCCGACTGCCTGGCTGATCAGTCGACAGTTACCTCTGGATGTCTGGAGCGCCGACCTTCGGACCGCCACCGGGGAAAGTAAAAAAGTCCGGTTGGTCGATGGCAGCGCTGTGCAACTGAACACCGCCAGTGCCGTCGATATCGACTTGAAGAGCCGGCACCTGACCCTCGTGGAAGGCGAAATGGCACTGAATGTACCCGGGATGTCGCCGCTGACAATTCTCACGCGCTTTGGGCAAGTGGTCGTCAGTCAGGGCGAGGTGTGTGTTCGTCAGGGGCAGATGGGCTGCAAGGTCTCGGTGCTCAAGGGCACAGTGCAGTTGCAGCCTCTGCACGGACCGGTCTTTTCGTTGCGCGGCGGCCAGCAGGTCAGCCTTCAAGCGGCGGGTGCTAGTGTCGTAGAGCCATTTGACGTACTCGCCCCGGGCTGGCGTGAGGGTGTGCTGATGGCGCAGAACCAACCCTTGGGGGATTTCCTGCGCGAACTCCGCACCTATCGTCCGGGCGTGTTGCGCTGGGAACCCGAGCTGGAATCGTTGCGCATCACCGGCAGTTTTCGCCTTGAAGACACCGATCGTATTCTGGCTTTGCTGGCGGCCAGCCTGCCACTGGAAGTGCATTCACGTACGCGTTACTGGGTAACGCTGGTACCGCGCAAAAATAGTGTTTAAAGCGTGTCCCCTTTTTTCGTGTCGCTTGTCATTCAAGGCAAGTGAAACGAAATCAGAGAGATTCTCAATGCTCGCAGTGATGTCTAGCAGTATGCGTCCGGCTCCATCCAGGTTGCGCCCGTTGTTGCACTTGAGTCTGTTGTTGAGCCTGAGTGCCTGCCCCTTATTCATCACTGCCGGTTGGGCCGAAGACGCGCCTCGGCGCAGCTATCAGGTGCCAGCCGGTAGCCTCGACGCTGCGCTGACTCGTTTCGCGGGGTTGGCCGGGGTCAATCTGTCAGTGGACCTGGCACTGGTGAGGGGGCGCACCAGCCCCGGTCTGTCCGGCGACTTCGCGGTGGAGGAGGGCTTCGCCCAATTGCTGCAGGGTTCCGGTCTGCAATTGCAGCCGGTGGGTGAACAGGCGTACATGCTGACCCCGGCACCAACCGGCGGCAGCCTGCAATTGGGTGCTACCTCCATTTACGCGACGGCGGACACGGCGGACGGTGATCCGTATGTCGGCGGGCAGGTGGCACGCCGTGGGTCGCAAGGCTTGCTGGGCTCGAAAGATTTCATGGAAACGCCGTTCAGCGAGACCACCTACACCAGTGAGTTGGTGAAAAACCTGCAGGCGCGTACCTTGGGCGACCTCGTGGCCAGCGATCCCTCGGTTCGCGCCACCAACCCGGCGGGTGGGCGGTATGAGCAGTTCACCATTCGCGGAATGAGCCTGTTCAACAGTGACGTCTCCTACAACGGTCTCTACGGCATTCTGCCGACATACACCATCGATATGGAAATGGCCGATCGCGTCGACATCCTCAAAGGCCCGAGCCAGCTCATAAATGGCATCTCGCCACGGGGTAGCGTGGGTGGCGGGATCAACGTGGTGCCCAAGCGCGCCACCGACGTGCCCATCACTTCGTTTACCGGCAACTACGCTTCCGACAGCCAGGTCGGCGGGGCCGTGGACATCGGTCGGCGCTTTGGTGAGGGGGACATGTTCGGTGTTCGTTTCAACGGCGTGAAGCAGTCCGGCGATACCGAATGGGATCACCAGAGTGTTGATCGCGAGATGGCTGTGCTGGGCCTGGATTTTCGCGGTGAACGCCTGCGGCTCTCGACGGACGTCGGACATAACGAACGTGACACCGACGCCCCGCAGGAACGCGTGCAGGTCGGCGCCAACGCTCAGGTTCCGCACGCCAGCGATGTTCGCCACAACTATGCGCAGCCGTGGAGCAATGCGCGTACCAAGGACACCTTCGGTACGGTGACCGGCGAGTACGATGTCAGCGATGCCGTCATGGTGTACGCCGGTGCGGGCGCGCGTAAAAGTAATCATGACTTCCTCCGGCACGCCGTAGCGGTCACCAACAACGCAGGTAACTTCAGCGTTCTGCCACGTGACTTCACTCGTGACGAAAATGTCCGGACGGCCAACGTCGGGGTGCGCAACTGGTTCCATACCGGTCCGGTGAGCCATGAGGTCAACCTGGCTGCCAGTTATTTCTATATGGATTTCGAAAACGGCGGCGCCCGTTATGCCGCTGCGCCGAGCAACATCTACAACCCGGTGCAGACACCGACCCCCATCAATCCCACGCGCCTTGATTCCGAGGTGTATACCGAGAACCGCTCCAGCAGCGTCGCGTTGTCCGACACACTGGGCTTTTTCGATGATCGGGTGCTGCTGACCCTCGGCGCTCGCTGGCAGCGAGTGCAGGTCGATGATTGGGCGGACGATGTCAAAGGCGACACGGCCTACGATGAGGAAAAGGTTTCGCCCTCGGGCGGCATCCTGTTCAAGGCCACCGACAAGCTCTCGTTGTATGCCAACTACATGGAAGGCCTGAGCCAGGGCAAGATCGCGCCTTCGACCTCGGTGAACGAAGACGAGATATTCCCGCCGTTCATCAGTCGGCAGGTCGAGGTCGGTGCCAAATATGATGCGGGGGCGTTTGCCATCACCACCGCGGTGTTCCGGATCAAGCAACCGGCTTATGAAACCAACGCCACGACGCGGGTTTTCGGTCCGAACGGCAAACGCGAAAACAAGGGTGTGGAAGTCAGTGTGTTCGGTGAGCCGCTCGAAGGTTTCCGTCTGCTCGGCGGTGTCATGTACATCGACAGCGAGCTGACCGATACCACCAAGGGCACCTTTGACGGCAACCGCGCGCCTGCCACGCCGGAATACAACGTCAACCTGGGCGCCGAGTGGGACGTGCCGAATGTACAAGGCCTGACCTTGACCAGCCGCAGTCTCTATTCCAGCTCGCAGTACCTGGACCAGTCCAATAACAAGGAAATCGATTCCTGGACGCGTGTCGACGTGGGCGCGCGCTATGCCTTCAAGGTCGAGGAAAAGAACATCACCCTGCGGGCCAATGTCGAGAACGTGGCTGACAAGCGCTACTGGAGTTCCGCCGGGGCCTCGGATGACAGTGAGCCTGGATTGACGCTCGCGACGCCACGAACCTACCTCCTTTCGGCAACCGTCGACTTCTGAATCGATTCAACCGTGCGTTGCGCCACAGGGAAGGGCGCTGCCGAGTTGTGTCATGCATCGATTGCAGAGGACCAGAGCATGCCCAGCCTCACTTGCCCGCTCAAGAACGGACAGATCAACACGCCCTCCAGGCGTACGCTGTTGCGCCTGTCTTTGGGCGTACTTGCACTCAAGTGTGTCCCGTCGGCGTGGGCCCGGGCCGACGTCGCGCCACTGCGGGTGATCACCCTGTTTCAGGGCGCCACCGACAGCGCCGTGGCGTTGGGTATCACACCTTGCGGCATCGTCGATTCCTGGAGTGAAAAGCCCACCTATCGCTATCTGCGCTCGACGCTGGAGCTGGTGCCCCATGTCGGCCTGGAAACCCAGCCCAGCCTTGAGGACATCGCGCTGCTCAAGCCGGACGTGATCATCGCCTCGCGCTTTCGCCATGAGCGCATCGCACCGCTGCTCGGGCAGATCGCCCCGGTAGTGATGCTGGAGGAAGTGTTCGAGTTCAAAAAGACCTTGGCGTTGATGGGCCTGGCCTTGCACCGCCAGCAGCGGGCCGAGGAGGTGTTGGCCCGCTGGCAGCTACGCACGGCACAACTGCGCCAGCAACTGCAGCACAAGTTTGCCGGGCGCTGGCCGCCAACGGTGTCGATTCTGGATGTCCGTGAAGACCATATCCGCAGTTATTTACCGGCAAGCTTTCCTGGTTCGGTGATCACCGAGCTGGGGTTCGGTTGGAGTGACGCCAGTCGGGCGGCGAATGGGGTATCGATCAAACTCACCAGCAAAGAGAGTCTGGCGGTGGTCAATGCCGACATTTTCTTTGTCTTCTTGCGCGAGGATAAACCGGCAGTGCAACGAAACTATGAAAGCCTGGTGCAGCATCCGTTGTGGCAGCAAATGCGAGCACCGCAGCAGGCGCAGGTGTGGCGGGTCGATGGGGTGGCCTGGAGTCTGTCGGGCGGAATGCTCGGGGCGAACCTCATGTTTGATGACGTTGCGCGGCTGATCACGGCGGACCTGTCCTGATGAGCAATGGTTTGAAGCTGTGCTGCGCCGGGATCGTGTTGCTGCTCAGCGGCGTAATGAGCCTGGCGGTCGGAGCGACCTGGATTCCGTTGTCGCACATTGCAGCAGCGTTCGTGAATCCCGACCCGCTCAGCGTCAGCCATGTGCTGGTGACCACCACACGCCTGTCGCGCACCTTGATGGCGATGGCCGTGGGCGCGAGCCTGGCCGTGGCGGGGGCCTTGATGCAGGCGCTGACGCGCAATCCGCTGGCGTCCCCCGGTTTGTTCGGGATCAATGCCGGCGCGACCTTCTTTATCATCCTGTGCTCCTCGGTGTTTTCCCTGTCCTCTCCGGATACCTGGCTGTGGTGTGCGTTCATCGGCGCGGCCGTGTCCGGTAGCATCGTGTGGCTGATCGGCAACATGGGGCAGGGCAGTCTCAGCCCGTTGCGCATTGTGCTGGCGGGGGCGGCGATGGCCGCGTTGTTCTCCGCATTCAGCCAGGCGTTGCTGGTGGTCAATCAGGAGGGGCTGGACACGGTGCTGTTCTGGCTGGCGGGCTCGTTGACCGAGCGCAGCCTGTCGGTCGCCGCGCCCCTGCTGATATGTGGCGTACTCGGGCTGTTCGGCGCGATGTTGCTGGCGGGGCAGGTCAACGTGCTTAACGCCGGCGAGGAGATCGCCACCGGCCTGGGCCAGCGCACCGGGTTGATCCGGCTGCTGATGAGCGTGCTGGTGGTCTGTCTGGCGGGCAGTGCCGTGGCCTTGGCCGGCAGCATCGGGTTTATCGGCTTGCTGGTGCCGCACATGGTACGCAAGGGCCTGTCCATCGATCATCGCTGGTTACTGCCGGGTTGCGCGCTGCTTGGTGCGATTGTCCTGCTGCTGGCCGATACCTTGTCGCGGGTGTTGATCCTGCCGCAGGAGGTGCCGGTGGGTGTGATGACGGCATTGTTCGGCGCTCCTTTTTTCATTCTGCTGGCCCGGCGTGGAGGTCGTTATGGATAAGGTCCTGACCTGGCGCCGTAGCGGGTTTTCCCGGCGGATCAACGTCACCACTGTGTGGCGGTTGCTGTCGGCATTGATGGTGACGGTGCTGATCATGCTCGGCTCGCTGTCGCTGGGCAAAGTCATGCTGTCGCCGCTGGAGGTGCTGAGGGTTCTGCTGTCGAACCAGGACGCCAGCCTGACGTTCATTGTCGAGCAACTGCGCTTCCCACGCATGCTGCTGGCGGCGTTGGTGGGGGCGGCGTTGTCGGTGTCCGGGCTGATTCTGCAAAGCATCATCCGCAACCCGCTGGCGTCGCCCGACCTGCTGGGTATCACCAGCGGCGCCAGTGCGGCGGCGGTGCTGTATCTGTCGTTTTTCTCCGTCGCATTGGGCCAACAGTATCTGCCGCTGGCGGCGATGCTCGGGGCGGGGCTGGCGGCATTGGCGATTTATTTGCTGGCCTGGAAGCAGGGGGCCTCCCCGCTGCGCCTGGTGTTGATCGGGGTCGGCATCAGCGCGATGTTGACCGCCGCGACCACCTTCATTCTGGTCTTCAGCCCGTTGACCACAACCCTGTCGGCGTATGTCTGGCTGACCGGCAGCGTGTACGGCGCCAGTTGGCCGGAGCCGTTGGCGCTGGGTGGCTGGTTGTTGGGTATTTGCCCGCTGCTGGTGCTGCTGGCCCGGCAGGTGAGGGTGCAACAGCTGGATGACTCTCTGGCTCAGGGCATCGGCGTTCGCGTGCAGTGGCTGCGTGCCGGTTTGTTGCTGGTGAGCGTGGCATTGGCCGGTGCGGCGATTGCCTGGGGCGGGGCGATAGCCTTTGTCGGGCTGATTGCGCCGCACATTGCCAGGCGTCTGGTGGCCCCGGGTTTCGGTGGTCAGGCAGCGATGGCGGCGCTGGTCGGGGCGAACCTCGTGGTGCTGGCCGACCTCGCCGGGCGTGTCCTGTTTTTGCCGCTGGATCTGCCGGCCGGGATTTTTGTCGCCGTGCTGGGCACACCCTTTTTTCTCTATTTGTTGATCAAACAGCGTCATTGAGGAATTCAACGTATGACGTCGATTGCAAGTCGCGGCCTGACCCTGAGTTATCAGCGCCAGGTGATTATTGATGCGCTGGACATGCAACTGCCCCAGGGCAAGATTTCGGTACTGATCGGCAGCAACGGCTGCGGCAAAAGCACCTTGCTCAAATCCTTCGCCCGACTGCTCAAACCGCAACAGGGCATGGTGATTCTCAACGGTGTGGATATCCAGCAAAAGTCCACGGCCGCCGTGGCCCGGGAGTTGGCCATTCTGCCTCAGACCCCCAGCGCGCCGGAGGGCATCACCGTCAGGCAGCTGGTGGCGCTGGGGCGTTATCCGTATCAGAGCTGGATGCAACAGTGGTCGGCGCAAGACGAAGCCATGGTCAACCGCGCGCTGGCGCAAACCAGTCTGCAGGCCCTGGCGGACCGACCGGTGGACGCGTTGTCCGGCGGGCAACGCCAGCGTGCGTGGATCGCCATGACTCTGGCCCAGGACGCCGGCATCGTGCTGCTTGATGAACCCACCACCTTTCTCGACCTGGCGCACCAGATCGAAGTGCTGGACTTGCTGCGCGACCTCAATCGGCTCGAAAACAAAACCATCATCATGGTGCTGCACGACCTCAACCTGGCCTGTCGTTACGCCGACCACATGGTCGCGGTGCACAACCGGACGGCCTTTGCCCAGGGGCGACCCGACGAGGTGTTGACCGAGGCGCTGGTCAAGACCGTGTTCGACCTCAACTGCCGAATCATTCCCGATCCGTTCTTCGGGACGCCGCTGTGCATTCCCTTCGGTCGGGAGTTGCCGCAATGAGTCTGGCGCGTCATTTCACGGCAAAGGAGTGGGCGATGCTCTCGGGTGGGTTGCGGCTCAAGGACGGCACCGGACGCGATCCGTTGCGTTCGCTGATGGCCCGGGACTTGTTGCAGGAGGAACGGTGCGAACAACTGCTGGACGCCTTGGGCCCGATGATCGGCTCGCCAACCCGGGCGATTACGGCCTCGCTACTGGGCAAGCGTTTGTCGTTTCTGGCGACCGGTGCCTGTTTGTATGCGATGTCGGCGTATGACAAAGGGTTGTTGCTGACGCTCGACAACACGGTGATCGAATACGGTCACGATGAGGGGCTGTGGACGTCTTCGATACCGCTGCATCATGGTTCGCCGCTGACCTATGGTCTGAATGAGCGCGAGGCCTGGCGGGAAGCCCTGGTGCAGGGACTGTTCGCCGGACTGCTGAAACCGTTGTGGCAAACCTTCAACCGGGTCAGCGGAGTTTCCCGGCGCATTCTTTGGGAAAACACGGCTGTGCGGGTGTATTCGCTGTATGAAAAGCGTATGGCGAAAATCGAGGACCCGTCAGTGCGCGAGCGCTGTGAAGCGGATTTCAATTGGCTGCTGACACAAGCCGAGCCTGCGCTGTTCGGTCTGGATTACAACCCGCTGAGCCATTTCCGCCGACCGCCGACGCTGGTGGACGAAGGGCAGCGCAGCATTCGCTTTCGCCGAACCTGTTGCTTCTATTACCTGGCCACCGAGCCCGCTGATTACTGTTCGACCTGTCCGTTGCTACGTCCGGGGAAATGCCGATGAGTGAGCGGATCGACCCTCGCCAGCAAAGAGATAGCCGCTGTTCAACGACCGACGCGATCATGGTGCTGTCGTAAACTGCATTGCGCGACTATCTTGAAATGGGCCAGGTGATGGCGCTGGATGTCTAGATGACGCCATTCGGGTTGATGTTGCGCAAGGGCGAACATATCAGTCGGGAGTTGGGCTTGTTCATTGATCTGCTGCGTCGAAAAGCCGCGGTTTTTTGATTCTTCAGTCAGTTTTTTGTTTTCCATAAGCCCATAAACCTTTAAAGTTAACCTTTCGGTCAGCTTTGCACTGTCATCACAGCCCTTTGCTTCGTCAAAAAGGGCTTCTGCAAGACTCGAGATTTCCAGCACATAACCAGAAGGGCGGACCCCATAACCGCCCAGAGGATGATCCATGTCCAACCGTGAAATATCCCGGCGCTCGTTCCTTCAAGGCGGGCTGGTAGCGGGTGTGAGCGTGACGCTCACACCATTGAGCAGCCAGGCGCTGGCAGCCTTGATGGAAAACAGCGTGACCGTGCCGTCCGAACAGTGGCTCGGCAACAACGGCAAGGCGCGTGCCCGTAACGATGCCTTGTCCAAGGTCTGCGGCAGCAAGGTCTTTGCCCGCGACATCCGCGCCAAGGACATGCCGGGCTGGCCGCAGCAGCAGGGCCACGCCATGTTGCTGAAAACCATCAAGGCCGACCGCATCTACGCAGGCTACGACCTGTCGTGGCTCGGCGCCGATTTGCAGCCGGATCGCATCGTCACCGCCGAAGACCTGATCAAGGACGGCATCGTGTTCCCCGAAGAACACGCCCCCGATCCGTTGCTGCCGGCCGGCAAGGTGCCGATGTTCATCGGTCACCCGGTGGCGATCCTGATCTGGAACGATTTCGAGCGTTTCCGCCAGGCCAAGAACCAACTCAAATTCAATGACAAAGCGATTCGTTACGGTGCTCAGGTGCCGTTCTACGAAGGCGATCCGTACGGCAGTTTCCGTTACGTGCGCGTCGGCGGCGCGACCTCGGCGGACGAAGACGAGTTTGCCAGTCTCAAGGATTCGATCCTGTTCCCGATGTTGAAAAACCGGCGTCCGGTGTGGAACTCCCAGCCCAATCTGCACGGAAACCTGACCGAGCGCGGGTTGTTCTACGCCGAGCGCATGAAGCAGCAGATCGACACGCCACCGGATAACTGGCTGGTATTCGACGAGCGCTACAAGACGCCGTCAATCGAACCGGCCGCGATGGAGCCGGACAACGGCAATGGCTGGTACGACCCGGCGACCAAGACCCTGCATTTCGTGGTGGCGACACAGTGCCCGCTGGAAACGGCGACCGAGACCGCGAAGATGATCGCGCCGTCGCGTTTCGGCCTGGCCAACCTGAACATGCACCCGGGTTACACCGTCGGTTACGGCTCGAAAGACCACAACATTTTCGTCTACTACGCAGCGCTGGCCGCGTTGTACGGCGCCGGTGTGCCGGTGCGCCTGGCCAACGACCGCTACGAGCAGTTCCAGAGCGGCATCAAGCGTCACCCGTTCGATATTCGCTACCAATTGGCGGTGGACAAGACCGACCACAGCTTCAAGATTTTCCGCTCCGAGATGAGCGTCGACGGCGGCGGACGGATCAACTACAGCCCATCGGTGGCGGCAGTTGGCGCCACGGCGGCGCAGTCGATCTACTACATGCCGCAGAACGATTTGCAGGTCACGGCCTATCACTCCCGCGCCGTCGAGGCCGGGTCGATGCGCGGTTACGGCACCCTGCAGAGCATGGCGGCCACCGAGATGATGGTCGATGAAATCGCCGGTCGCCTGGGTGTCGATGCCATTGAGCTGCGCCGCAAGAACGCACTGCGCTCGGGCATGAAAAATACCCAGGGCGCGATCCCGGCCGGTGCTTTGCGCCTGCACGAGATTCTCGACAAAGCGGCCGTTCACGACACCTGGAAAAACCGCGACGCGATCAAGAAACAGCGTGAAGCCGCGGATCCGGATAACTGGTACGGCGTCGGTTTTGCCATCTGCCAGAAAGACTTCGGCACCGGTTCCGAAGCGCCGATGGCCAGCGTCGAGTTCACCGCCGATGGCCGTATCAATCTGCGTCACATCGGTATCGAAATCGGCACCGGTATGTCCACCTCCCAGGCGATGGTGGTGGCCGACTTCCTCGGTCTGCCGGCGCATGAAGTGAAGACCGGCGAAACCGAATGGAAAGAGTTGCAGCTGATCAGTGGCGGCAATCCGTACATCATGAGCCAGGCCGAGCAGGACAGCTTCCTGCGCAATCCTCGTTGGGTTGGCAAGGTTGCATCGGCCTCGTCGGCGACCAACTCGGCGTACTACTTCAGCCACGCCACCCGTGAAGCGGCGCGCGTGCTGTTCAACCACGGCTTGTGGCCGGCGGCGATGGAGATCTGGCGACAAGGTCCTTACGGCGGCCAGGCCAACCCTTACGTGGTGCGCCGCGAAGACGCCCATTGGGTCGACGGCAAACTCACTGCCAACGGCATGGAGCCCCTGCCTTTCGCCGTGCTGGCCAAGCGCGCTCACGAGCGCGGCCTGGTGACCGGCGCAACCGTGCATGGCTTCAACCGCTGGAGCTGGGCCGAAGCCGAGTACAGCATCGATGGCGTGCGTGAGCGTTTGCCGCTCGATGGCCTCGCGGTCAAGTACGGCGACGGTGCGCCGAAGGCGAAGCTCGCGCAGATGAACAGCGCCGGTTTCCATCTGCTGGATCGGCAGAACATCGCCTACCCGGCAACCCAGTTGAACAACGCAGCGGTGACTTACTACAGTCCGGTCGCGACGCTGGTGGAAGTGAAGGTCAACAAGGGTTCGAACGAAGTGTCGGTACTCAACCATCACTCGTGGGTCGAGTGCGGTCGGGTGCTGGTGGAAGAGCTGGTCAAGGGGCAGCTCGAAGGCGGCATCGCCATGGGCATCGGCCATGCGCTGATGGAAGAAATGCCGTTGTACGAAGGCGGGCCGGGGGAGGGTGACTGGAACTTCAACCGTTACCGCTTGCCGATGGCGCGCCACGTTGCGGTGTGGAAACAGACGGCGGAAATCCTGCCGCCATTGTCGCCAAGCGATCCATCGAAGGGCATCGCCGAAGTGGTGATGATCCCGGTGGTGGGTGCCATCGGTAACGCCGTGGCCCATGCCATCGGTAAACGTGTCCGCGACCTGCCTATCACTTCTGCTCGCATCAAGGAGGCCCTCAATGGCTAACCGTCCGCTTCAACTGACCCTCAACGGTCAATCCGTCGGCCCGGTGGACATCCCTGATGACCTGCCGATGATCGACTACCTGCATGAATACAAGAACCTCACCGGTTCGCGCCTGGGCTGCGGCCAGGGCATCTGCCACGCCTGCGTGGTGATCGTCGACAACCCGGACGGCACCAGCGAAGAAGTGCGCACCTGCATCACCGGCGCGCACTATTTCGAAGGCAAGAAAGTACGCACCATCGAAGGTCATGCGACCCGCGACGAACAGGGCAAGGTCACTGAACTGAACCCGATCCAGCAGCGCTTCGTTGATGAGTTCGCCTTTCAGTGCAGCTACTGCGCGCCGGGCTTCGTCAATGCCGCGACCGTGCTGGTGGAAAAACTGCAGCGTCAGCCGATCGTCAAAAGCCAGCTGGAAAAAGTCATCGAAGACAGCCTTGGTCATCACATCTGCCGTTGCACCGGGTACGTGCGCTACTACAGTGCCACGCGCAACGTGCTGACCGATCTCGGCCTGGTCAAGGAGGGTTAAGCATGAAGCATCTACTGTCCCGCCTGACGTTGGCGGTCGGCCTGGCCGCGCCGGTATTGCTGGCCCACGCCGATGACACGCAGGTCAAGCAAGGCGAATACCTCGCTCGCGCCGCCGATTGCATGGCGTGCCATACCGCACCGGGTGGCGCGCCGTATGCTGGCGGCCTGCCGATCGTCTCGCCGTTCGGCACGATCTACGGCACCAACATCACCCCGAGCAAAGAGCACGGCATTGGTTCGTACAGCGATGAAGACTTCTTCGCCGCACTGACCGAAGGCAAGCGTCGCGATGGCGCGAACCTGTATCCGGCGATGCCTTACACCTCGTATCACCTGATCCCGCGTGCAGACTCCGACGCGATTCATGCGTACCTGAAAACCGTCGAGCCGATCGAGCGTGCCGCGCCGGTCACCAGCCTGAGCTTTCCGTTCAACGTGCGCCTGGGCCTGATGGGCTGGAACATGATGTACGGCAAGGATGTGAAGCTGGAGTCTGCCGAAGGCAAAAGCGAAGACTGGAAGCGTGGCCAGTACATGGTCGACGTACTAGGTCACTGCGGTGAGTGCCACACACCACGTGGCTTGCCCGGTGCGATGCAGATGGACAAGCGCATGACCGGCGGCATTCTCAATGGTTATCTGGCGCCGAGCCTGCTGGCCACTGACCTGGCGGCTCGCGGCTGGAACCACCAGGATCTGAGCTCGTTCCTCAAGCATGGCATGAGCGCCCAGGGCACGATGTTCAACGAGATGTTCCCGGTGTTCCACAACAGCACTCAGGGCCTCACTGACCCTGACTTGGCGGCGATGGCGACCTTCCTGCTCGGCGATCAGCCACCGGCGGCGAAAGTCCTCACTGAAGTGCCTTTCGACAAACTGAGCCCAAGCGCCCAGCGTGGCCGTCAGGAATACTTGAATGTCTGCGCCGGTTGCCACGCGCCAGGTGGCGAGGGCAAGCCGCACATCGCGGTGGCCATGCGCGGCAACACTACGTTGCGCCTGGAAGATCCGCGCAATCTGGTGCGTGTAATCGACGACGGTATCGGTGAACAGAAATTCTCCGGGTTCGAGCACATGCAGCCGATGCCGGGGTTCGTCCAGAAGCTGAACGACGAACAGCTCACCGACCTGCTGAACTATCTGCGTCAGGGATGGGGCGGTCAGCCGGGTGATCTTGCGGTGAACAACGTGCAGAAGTTGCGGGCCGATGCGCCGCCGCTCGAGCACAAGGCGCACTGACCATGCAGCATCTCGATCTGCAAGTGATACGCCGGGCGCTGGAGTGGTCGACGGCCGGTCAGCGCATCTGGCTGTGCACGGTGCTCGCGACCTACGGCTCGGCGCCGCGCGCGCCGGGCTCGTTGTTGGCGGTGAATGCTCACGGGCAATGGATCGGCTCGCTGTCCGGTGGCTGCGTTGAAGAGGATTTCCTCGAGCGCGTCGCCGAGGGGGCGTTCGAGAACGCAGTCAGCGTCGTTCGTTACGGCGAAGGCGATGATCCGCGCTCGCGGGTGAGCCTGCCCTGCGGCGGTGTGCTCGATGTGTTGGTGGAGAAGCTTGAAGCCGATTGTGAGGTTCAGGCGCATCTGCGAGAACTGGAGTCAGCGCTGTTGGGGCGACGTCGGTTGATCCGTGAAGTCGACCTGGCCAACGGTGCGCGCAGTCTGTTCGATGATCGTGAACAGGGCGTGCGCATCGAGCGTGAGATCGATCGGGTTCGTGTGCGTATCGGCGCGGCCCAGCGCTTGCTGCTGGCTGGGTATTCCAGCGTCGCTCAAGCCTGTGCCGAGTTCGCTGTCGGTCTGGGGTTCGAGGTGATCCTGTGTGATCCGAGGGACGAAGTGCTTGAAGGCGTCGTGTTGAATGGCGTGGAGATTCGCCGTCAACTGCCGTCGGTGTTCATCGCCGATGGCGGCTGCCACAGCGATACCGCGGTGGTGGCGTTGACCCATGATCCGCGTATCGATGACCTGGCGATGATGGAGGCGGTTCGCACTGATGCGTTTTACATCGGCGTAATGGGTTCCATGCAGACGTCGCAAAAGCGTTTCGAGCGCTTGCGGCGGATTGGTGCGCTGGGGGATGCAGAGTTGGCGCGGATTCACGCGCCCATCGGCCTGAACCTGGGCAGCAAGACGCCAGCGGAAATTGCGCTGGCGGTGCTGGCGGACATTCTGCGGATTCGCAGCGGTATCCCACGGGATCGTCTTTAAGATCAGTAGATCGCAGGCTGCGATCTTTCGATGTTGATCTAGACAAAAGGCCCGCATCGCAGCGGGCCTTTTGTTTTAGCAATCAATACCCAAACTTGTCCCGCAACCCGTAATACCACGCGCCCAATGCCGCAAACGGCGTGCGCAGCATTTGTCCGCCGGGGAAAGGGTAGTGAGGCAGGTCGGCAAACGCATCAAAACGTTCTGCCTGACCGCGTAGTGCTTCGGCCAATACCTTGCCTGCCAAATGCGTGTAGGTCACGCCGTGGCCACTACAGCCCTGGGAATAGTAGATGTTGTTGCCCAACCGTCCGACCTGGGGCAGGCGCGACAGGGTCAGCAGGAAATTGCCGGTCCAGGCGTAATCGATTTTCACATCCTTGAGCTGCGGGAACGCCTTGAGCATCTTCGGGCGAATGATCGCTTCGATGTTCGCCGGATCCCGCGCACCATACACCACGCCACCACCGAAAATCAGACGCTTGTCGCCGCTCAGGCGGTAGTAATCGAGCAGATAATTGCAGTCTTCGACGCAGTAATCCTGTGGAAGCAGGGCTTTCGCCAGTTCTTCGCCCAACGGCTCGGTGGTGATGACCTGCGTGCCGCAAGGCATCGATTTGGCGGCGAGTTCCGGAACCAGATTGCCGAGATAGGCATTGCCGGCCACGATGATGAACTTGGCCCTGACCTTGCCTTGCGGGGTATGCACTACCGGGTTCGCGCCGCGCTCGATGCGCACCGCCGGCGATTGTTCATAAATCGTTCCGCCCAGGGACTCGACTGCCGCCGCTTCACCCAGCGCCAGGTTGAGCGGGTGAATATGCCCGCCGCTCATGTCGAGCATCCCGCCGACATATTGATCGCAGGCCACGACTTCACGAATTCGGCGTTGATCCATCAGCTCGAGTTGAGTGTGACCGAATCGCTCCCACAGACGCTTCTGGGACTCGAGATGTCCCATCTGCTTGGGAGTCATGGCAGCGAACACGCCACCGTCCTTCAGATCGCATTGAATGTTGTAGGTGGCAACCCGCTCGCGAATGATCCGTCCACCCTCGAACGCCATCTGACCCAGCAACTGCGCCTGTTTTGGGCCCACGGTGCGCTCGATCACATCGATATCACGGCTGTAGCTGTTAACGATCTGGCCACCGTTACGCCCCGACGCCCCAAAACCTACCTTGGCCGCTTCGAGTACAGTCACCTTGAAACCGTTCTCCAACAGGAACAGGGCAGCGGACAACCCGGTATAACCGGCGCCGATCACGCAGACATCCGTCTGGACTTCATCCTGCAATGCCGGCCGTGGCGGAACCGCATTGGCCGATGCGGCGTAGTAGGACTCTGGGTAGGGAGTGTTCGCCATCCGGCAGCCTCTGTTTAATATATTTTACGAGTGCGTTGATCCTACCCGAGATAAAAATCCCCCGCCAGCCACCCGGAAAATCCACTTCGCACTCGCGAAATTAAATATTTTGCATATTCATAGGGTTAGCTCGAAAAAAGGTGTTGACACCCCTCCGGAATTCCGTAGAATGCCGCCTCACAGCAGGCACGTAGCTCAGTTGGTTAGAGCACCACCTTGACATGGTGGGGGTCGTTGGTTCGAGTCCAATCGCGCCTACCAAACAAAATCCGCTCTGCTGGGCGGTCTAGAAGGGCTCACCGAAAGGTGGGCCCTTTTTTGTTGTGTGCGATTTGCGAAACTTTTGCAAAGCACCCACCTCAGAACGCCAGATCGGCACCCATCTCCAGGTGCCTATATATGCGGAGGTAGGCGATCACGTGCGGCAGAGTCCAGTCAGCAAGTGATCGCAGCTTCGGCAACCGGTCAGGGCGCGTAACCGACTGTATGGACGTTGTGACTGTCCTGCGCGCTCGCGATCAAGTGCAATGGAACGTCCTGTTGCGCACCAAGTGGTGCTACTTCGAAGCTCACCACGATGTGCACACGTCGGTCGCTCAAATCGGTCATCTCTTCAGCCTTTTGCTTGGCCAATCTCGCGTGGTTCATGGCGATTTCATTGAGCGTTGACACGTTACATCTCCTGGTGACTTCCCAGCGCTTGCTGGAGTTTTTAAGCGTTGATTAGAGGTCGCTGCGTCAGAATTATGTCGTTCCTGGCTGCTACGAGCGTCCTGTGCAATCCTTAAGCCATTGCGTGTCAGGAATGTGACATCGAGTCATTTGAAGCGACGAGTGGCGAGTGGCAGAGCGCTTTTCGGACATACCAAATAGCCATCGTTTAAACTGCTTGGATGTTGGGGCCAATGCATCGTGGCCTCTTTGTTGAAACAGCGCTCTAAGAGGCCATGGAAGTGCCAAACGAAAACTCCCGACCCCTTCAGAAAAACACCGACGCTAAACGAGCCCAGTGGTATTGGCGGGCTCTGTACTTAAAGGTGTGGATGCTCGCGACATTTTTGATAATCGCCTTGTTCAGCTTGGGTGTCATGGCGCTCACGGCAGCTTTTGAGATGGGGCTTGAATGGCATCAGCGATTGGTCGCGTTCGGTCTCGGCGCCGTAATAACGGCTGGTGGACTGGCGATATTGAAGGCGATCCTCCCGCAAAATTCGTTTGTCAGGCTGTTTAAAAGACGCGGATGAGTTCGGGCCAGTTGTGCTCATACGCATCCTTTCGGGCGTAAACTGGCGGTGCTACCTCATCAAAAGGAGCCGCACATGAACGACGATCAAATGAACAGAGACAGGGCTGTTTGGGATCAATACTTCTGCGCTGCATTGATTGCCGAGAGCAATCTGACGGCCCCGGTTGTCGGTGGGGCCACTCACGAAGACAGGCAGAACCTGTTGATCGAGAGAGCAAAAGCCCTCGCTGACAAAATGATGGAAAACCGAAAATAACCAGAGCCCAGCCTTCGCGCCGGGCTTTTTGCGTCTGGGGCTGAGCCGATTCCTGCGCTCAATGAGTACGCAGAGTCTGTAGACATGCAAGCTGCCCGTTCATGGACTACTACTGACTGGCTGATTCAACTTCGTCCTGAAAGGAGTTTTCCGATGCTGACTCACTGGTTTCTTGCGGCGGTTCATCTTCTGGCGGTTGCCCTGGGATTGTGGGCGGTGCTGGCGCGTGGCGTGGCGCTTCGGCGTCTGGGCGACGGCACGGGCGAGGCGCGCAGTGTTCTGATTGCGGACAATGTGTGGGGTGTTTGCGCAATCACGTTGCTGATCAGTGGCGGGGTGCGAGCGTTTGGCGGGTATGAGAAAGGCACGGACTATTATCTGCATCAGCCGCTGTTCCACCTCAAAATGACGCTTTTCGTTCTGATCTTGCTGCTGGAGATTGCGCCAATGGTGACGCTGATCAAGTGGCGGATGGCTTTGGCGCGGGGAGAGGCTATCGATAAGAATCGTGTGGGACTGTTCGCACGGATCAGTCATATCGAAGCGCTATTGGTGCTGCTGATGGTGGTGGCCGCTACCGGGATGGCGCGTGGCGTGATGCTCGGTTAGGTCTGCTTGGGGTAAACAGGAAACGTCTGACAGTCAGGGCCGGCGCTTGCCGGTAGTATCAGGCGTGCAACGTGCTTGTAGGGAGGTGCAAGGCGGGTACAGCGCTTGAATCTTTAGCCAGCCGTGATTCCGGAATGAACGGGCTGGCTACTGACTGCAACAGGATTCAGGGCTGTGGCTTTTCCGGGGCGGTGAGGCCGGCCTGAATGCGTTGATAAATTTCTTCGCGGTGAACCGCAACGTCTTTCGGGGCGTTGATGCCGATTCTGACTTGCTGGCCGCTTACGCCCAGGATGGTGATCGTAATGTCATCACCGATGTTTATGCTTTCACCGACTTTGCGGGTGAGTATCAGCATGGTCTTCTCCTTGATTGCTTTATGGGGCACCTGATTCGGACAGTGCAGAGGTCGGTGGTATGTATAGATTAGTGCGAAGTCTCACAATTTGGGTGCCTCTTTCTGACGTGCAGATGCAGCATTAATTCCCAAGGCGTAACTATACAGAGGCCGCAACCATCATTCTCGCTGTTTTGTGCCCATTTTGTGGCACTCGCGAAGGAATCATGGGTGTTAAAATCACTGCTTTAAGCATTTTGAGGGAAACGCTGTGCGCAAAATGGTCGGGATGTTCGTTGTATTGGCGCTGGCGGGATGCGGAGAAGGCAAAAGTGTCGATGCGCAAAAGCCGCAGCCAGCCGTGGCGGCCACGCCGGCGCAGGTGTCGGGGCCACAGTGGGATCTTGAAGTGCGAGGGGAAACACCTCAGGCGGTCAGCGATCTCAGTGGCTGGCTGATCGAGCACAGTTTCATGTCCAGCGTGGTCAAGGAAAACGGCAAAACCCGAATTCTGCTGGGGCCGTTCACCTCGAAAGCCGAAGCCGAGGCCAAGCAGGACGAAGTCCGTGCAGCACTGACCCGGGCGAAAAAACAGAACATTGAAGTACTGCTGCTTGAGCGTCCTGCCGCTCAGTAACAATCAGTTTGTTGCGGGCATCGAAAAAAGGCCTCGGGGTGCAAACCTCGAGGCCTTTGTATATTCGGTGTCGTTTCAGATTCAGCCGCAGGCTTTCAGGTCGACTGCCCCGACAAACTCGTTGCCGCGGCCCATGACGCACGCCACGCTCTGATTGCGTTGACGCTCCCATGCCTGGACCGGGTATGTCTTGTTCCAGGCCTCATAGAGTTGTCGATCCTGCTTCGACAAGCGCAAACCATACTGCTTGCTCATGTAGAAATAAGTCCGGGCGATCATCCCGCGAATGGAAGGCCGGGGCATGACTTTCTTGGCCTTGAAGTCAACCTGGGTCAGGCATGAGCCGTATTGACCCGGCTGCTCCGGCAACCAGCCAAAACTGAAGTTGCTGCGATCTCCATTCACCTCTCCGATGCTGGGCACCAGGTTATGCAGATCGGCCTCGGCTCTCTGATAAATCGGATCGTGACTTGAGCAGTTCTTGCGCCCACCCTCTTGCCAGCATTGGCGCTGATGACCGATTTGCCAGGCTGGAACAATGTGCTCCCACTCAATGCGGGAGGCACGTTTGGCGTTTTTGCGTGGTACATACCCGCAGGCCTCAAGATTCACCCGATTGCCGGTGTACTTGCAGCCACAGTAGAACTCGGTGGATTGCGGGGCATAAAGTTTCCAGGCGACTTTCTTCGCTTCGTTGAAAGTGCGCGGGGCATCGGCTTGAGCCTCCACGGCGAAAAACAAAAACAGCAAAGCTAAACAACGGACACTCATTGACTCAATCTTCCTTCGGCACAACCCAGAAAATCTGCACGCCACCATCGTCGCGATAGGCGAGGGTGACGTTGTCGTTCTCATCGATTTCTTCGAGCAAGCGCTCCCATTCATCCACGGGCTCGTCCGGAAGGCGGAAGATCAGCGCTGCTTTGGCTTTTTGTGCAGTGGGGGAGTTGATGATTTTCTGAACGCGAACGCCCATGCGTACATAGGTGTCGGGGGAGGCAGAGGTAGTGTCCACAGGATTATCCTTATTAAGCTGTACGTGCATACAGTATTTAACTGTAGGGCTTTTCGCAACTGCTTAAAATTCAAGAAAATCCTCTGACAGCGGTTTGTCCCGTTTGGTGTAAGACAACTGCAGATTTTTTGTCAGACTTGAGCAAGCCACTCGCCGAAGCTGGCGAGTGGTGCTGGAGGCGCCCGATCGGAACCGATCGGGCGAAGTGAATCAGTATTCCCAGAACATCCGTTGCAGCTCTTTGCTGTCGTTGGTTTTGGTCAGTGCGACCATCGCCAGGATGCGTGCCTTCTGCGGGTTCAGGTCATGAGCCACAACCCAGTCGTACTTGTCGTCCGGCTGTTCGGCGTTGCGCAGCACGAAGCCACCGGCGTTGACGTGGGAAGAACGGATGATTTGCACGCCATCTTTACGCAGGGCTTGCAGGGACGGAACGACACGTGAAGAGACCGAACCATTGCCGGTGCCAGCGTGGATGATGGCTTTGGCGCCCGATTGAGCCAGGGCTTTGTAGGCGGTGTCGCTTACGTTGCCATAGGAGTAGGCGATTTCAACATCCGGCAGGCTCTTGATGGTTTTGATGTCGAATTCCGAGTCCATGGTGTGGCGCTTGGCTGGAAGACGGAACCAGTACGATTTGCCTTCAACCACCATGCCGAGAGGACCCCAGGCGCTTTTAAACGCTTCGGTCTTGATGTTGATCATTTTGCTCACATCACGACCCGACTGAATTTCGTCGTTCATGGTGACCAGGACGCCTTTGCCGCGAGCTTCTTTGCTGCTGGCGACGGCCACGGCGTTGTACAGGTTCAGCATGCCGTCGGCGGACATTGCAGTGCCCGGGCGCATGGAGCCGACTACGATGATCGGTTTGTCGGTTTTTTCCACCAGGTTCAGGAAGTACGCGGTTTCTTCCAGGGTGTCGGTGCCATGGGTAATGACGATGCCATCGACGTCGTCGCTGTCGGCCAGCTCCGCCACGCGGCGACCCAACTGCAGAAGGTTTTCGTTGGTGATGCTCTCAGAGGCGATTTGCATGACCTGTTCGCCGCGAACGTTGGCCACTTGGCTCAGTTCCGGTACGCCGGCGATCAATTTATCGATGCCGACTTTCGCCGCTTGATACGTAGCGCTGTTGGCGGCGCTGGCGCCAGCGCCGGCAATGGTGCCGCCGGTAGCGAGGATCACCACGTTCGCCAGTTTCTGTTGGGTTTCGGCTTCTTTTGCCTGAAGGGCGGTAGGCAGGAGCAGCAGAAGGGCTAAAGCGCCCGGAACAAAGGTCTTGAGTGCAAGTGTCATTATTCTTCTCTTCTAGTTGTGAGACGGTGCTGATGCAAGATCATCTAGATTCGACCCAAGCGCATCTGAGCGCTCGGGGTGCAGGAGAAGAGCAGGATATGTACCAGTTACACGGAGCGTTTAAATAAAACACGTAACATTATGATTTTAAACATTATTGTGTGTTTTTTGTTGGGTCGATGTTGTCTGCCTCTGTCCGGGTTTCCGAATGTTTTTGGCTTCTCCGTTCGGCTCACCGAAACAGAAACAGCGCTTGGGCGCTAAAGAAATTCCCGCACTGGCCGATGTTGTTTCATAGGACTTTTTCAAGGTGTTCACATGTCGCCATTCAAGGGCAGATAGCCGATACCAGCGGCACCATCCTTCAGGTGAGCGTCAGTCTGATCAAGGAGCTGGCCAAGGGTTCCAGCACCGGATCGGTCGTTAACACGACGGTATGAAGTGAATGCCGTGTTCCCCATTCTGCGTTGAATACGTTTTTTCGGTCGTTGACAAGTTTCGGGAAGATTCGCATAGTTCGGTTCACGCAAACGTTTGCGCGACTCCGGCGACGGCGCTTGTCGAAGCCGTGTTGCTGACGCCAGTGCAAGCGTTGCTCACAATAATCATAAGATCGGAGTGAACCCATGAAGCTGCCATTCGCTGGACACCTTCTTGCTGTCGCTATGCTGGTTGCCGCATCCGCTTCTCTGCCTGTCTCTTCGGCTTTCGCCGAAACACCTGAAAAACCCAAAGTCGCGCTGGTCATGAAATCCCTGGCCAACGAATTCTTCCTGACCATGGAAGATGGCGCAAAGGCCTATCAGAAAGACCATTCCGGCGAATTCGACCTGATCTCCAACGGTATCAAGGACGAGACTGATACCGCGGGCCAGACACGTATCGTCGAGCAGATGATCCTGGCCAAGGTCAATGCGCTGGTCATTGCGCCGGCGGACTCCAAAGCCATGGTTCCAGTGATCAAGAAAGCCATCGATGCCGGGATCACCGTGATCAACATCGACAACCAACTGGATCCGGCCGTCGTCAAAAGCAAAAACATCAGCGTGCCATTCGTGGGCCCGGATAACCGCAAGGGCGCGCGTCTGGTGGGTGACTACCTGGCCAGGCAACTGAAGGCAGGTGATGAGGTCGGCATCATTGAAGGCGTGTCCACCACCACCAACGCCCAGCAGCGCACTGCCGGTTTCAAGGATGCGATGGAGGCGGCGCAGATCAAAGTGGTGTCCTTGCAGTCTGGTGACTGGGAGATCGATAAGGGCAATAAGGTCGCCGCGTCGATTCTCAGCGAATACCCGCAAACCAAAGCCCTGCTGGCCGGTAACGACAGCATGGCGGTGGGGGCGGTTTCTGCCGTGCGTGCGGCGGGCAAGACCGGCAAAGTACAAGTGGTGGGCTACGACAACATCAATGCCATCAAACCCATGCTCAAGGATGGTCGAGTGCTCGCCACCGCTGACCAGTTCGCGGCCAGGCAAGCAGTATTCGGCATCGAGACTGCGCTCAAGATTCTCAAGGGCGAGAAGGTCGACAGCGGCGCCAACGGCGTGATTGAAACGCCTGTAGAGCTGGTTACCCAGTAATCCTCTGACGACACAAAAGCGCTCGTCCTTCCGGGCGGGCGCGTGGAGAGTTTTATGTCAGTTTCCACTCCGGACGTTGTCCTCACGGTCAGTGGCATCGGCAAGACTTACGCGCAACCGGTCCTGACCGGGATCGACCTGACGCTCAGGCGCGGTGAAGTACTGGCGCTGACCGGTGAGAATGGTGCCGGCAAAAGCACGCTGTCGAAGATCATTGGCGGTTTGGCTACGCCGACGACCGGCCAGATGCAGTTTCTTGGGCAGGACTACCGTCCGGGCAGCAGGGCACAGGCGGAAGGCATGGGCATCCGCATGGTCATGCAGGAGCTCAATTTGTTGCCGACCTTGTCGGTGGCGGAAAACCTGTTTCTCGACAACCTGCCCGGCATTGGTGGGTGGATCAGCCGCAAGCAACTGCGCAAGGCAGCCATCGTAGCCATGGCCCAGGTAGGGCTTGACTCGATCGACCCCGACACGTTGGTCGGCGAGTTGGGTATCGGTCATCAGCAAATGGTCGAGATTGCCCGCAACCTGATCGGCGATTGCCATGTGCTGATTCTCGATGAGCCGACCGCGATGCTTACGACGCGCGAGGTCGAGATGCTGTTCGAGCAGATCACTCGGCTGCAGGTGCGCGGCGTGTCCATCATCTATATCTCCCACCGCCTCGAAGAGCTCGCCCGCGTTGCTCAACGCATCGCAGTGCTGCGCGATGGCCATCTGGTTCGCGTCGAGCCGATGGCCAACTACAACAGCGAACAACTGGTCACGTTGATGGTCGGTCGTGAGCTCGGCGAACACATCGATATGGGCGCGCGCGAAATCGGCGCTCCAGCCTTGACGGTCAAGGGACTGAGCCGTTCCGACAAGGTTCGCGACGTGTCTTTCGAAGTTCGCACCGGTGAGATTTTCGGCATTTCAGGGTTGATCGGAGCAGGGCGCACCGAGTTGCTGCGCCTGATTTTCGGGGCGGATCTGGCAGACAGCGGCACGGTGGCACTGGGCTCGCCTGCGCAGGTTGTCAGCATTCGCTCACCGGTCGATGCAGTTGGTCACGGTATCGCGTTGATCACTGAAGATCGCAAGGGCGAGGGCTTGCTCTTGACCCAATCGATCAGCGCCAACATCGCATTGGGCAACATGCCGGTTATCTCCAGTGGCGGCATCGTCGACAACAACGATGAACATGCGCTGGCTCAGCGCCAGATCGATGCCATGCGCATCCGAAGTTCCGGTCCGGGGCAATTGGTGTCCGAGTTGTCTGGCGGCAATCAGCAGAAAGTGGTGATTGGCCGTTGGCTGGAACGTGATTGTTCGGTGCTGCTGTTCGATGAGCCGACGCGGGGCATTGATGTCGGCGCCAAGTTCGACATTTACAACCTGCTGGGTGAACTGACCCGCCAGGGTAAGGCGCTGGTGGTGGTGTCCAGTGACCTGCGTGAGTTGATGCTGATTTGTGACCGGATCGGTGTGTTGTCGGCGGGGCGTCTGATCGAGACGTTCGAACGCGACAGCTGGACTCAGGATGATTTGCTTGCCGCTGCATTCGCCGGCTACCAAAAACACGATGCGCTGCTCAACGAAGCTGCGCCTAGGGATCTTCCATGAAAACCGCTTCTTCCGCCGGCAACCGCAGCGGCAACTTCTACGGCCTCGGCACCTACATGGGGCTGGCCGGGGCCTTGCTGGCGATGGTGGTGCTGTTCTCGACCCTGAGCAGTCATTTCCTCTCCTACGACACGTTCAGCACGTTGGCCAATCAGATTCCCGACTTGATGGTCCTGGCGGTCGGCATGACCTTCGTGCTGATCATCGGCGGTATCGATCTGTCGGTAGGGTCAGTGCTGGCGCTCGCGGCTTCGACGGTCAGCGTGGCCATTCTCGGCTGGGGCTGGAGCGTCCTGCCCGCAGCGTTGCTCGGCATGGCCGCGGCGGCGTTGGCCGGGACCGTCACCGGTTCGATCACTGTGGCGTGGCGCATTCCGTCGTTCATTGTGTCCCTCGGTGTGCTGGAGATGGCCCGGGGTGTGGCGTATCAAATGACCGGTTCGCGCACGGCCTACATCGGCGACGCGTTTGCCTGGTTATCCAACCCGATCGCCTTCGGCATTTCCCCGTCGTTCATCATCGCTTTGCTGATCATATTCATCGCCCAGGCGGTGTTGACCCGTACCGTGTTCGGTCGTTATCTCATTGGCATCGGTACCAACGAAGAGGCGGTGCGTCTGGCTGGGATCAATCCCAAGCCCTACAAGATTCTGGTGTTCAGCCTCATGGGGCTGTTGGCCGGTGTTGCTGCACTGTTCCAGATTTCGCGCCTGGAGGCGGCGGACCCCAATGCCGGTTCCGGTCTGGAGCTGCAAGTGATCGCAGCGGTCGTGATCGGCGGGACCAGCCTGATGGGTGGACGCGGCTCGGTCATCAGCACATTCTTTGGTGTATTGATCATTTCCGTATTGGCGGCCGGCCTGGCGCAGATTGGCGCCACTGAACCGACCAAGCGCATCATCACCGGTGCGGTAATCGTAGTGGCGGTGGTGCTCGATACTTATCGCAGTCAGCGCGCAAGCCGGCGGTCCTGAGTCATGGCAACGATCAAAGATGTGGCTGCGCTCGCGGGAATTTCCTACACCACGGTTTCCCATGTGGTGAACAACACCCGGCCAGTCAGCAAGGACGTACGGATCAAGGTCGAAGAGGCGATCAAGACCCTCGACTACGTACCCAGTGCCGTGGCCCGCTCACTCAAGGCCAAAACTACGGCGACCATTGGTTTGCTGGTGCCCAACAGTCTCAACCCGTATTTCGCCGAACTGGCGCGGGGCATCGAGGATTACTGTGAGCGCAATGGTTACTGCGTGATCCTCTGCAACTCTGACGACAACCCGCAAAAGCAGCGCAGCTACCTGCGCGTATTGCTGGAAAAACGCATCGACGGCCTGATCGTCGCCTCGGCCGGTGGAGACAGTAGCCTGGCGCAAGGTTTGGCGGGTGTGCGCACGCCGATGGTGATCGTCGACCGAGGCTTGGAAGGCGTCGATGCCGATCTGGTGCGAATCGATCATGAATATGGTGCTTATCTGGCGACCCGGCACTTGCTGGAGTTGGGGCATCGAGATATCGCAACGATCAGCGGCCCGGCAACCACCAGTGTGGCGCAAATGCGTCTGTCCGGTTTTTGCCGGGCCCTTAAAGACGCAGGCGTGGAAGTGCCCCGCGAACGCATGCTGGAAAGCGACTTCACCAGCACCGGCGGTTACAACGCCGCGGCAATCCTGTTGGCCCAGAACCCGCCCAGCGCCATTTTTGCGGGCAACGACATGATCGGTATCGGCGTGTTACGAGCCGCCGCCGAGCGCAACATCCGTGTGCCGACGCAGCTGTCAGTGATTGGCTTTGACGATATTCAGATGAGTCGCTACGTCTATCCGGCGTTGACCACTGTGGGACAGTCGATCCTGCAGCTGGGCGAGATGGCCGCAGAAGTGCTTTTGCGGCGCATTGCCACGCCGGATCTGGTCACTGAGCAACGGATCGTGACGCCGAGCATTGTTGTGCGCGAATCGACGGCTCCGTTGCCCGGCGTGTTCGACGAATACCGCTGAAACTGAATGAATGAGTACTGTATGCCAGCAAACGTAGTGGTAATAGGCAGCCTGAACATGGACCTGGTCACTCGGGCGCCACGGCTGCCGCGTGGTGGTGAAACTTTGATCGGCGAATCGTTTGCTACGGTTTCCGGTGGAAAGGGCGCAAACCAGGCCGTGGCCGCGGCAAGACTGGGGGCTCAAGTCTCGATGGTCGGTTGCGTGGGGAGCGATGCCTACGGCGAAGCGTTGCGTGGAGCCTTGCTGGCTGAACAGATCGATTGTCAGGCGGTCAGCACGGTTGATGGCTCCAGTGGCGTGGCGTTGATCGTGGTCGACGATAACAGCCAGAACGCGATCGTTATTGTCGCTGGCGCCAATGGTGCGCTGACACCCGCGTTGATCGGTTGTTTTGATGCCGTACTGCAAGCTGCCGATGTGATCATTTGTCAGCTTGAAGTGCCGGACGCCACGGTCGGCCACGCGCTCAAGCGCGGTCGTGAGTTAGGCAAAACCGTGATCCTGAACCCGGCGCCGGCCAGTCAGCCGCTGCCGGCTGATTGGTATGCCTCGATCGATTACCTGATTCCCAACGAAAGCGAAGCGTCGGCCTTGAGTGGTTTGCCGGTGGATTCTCTGCAAAGCGCTGAAGCCGCCGCGACCAGACTGATAGCAATGGGAGCTGGCAAGGTGATCATCACGCTTGGTGCCCAAGGATCATTGTTCGCGAGTGGTGATGGTTTCGAACACTTCCTGGCGCCTGTCGTGAAAGCGGTTGATACAACGGCGGCTGGGGATACGTTTGTCGGCGGCTTTGCTGCAGCGTTGGCGGCTGGCAAAGGCGAAGCCGAAGCGATTCGCTTCGGACAGGTCGCCGCAGCGCTGTCGGTCACCCGTGCTGGTGCACAACCCTCGATTCCCACCCTGTCCGAAGTCACGGTGTTCAAAACCTCATGAAAAAGACACCGCTGTTGAACGTTGCGCTGTCGCGGCTGATCGCGTCATTGGGGCATGGCGACATCGTGATAATCGCTGACGCCGGTTTGCCGGTGCCGCCGGGTGTGGAGCTGATCGACCTGGCCTTGACCCAGGGTATTCCGGATTTTGTCAGCACCTTGAAGGTTGTGCTCAGCGAAATGCAGGTCGAAAGGCATGTACTGGCGCAGGAGATTCTCGAGAAAAAACCGTCAGCGCTGGCTGTGCTTGATGAGCTGAGCGCTGAAGGGGCGCTGGGCCAGCGGGAGTGGCTCAGTCATGAGCAGTTCAAAGCCCTCAGTCGCCAGGCGAGGGCGATTGTTCGGACCGGTGAATGTCAGCCGTACTGCAATATTGCTCTGATTGCCGGAGTAACGTTCTGAATCGCTTTTGATTTTCCAATGCACAAGGAGTGCGCCATGTACCGCTATGCTAAGAAACTGCACCATTTGTTCCGGAGTCTGCTGCTTTTGTCCGTTATTGCTGCAACAAACGCCCAGTCGGCGGAAAAAATCGACCTGATCATCGACACCGATCCGGGGGCCGATGACGTGGTCGCCTTGCTGTTTGCGCTGGCTTCGCCGGATGAACTGAATGTTCGTGCGTTGACCACTGTTGCAGGCAATGTTCGTCTGGATAAAACCTCGCGCAATGCACGGCTCGCCCGGGAGTGGGCCGGGCGGGAAGAGGTGCCTGTTTATGCGGGCGCGCCGAAACCGCTGATGCGCACACCGATCTACGCCGAGGACATCCATGGCAAGGAAGGTCTGTCGGGTGTCACCGTGCATGAGCCGAAAAAGGGCTTGGCCCAGGGCAGCGCGGTGGCTTATCTGATCGAGACCCTGAAGGCGGCCAAGCCCCATAGCATCACCATTGCCATGCTGGGCCCGCAGACCAACCTGGCCCTGGCGTTGATCCAGGAACCTGAAATCGTCCAGGGCATCAAGGAAGTGGTGATCATGGGTGGTGCACACTTCAATGGTGGCAATATCACGCCCGTGGCGGAGTTCAACCTGTTCGCCGACCCGCAGGCTGCCGAAGTGGTACTCAAAAGTGGCGTGAAACTGACCTACCTGCCGCTGGACGTGACCCACAAGATTCTCACCAGCGAATCGCGACTGCAGCAAATAGCCGTCCTGAACAATAAGGCCAGCAAGCTCGTGAGCGACATTCTCAATGAATACGTCAAGGGTGATATGGAGCATTACGGCATTCCGGGTGGTCCGGTGCACGATGCCACGGTCGTCGCCTACCTGCTCAAGCCCGAGTTGTTCAGCGGTCGCTCGGTCAATGTGGTGATCGATAGTCGCGAGGGGCCGACGTTCGGTCAAACCATCGTTGACTGGTATGACGGACTCAAGGCGCCGAAGAACGCTTTCTGGGTTGAAAGCGGAGACGCTCAAGGCTTCTTCGATCTGTTGAGCGAGCGCCTGGCGCGATTGAAATAGGTTTTAGCGCCCGCAGGTGCTGGCCCTGCGGGGTTTACCCCCGCCCGATATCCGTTGCGGCCCGTTGGTCTGCCAGATGCTTTTCGAAAACCTGTTCGATAAACGATTGGGCGGCGTCGGCTCCCAGGTCCCTGACCAACAGATCGATACCGATAATGGCCAGCTCTTCGGTGCTGCCGGGGCTGTATGAGCTGTGGCCGTCCTGCCACTTGGCCTTGATGTCGGCGTCGATGCTTACAGTGGTCATGATGGCGCTCGTGAAGTCTGGGGGATTGAGCGTCGAGTTAAGCATTTTGCGGGGCGTTTGGCACTCCGACTTAGGCATGATTGGAGCGCTATGCGACACTTGGTCTTTGACGAAAATTCAAGGAACGTGCCGTGCAGATCGATTTGAACTCCCCAGATGGCCTGACCCTTGACGCTGTGCGTCAGATGCTGGCAGGTGCCAGTGACGATGAACATACCCAATTGCGGGTCACCAAGGGAGGGGTTGCCTATATTTCCTCGGGTGTCGTGGGCGGCACCGATATCGACGGGTTGTTGTTTCGTCTCGAAACGTGGGCCAAGGGTTCAGGCTACGTCGGGCTGGTTGCAGCTAGCGATGAAGTCTGGGTCATGCAAATCTTCAATGCGTTGAAAGATAACTGGCCAAATCCTGCGTACGACTACATTGACGTTTATTGACCGTCGTTCATATTCAGTCACGATTGAATGGTTAAGGGGAGGGCGGCACTCAGGCAGAATCGCGGCTCGTCCGGATCAGGGGCGCGGTGTCAGTGCTCCTTGTGAAACCAAACGCCAGCCTGGTTGTCGCACGATCTCAGCTTAATCATTGAATAAGGAGGCTTCATGCCTTGGAAGCTCGCGTCATTGGGTGCTTTGTTGGCCGCTGCCACACTGGCCGGTTGCAACACTACCTCCACGGAGTCGACAGCAGGCACTGCTACGACAACTGACACGGGTCACAGCCGTTGTGAGGCAAAGGCTGCCGAATTCACCATTGGCAAAAAGGCATCGCCAGAACTTTTGGAGCAGGCGCGTACTCGCGCCGGGGCACAAAATGCACGGTTCCTCTTGCCAACCGATATGGTGACGCTGGAATACCGTTCCGATCGACTGAATCTGAACACCGATGCCAATCGGGTCGTCACCCGCGTCAACTGCGGCTGACCACTCACGCTTTTGTTTCATCCATAAAAAACCCCGTCACATGGACGGGGTTTTTTTAGTGCGCCTGGAAATTACTCTGGGCGAACTTGAGCAGCTTGCATACCCTTTTGGCCTTTCTCAGCCACGAAGGAAACAGTCTGGCCTTCTTTCAGGCTTTTGAAACCGTCGCTTTCGATAGCTTTGAAGTGTACGAACAGGTCGTCACCGCCACCTTGAGGAGTGATGAAGCCGAAGCCTTTTTCATCGTTGAACCATTTAACGGTGCCGGTTTGGCGATTAGACATGGTGTATCTCCAAGAAACATATATTTTCAGTAGTACTGTGCTGCTCAGGCCAACTGGGCACACCCGAGTATCATAGTCGAAATGTTCGCTTTGGGAGCCCCCCGGACGCACTGTTTGCCAACCAGTCGTGTTTTCTTTGTGTCCTTTGGCGGCTGAAAGCCCCGATCTATAAGGCTTTCAGTCGAAAGTTAAGGCGATAAAAAAAGCTGAAAAACCTGAATAAATTGTACGAAAGGGCCTGTTTCAGCAGCTTTTTAACAGTATTTCAGGGGTTGAAAGCGCGAGGGCGAGCTTATTTTTGCTCTTTGTTGGTGGCCTTGCAGGCTGCAATTTTGCTCAGTGCCTGCTGCTTCAAAGTGTCGCTGGCCGTGTTGTTCATCAGGGACTGAATATCGGCGGCAGGGTACGACTTGATCGCATCGGCACCGCAGGCGCAGTGGGATTTCGCTGCGGGTGTACCAATCTTCTCGGCAGCGGCAGGAACACACTGAGCCATGTATTTCTCCCGTTCGCCTTTCGGCCATTCTGCATGGGCGGCCAGTGGCAGCAGGAGAATGACGGGGGCGACGACTGCGAATAAACGATTCAGACGCATGCTGAGATACTCCTTGTGGGTCAAATGTCTTGTTATCTGAGAGCGATAGTGCACTTCAAGTTCAGCACTCTGGCATAAAAACAGCCATTTTACCCAGCTACAAAACCTGCACGCCGTGGCAACCGTTCATCTGTGCTAGCATGCGTCGCTCGGGCGTTTGCAGGCTCCGGTTGACCTTCAGTCCCGGCAGCGGCTAAAGCACGATTAACCCTGATTTGAACCCCAGTCACTCTGGTTCGGTTTCCGGTTGGCCGCAAGGCTCCTGCCGCTGTAAGGCAGGCGTTCGTCATTGAATGGCCTGGATCGGATCTTGTACTGGCTCATCCCAACCCACGTGACCTTTGGTAGGGGTCACCACTAGGAGAGGAGGCGCCATGCCAACTATTACTCTTCCCGACGGCAGTCAACGTTCATTCGATCATCCGGTTTCCGTAGCCGAGGTCGCCGCATCCATTGGTGCCGGCCTGGCCAAGGCCACTGTAGCAGGCAAGGTCGATGGCAAACTGGTCGATGCCAGCGACATCATCAACAGCGACGCCACGCTGCAAATCATCACGCCCAAGGATGAAGAGGGGTTGGAGATCATCCGCCACTCTTGCGCCCACCTGGTCGGTCACGCAGTCAAACAACTGTATCCGACGGCCAAGATGGTTATTGGTCCGGTCATTGATGAAGGCTTCTATTACGACATCGCCTTTGAGCGTCCTTTCACTCCGGACGACCTGGCCGCTATCGAACAGCGCATGCAGCAGCTGATCGAGAAAGATTACGACGTGATCAAAAAAGTCACTCCGCGTGCCGAAGTGATTGAAGTGTTCAAGGCCCGAGGCGAAGACTACAAGTTGCGCCTGGTCGAAGACATGCCGAACGAGCAGGCTATGGGCCTGTATTATCACGAAGAATACGTCGACATGTGCCGCGGTCCGCACGTGCCGAACACCCGCTTCCTGAAATCCTTCAAGTTGACCAAGTTGTCCGGCGCCTACTGGCGTGGCGATGCCAAGAACGAGCAATTGCAGCGCGTTTACGGCACCGCATGGGCCGACAAGAAACAACTGGCTGCGTACATTCAGCGTATCGAAGAAGCTGAAAAGCGCGATCACCGCAAGATCGGCAAGCGCCTGGGCCTGTTCCACACCCAGGAAGAGTCGCCGGGCATGGTGTTCTGGCACCCGAATGGCTGGACTCTGTACCAAGTACTTGAGCAGTACATGCGCAAGGTTCAGCGCGACAACGGTTACCTTGAGATCAAGACACCTCAGGTCGTTGACCGCAGCCTGTGGGAGAAATCCGGGCACTGGGCCAACTACGCCGACAACATGTTCACCACCCAGTCGGAAAACCGCGACTACGCCATCAAGCCAATGAACTGCCCTTGCCACGTGCAGGTGTTCAATCAAGGTCTGAAAAGCTACCGCGAGTTGCCGATGCGTCTGGCCGAATTCGGCGCATGCCACCGTAACGAGCCGTCGGGTGCATTGCACGGCATCATGCGCGTCCGTGCATTCACTCAGGATGACGCTCACATCTTCTGCACTGAAGAGCAGATGCAGGCTGAATCCGCTGCGTTTATCAAGCTGACCATGGACGTCTACGCCGATTTCGGCTTTAAAGATGTCGAGATGAAGCTGTCCACTCGTCCGGAAAAACGCGTCGGTTCCGACGAGCTGTGGGATCGCGCCGAAGCTGCATTGGCCGCAGCCCTTGATAGTGCGGGCCTGCCGTACGATCTGCAGCCAGGTGAAGGTGCATTCTACGGTCCGAAAATCGAGTTCTCGCTGAAAGATTGCCTTGGCCGTGTCTGGCAGTGTGGTACTCTGCAGCTCGATTTTAACCTGCCTGTCCGTTTGGGAGCCGAATACGTCTCCGAAGACAACAGTCGCAAGCACCCGGTAATGTTGCACCGGGCGATCCTGGGCTCCTTCGAACGTTTCGTCGGAATCCTGATCGAGCACTACGAAGGGGCATTCCCCGCGTGGCTGGCTCCGACCCAGGCAGTGATCATGAACATCACTGATAAACAGGCAGATTTTGCCGCCGAAGTTGAAAAAACTCTCAACGAAAGCGGATTTCGTGCCAAGTCTGACTTGAGAAATGAAAAGATCGGCTTTAAAATCCGCGAGCATACTTTGCTCAAGGTTCCTTATCTCTTGGTTATCGGAGATCGGGAAGTCGAGATGCAGACTGTCGCTGTGCGTACTCGTGAAGGTGCTGACCTGGGCTCGATGCCCGTCGCCCAGTTCGCTGAGTTTCTCGCGCAAGCGGTTTCCCGGCGTGGTCGCCCAGATTCGGAGTAATTATTATTAAGCGTGAAATGAGACAAGATAAACGAGCTGCACCGAAAGCCCCGATCAACGAGAATATCTCGGCACGCGAGGTTCGGTTAATTGGGGCTGAAGGTGAACAGCTTGGGATTGTGTCAATTGAAGACGCGCTTCTTAAGGCTGAAGAGGCCAAGCTGGATCTGGTGGAAATTTCCGCCGATGCAGTACCCCCTGTTTGCAAACTGATGGACTACGGCAAATCGATCTTCGAAAAGAAGAAGCAGATTGCTGCGGCCAAGAAAAACCAGAAGCAGATTCAGGTTAAAGAAATCAAGTTTCGTCCAGGGACGGAGGAAGGGGATTACCAGGTAAAACTGCGCAACCTGGTACGTTTCCTGAGTGATGGGGACAGGGCCAAGGTATCCTTGCGATTCCGCGGCCGTGAGATGGCCCACCAGGAGCTGGGGATGGAACTCCTCAAGCGAGTTGAAGGTGACTTGCTCGAGTACGGTTCGGTCGAACAGCATCCTAAGATGGAAGGACGCCAACTGATTATGGTCATCGCCCCGAAAAAGAAGAAGTAATCAACAGGGCACGGCAGGCCTTCTGATTATGTTTATCAACTGAATGCGGAGTATCCGAACATGCCAAAAATGAAGACCAAAAGTGGTGCTGCTAAGCGGTTTCTGAAAACTGCTAACGGTATCAAGCACAAGCACGCTTTCAAGAGCCACATCCTGACCAAAATGTCGACCAAGCGTAAGCGTCAACTGCGCGGTAGCAGCTTGCTGCATCCGTCTGACGTGGCAAAAGTCGAGCGCATGCTGCGCCTTCGTTAATTTTAGTCAAGAATAGAGGAAGTAACTCATGGCTCGTGTAAAGCGTGGCGTCATTGCCCGTAAGCGTCACAAAAAAATTCTGAAACTTGCTAAAGGCTACTACGGCGCACGCTCCCGCGTATTCCGTGTTGCCAAGCAAGCGGTAATCAAGGCAGGCCAATACGCCTACCGTGACCGTCGTCAGAAAAAACGTCAGTTCCGCGCTCTGTGGATCGCTCGTATCAACGCTGGTGCTCGTATCAACGGTCTGTCCTACAGCCGTTTCATCGCCGGCCTGAAAAAAGCGTCCATCGAGATCGACCGTAAGGTTCTGGCTGATCTGGCAGTGAACGAAAAAGCGGCGTTTGCTGCGATTGTCGAGAAAGCTAAAGCCACCTTGGCTTAAGTACCCCCGACAGTCACCCGGCCTCGCATCTGTGGGGTCAGGTGTTAAACGTCATAAATAGGGGAAGAGCCTTCAAGCTCTTCCCCTATTTTGTATCTGGAGTCTGTACATGGAAAACCTGGATGCGCTCGTCTCTCAAGCACTAGAGGCTGTGCAAAGCGCTGAAGATATCAATGCCCTGGAGCAAATCCGGGTTCACTACCTTGGCAAGAAGGGTGAGTTGACTCAGGTGATGAAGACCCTGGGGAATTTGCCGGCAGAAGAGCGTCCGCAAGTCGGCGCGCTGATCAACGTTGCCAAGGAGCGTGTCACAGAGGTTCTCAATGCACGCAAGGCACTGTTTGAGGAAGCCGACCTGGCTGCCAAACTGTCTGCGGAGTCCATTGACGTAACCCTGCCTGGCCGTGGTCAGACCTCCGGTGGTCTGCACCCGGTTACTCGTACTCTGGAACGTATTGAACAATTCTTCACCCATATCGGCTACGGCATCGCCGAAGGCCCTGAGGTCGAAGACGATTACCACAACTTCGAAGCGCTCAACATCCCAGGCCACCACCCGGCCCGGTCGATGCACGATACCTTCTATTTCAATGCCAACATGTTGCTGCGCACCCATACCTCGCCGGTACAGGTCCGCACCATGGAGTCAAAACAGCCGCCGATCCGCATCGTCTGCCCAGGCCGTGTGTACCGTAGCGACTCGGATATCACCCACTCGCCGATGTTCCACCAGGTCGAAGGTCTGTTGGTCGATCGCGACATCAATTTCGCCGACCTCAAAGGCACCATCGAAGAATTTCTGCGGGTGTTCTTCGAAAAAGAGTTGGCCGTGCGTTTCCGCCCTTCGTACTTCCCGTTCACTGAGCCATCCGCTGAAGTCGACATGGAATGCGTGATGTGCAGCGGTAAAGGCTGTCGTGTCTGCAAACAGACCGGTTGGCTGGAAGTCATGGGCTGCGGCATGGTTCACCCGAACGTGCTGCGTATGTCCGGGATTGACCCGGAAGAGTTTTCGGGCTTTGCCTTCGGCATGGGTGTTGAGCGTCTGGCCATGCTGCGTTACGGCGTGAACGACTTGCGTCTGTTCTTCGACAACGACTTGCGGTTCCTCGCGCAATTTCGCTAGTCGTAACGAATTCTTAGGAGAGCAGGATGAAATTCAGTGAACAATGGCTGCGTGGCTGGGTTAGCCCGCAGGTAAGTCGCGACGAGCTGGTTGCTCGTCTGTCGATGGCCGGTCTTGAGGTCGATAGCGTAACGCCGGCCGCCGGTGTTTTCAGTGGCGTGATCGTGGGCGAGGTGCTTAGTACCGAACAGCACCCGGACGCCGACAAGCTGCGCGTTTGCCAGGTCAGCAACGGTTCGGAGACCTTCCAGGTTGTATGCGGTGCACCCAACGTGCGCCCGGGCCTGAAGATCCCGTTCGCCACCATCGGCGCCGAATTGCCGGGCGACTTCAAGATCAAGAAAGCCAAGCTGCGGGGCGTTGAGTCCAACGGCATGCTGTGCTCGCAAGCCGAGCTGCAAGTGGGCGAAGGTAACGATGGTCTGATGGAGCTGCCGGCAGATGCGCCGGTGGGTCAGGACATTCGTGAATACCTGAACCTGGAAGACGCCAGCATCGAGGTCGACCTGACCCCGAACCGCGGTGACTGCCTGTCTCTGGCGGGTCTGGCCCGTGAAGTTGGCGCGCTGTATGCCGCTCAAGTCACTCGTCCGGTGGTTGCAAGCGTTCCAGCGGTCCATGACGAAGTGCGATCGGTTGAGGTGCTGGCGCCGGCGGCCTGCCCGCGTTACCTGGGTCGTGTGATCCGTAACGTCGACCTGTCAAAGCCTACACCGCTGTGGATGGTCGAGCGTCTGCGCCGTGCTGACGTGCGCAGCATCGACGCCGCCGTCGATATCACCAACTACGTGATGCTGGAGTTGGGTCAACCGCTGCACGCTTTCGATCTGGCCGAAATCAATGGCGGCATTCGTGTGCGCATGGCTGAAGAAGGCGAGAAGCTGGTACTGCTTGACGGTCAGGAAGTTAGCCTGCGTAGCGATACGCTGGTGATCGCCGACCACACCCGCGCACTGGCAATTGCCGGCGTCATGGGGGGCGAGCATAGCGGCGTCAACACCGCGACCACTCGCGATATCTTCCTGGAAAGCGCGTTCTTCGATCAGATCGCCGTCGCTGGCAAGGCCCGTTCCTATGGCCTGCACACCGATGCATCGCACCGCTACGAGCGTGGCGTGGACTGGCAGCTCGCCCGTGAAGCCATGGAGCGCGCCACTGGCCTGCTGCTGGAAATCACCGGTGGCGAAGCCGGCCCGATCATCGAAACCGTGAGTGAGCAGCACCTGCCGTCGATCGCCCCGATTACCCTGCGGGCTCAACGCATCACCCAGATGCTGGGCATGGAAATGGACTCGGCTGAAGTTGAGCGTCTGCTCAGCGCTTTGGGCCTGACCATTACCGCTGACGGGGCAGGGCAGTGGCGCGTAGAAGTGCCAAGCCATCGCTTCGATATCAGCCTGGAAGTCGACCTGATCGAAGAGTTGGCGCGTCTTTATGGTTATAACCGCTTGCCGGTTCGTTATCCGCAAGCGCGTCTGGCGCCGCAAGCCAAGGCGGAAGCCCGTAGCGACTTGCCGGAACTGCGTCGTCTGCTGGTTGCTCGTGGTTATCAGGAAGCGATCACCTACAGCTTCATCGATCCGAAACAGTTCGAATTGTTTAACCCGGGTGTTGAACCGCTGTTGTTGGCTAACCCGATTTCCAACGACATGGCTGCCATGCGTTCGTCGCTGTGGCCTGGTCTGGTCAAGGCGCTTCAGCACAACCTGAACCGTCAGCAGGATCGCGTTCGTCTGTTCGAGAGCGGTCTGCGCTTCGTCGGTCAGCTCGAGGGCTTGAAGCAAGAGCCGATGCTGGCCGGTGTCGTTTGCGGCAGCCGCCTGCCGGAAGGCTGGGCGCAAGGTCGCGATGTCGTCGACTTCTTCGACGTCAAGGCTGACGTGGAAGCGGTGCTGGGCTTCGCCGGTGCGCTGGGTGCATTCACTTTCGTGCCTGGTAAACACCCAGCGTTGCATCCGGGTCAAACCGCGCGCATCGAACGTGACGGGCGTCTGGTTGGCTTCATCGGCGCAATTCACCCTGAGTTGTCGAAAACCCTGGGTCTGGATCGTCCAGTGTTTGTTTTCGAGATGGTTCTGGCGGAAGTGGCCTCGGGCAAAATGCCTAAATTCCACGAGTTATCGCGCTTTCCTGAAGTTCGTCGTGACTTGGCACTGATCGCGCACAAAGACGTCGCAGCCTCGGCTGTATTGGACGTAATCCGTGAAAATGCAGGCGAATGGCTGACAGACCTAAGGCTATTTGACGTGTATCAGGGTAAAGGCATTGATCCTGATAGAAAAAGCCTTGCAGTTGGCTTGACCTGGCAGCATCCATCGCGCACTCTTAATGACGATGAGGTGAATACCACGACGCAAAACATCCTCACCTCGCTCGAAAAAAGGTTGGACGCCACGTTAAGGAAGTGACGTATGGGGGCTTTGACGAAAGCTGAGATGGCGGAACGTCTGTATGAAGAGTTGGGCCTGAACAAACGGGAAGCCAAGGAATTGGTTGAGCTGTTTTTCGAGGAAATCAGGCACGCTCTTGAAGACAACGAACAAGTCAAATTGTCCGGTTTCGGCAATTTCGACCTTCGGGACAAACGCCAGCGGCCTGGCCGCAATCCGAAAACGGGAGAAGAAATCCCGATCACGGCTCGCCGTGTGGTCACCTTTCGTCCAGGGCAGAAGTTGAAGGCCCGAGTTGAGGCTTATGCTGGAACCAAGTCATAACGACGAGCTACCCGTCATCCCAGGCAAACGCTACTTCACCATTGGTGAAGTCAGCGAGCTTTGTGCGGTCAAACCGCATGTGCTGCGCTATTGGGAGCAGGAGTTTCCTCAACTCAACCCCGTCAAACGCCGCGGCAATCGCCGGTATTATCAGCGCCAGGATGTGCTGATGATCCGGCAGATCCGCGCGCTTCTTTACGATCAAGGGTTCACCATCGGCGGCGCACGCTTGCGTTTGTCCGGCGATGAAGCCAAAGACGACACCACGCAATACAAGCAAATGATTCGCCAGATGATCGCTGAGTTGGAAGATGTTCTGGTGGTTCTCAAGAAATAATTTCCTGCTTTTAAATACTTCCAGTTTTCAAAAGCTTGCGATATATTCTTGAGCGTCCTTCGAGGTGAAGGACGGTTTCACGCCTAGTCGGGGCGTAGCGCAGTCCGGTAGCGCACTAGCATGGGGTGCTAGGGGTCGAGTGTTCGAATCACTCCGTCCCGACCATATTTTTCAATGAGTTAGGTCGGTAGCGAAAGCACCGGCCTTTTTCATTTGTGAATTTACCCCACCTTTTACCCCACTGAAAAATTGCCCCTCCAGCAGAATGTACAGCGGGTGGGTGTCTAATTAATTCCTTGCTAGTAATGAGCGGTCTCGTTCGCGTGCACGATAGCGTTTCCGGGTTGGCGATTAAACAACGCTTTTCCTATCGTTCGAGGGTTGTCGGTTCTGAGCTTTTTACCTACTCCTTCAGTCTTGGAGTAATCATTGGAGTGGGGCCGCCTCGTCCGCACGCGATGGATTCCCAATGCATCAGATCGGTGGCACTGAAGATGGGCACGGCTGGTGGCTTGATTTGGTTTGCGGCAGAACGCTGTAACTATGCGGCTAGCGGTTAGAATTTTAAGAAAGGATTGGGAGCGGCCTTTGGCGAAAAGCCTCAGACTTTTACTCCTCTCTCAGGGTGGCGCGACAGCCATTGAGGCCGTCAACTTTTTGCATAGACCAAAAATCTTGCATGGACAAAAATTCTACGAATTAATGCGAGATAGTTTTCCGGAGCGGTCTTTGAGGCGAAAGCTCCAGACTTTTCCCCTCCCCCCAAGTGATGCTGTCGAGCAACACTAGCGCCTAGGCTGCGCAGCCTAGTGAGTGGCTGCGGGTGTTCGCGCTGCCCAGCGGTCTGGCTGAGACGCGCGACAACAAGTAGATTCTCAAGGCGAACAGGGACTCTTGACCATGGGGTAGCCCGAATGAATATTGACTCGTTAGCTACGAGTGGCTATGCCATTGTGGTGAATGGCTTGCCAAGTGAGACCAACCAGCGTCTATTGGCTGCGCTTACAGAGAACATTGCTTGGATAAGTCAGGGTATCAACCTGAGAGGCGTTGAGGAGGTCGGTGCGCACATTCACTACGAGCAAGCCTTGCGAGGGCTGGATCGAGGTTTTGGGCGAGCGTCAAATCAGGACTCGTCAAGTAACACGTCCATCGAGAGTAATCAGGGATTCGGCGGTGGTCGGGCTATCCCCGTGCTACGTGATGGGCGGGTTAAGAGCCATATCATCCTGAATGTGCTGGACATGCTCCCGCTGCGGGATCAGTTGGCACGTGGCCATAATCAATCAGTGCACCTTCTGGCTCATGAGTGCGCGCACGCCGAGGTTATCGAGACGCTGGCGCAGAAGTTCACCAGCGAGTTATTTGTGCAAGATCCCGGGGGGCTCTATGCGTCGCTGCGTCGGTTGGTAATCAATCGCTGCTGGAATGAATACGGGGCCTGTTGGATTGCCGCGAATTATGGTGAAGACCCAACGCCCCGCTATGAGCTGAACTTCTTGCGGTACCTGGCGAGCGTCACGCAGCGCTCGCGGGATTTGGTGGCCGACTATCGTAACCACGCCGATCTTGAGCGTGTTTTGTTTGATGTGCACTTGGCCTACGCAAGGCTGATGGTGCTTGGTAGTTACCTGCTGGGTGCGCTGAATGGCACTGCGCGGACTTGGCGCGATCTCCCTGAAACCGCAAAGATGCTGAGCGGCAGTTGGTACGCGCCATATTTCGAGCGGCTGGACGTGGCGCTCGCTGATTTGGCCGCCGCCAACGGCACTTGGGCCAACCTCGCTGGTTTTCAGGTGATCGCCGATATTGCCGATGATCTGATGAGCCAGGGTGGCGTTTGTGTCGAGGACCAAGGCGCGGCGGGGTTATCGATTCGAGTGACCTGAGCGCGTTTCGTTGACTGATTCGCCGAACCGATGTACAGCGGCTCTGCGTGGCAAGGCTTTGCCCGTCTGACCTCTTACGCCGCTCTAGGAACTTTTAGTATTAGCCTTAATGTTAGAGATACCAGTTGTAGGCAAGTGAATCGCCCCTGTATTCATAGACGCTTCCTTGTGACCGCCCTTGGCACCGGCTACCAGTCACGCCGGCAAGTACGGGTCGTTTGCTGCTTGGGACAACAGGCAGCTAAGGGGCCAGAGTGTGTAAAAACGCCTTCGCGAACCCTTGCTATGATTTCTGAGGATTGCATCGCAGGGATCGCCTATTAAGCGCTTTATCCAAGGTGAACATCGAGGCCAAGGCACCTTACTTCCCGAGAGTCTCGACGACTACGTCAGCGATACCAATCCGGTGCGCGTAGTCGACGTCTTTGTCGACGAACTCGACCTGGTCAATCTGGGTTTTGAAGGTGCCATTCCAGCCGATACTGGCCGGCCTGCTTACCACCCCGCGATCTTGCTAAAGATCTACATCTACGGCTATCTCAACCGCATCCAGTCGAGCCGACGTTTGGAGCGAGAAGCCCAGCGCAACGTCGAGCTGATGTGGTTGACCGGGCGTTTGATGCCGGACTTCAAGACCATCGCCAACTTCCGAAAAGACAACAGCAAGGCCATCCGAGGCGTCTGTCGCCAGTTCGTTGTGCTGTGTCAGCAGTTGGGACTGTTTGGAGAAAATCTGGTCGCCATCGATGGCAGTAAATTCAAAGCAGTCAACAACCGCGACCGCAATTTCACCAGCGCCAAACTGAAGCGGCGCATGGAAGAAATTGAATCGAGTATCAACCGTTACCTGGCGGCACTCGATGCTGCCGATCGGCAAGAACCCACAGCTTCCGAGCCCAGTGCCGTGTGGCTGGAAGAGAAAATCGCCAAGCTCAAAACTCAAATGAAGGAGCTTCAAGCGATCGAAATCCAGCTCAATGAATCGCCGGATAAACAGGTCTCACTGACCGATCCAGACGCCCGTTCCATGATGACGCGCGGCACAGGAATCGTCGGCTACAACGTGCAGACAGCGGTCGATACTCAGCACCATTTGATCGTTGCCCATGAGGTGACCAACGTCGGTTCCGACCGCGATCAACTCAGTTCAATGGCCAAGCAGGCCCGCGAGGCGATAGCGTCAGAAACGTTGTCGGTGGTGGCGGACCGAGGTTATTTCAAAAGCGAACAAATCCTGGCTTGTCACGATGCAGGCATCACCGCCTATGTGCCCAAGCCGATGACCTCTGGAGCCAAGGCTGACGGGCGTTTCAATAACGATGCCTTCGTCTATGACGCGGCAAAAAACGAATACATTTGCCCGGCTGGAGAGGCGCTGATCTGGCACTATTCCTACGTTGAAAAAGGTCTGAAGCTGCATCGTTACTGGAGTTCGAAATGCCAGGGCTGCGCGTTGAAATTGCAGTGCACACCGAGCACGGAACGACGAGTTCGACGCTGGGAGCATGAAGATGTATTGGAGGAGATGCAGCTTCGGCTGAGCAAAGCACCGGAGATGATGCGAGTCCGAAAACGGACGGTTGAGCATCCCTTCGGGACGCTCAACCAATGGATGGGCGCGACGCACTTCCTGACGCGAAAGCTGGCCGGGGTGAGTGCGGAGATGAGTTTGAATGTGCTCGCCTACAACATGAAGCGGGTCATGAAAGTCATCGGTGCCAACGGTTTGATGAAAGCGCTAACGGCCTGAAAAAGGCTGATTTTGGCCCATCCCAAGAGCTGTAAAAACAGCGTTGGCGTGTTCCAGGTCGCGACTAATGCGATCCGCGGCATCGACTGCGCAATCGCTCAGTCAACGAGCGTCGATGATCGAAAGCGATGAGGTCATGAGCGTTTTTACACACTCTGGGCCGATTGCTGCCTGCCACCAAGAGCCGCTATCGCCAAGAATCGTCCACACGACGAATAAATAAGGGCAAGACTGAAGCCCTATAGCGCTTAACATCGTGATCACACACGTGGTCCGCAACGCTCCGGAAACAGTTCTACTTTTTCCCAGTACTCATTTGTTTTTAGACAGAACGTAGAGTCTTTACTAACGTGAAGGAAGTTAGCAATCACCTTGCTAGTACTATCCATTTGGTGTTCGCATCACTCTGATGCTCAGCATTTTTCAAGGAGGGATGATGGGAAGATTACTGGCAATCATAGTGTTAGCGTTCTCAGCAAACATTTATGCTGAGGACTGGGGGAAATTCTCTGGACCACTAAGAGTTGAGTTTCTGCACGCCAAACACGATATAAAACTGTTAAGCGACTTTGGGTACACAGGTCCTGGGCCTCAGAAACTGTTCTGGCTAGCGCCTAAAGGCACTGTTACAGATGGTGCTTCGATACCTCAGATAGCCTGGTCTGTCGTGGGTGGACCACTTGACGGACAATACCGCGACGCAGCAGTTATTCACGACGTAGCGTGTGTAAACAAAAAAAGAAGTTGGCAGCAGACTCATTTAGCTTTTTACACTGCCATGCGAGCGGCAGGTGTTGATGTCACAACCGCAAAAACAATGTACGCGGCGGTTTACCACTATGGGCCGCGGTGGGCGGAGCCGACCCACATCTTGCTACCACGGACAAAATCAGTGCTAGTTACCTCTGATATCGAGAAGATCAACGCAGATCTTCAACTAGGGAAAAAGGCAGTATTGATAAACGAGGGGCGGACTATTAGAAGAACCGTATCCACTGGTCTCTTGAAAAATGAACAATTAGAGGAAGTAGTTGGTGCAGTACTTGAGGTTCGTGAACAACAGCCCGAATCGTCAAAGGAGGCTTTCGAAAAAATGGCAAAGGAGATCAGAGACAAAAATCTTAGCCTCACCGAAATCGAGAATTTACCAGTTGTTGATAATTGATTGAATTGCCCTTGATATCGCAGACACAACAAGTACTGGCTTCTGGAAGTTATCTGCCTTTGGTGAAAGACAGGTAACGACCAAAAGCGGGATTTCACATCTTGGTCCCTGCCGCAGGACTGCGTAGTCTCCCTCGATTGTGTTTCCTGTGCGCCAAGCGCTAGACTATCAGCGACCGTCACCGCAAATACTGTGCAATGAAAAAATGCAGCTTAATACGGGACGAAATTTGGCAGGTTAAGGGTACCTATGGCGTATGAGTTCTTTCAAGACAAAGAAACAGAATACCAAAATTGGATAGCATCCAATCCGAATGGATTTGTCTTGACGACTACAAAAAACATTTCAATTAGCTATATGGTATTGCATCGTGCAACGTGCCGAACTATCAGCCAGTACATGAGCAACATGGCAAAAGGTGCCTTTACGGGAAAACGCTACATAAAAATATGCTCAAACAACCCCGGAGATCTGTCTGACTGGGTTGAAACGCAGGGCGGTGCTGGATTTACAACGCTATGTTCAAAATGTAGCCCTAATATATTTTTATCGGTAGCTTCCGAGCCAGTTCTGTGCATGAGTCCAGATGATCTCGAACGGGAAAGCGATCGTCTTTTTCATGAGAACTTTCATAGAGTTCCAGCTGGCCAAGACTCGCCAGCAAGACTGGCGCGCGCGACTGAGCAGTTTGTGCGCGACGCTCAGGTTGTTGCTTTCGTCCTCCGAAAAGCAAGTGGTAAGTGTGAATGTTGCCGCCAGCCAGCCCCGTTTGAAAAGCCAAATGGGTTGCCGTATCTCGAAGTTCATCACGTCAAACGGTTGGCATCAGGAGGCTCCGACAAAACTACCAATGCAGTGGCATTGTGCCCCAATTGCCACCGAGAGCTGCACCACGGGGCAAACGCAACGGAACTGGCCGAAAGGCTGTATTCACGTGTTGAACGGCTCGTGCGGGAATGAAGCACGAGTCACCCCTAGTTCTGTAGACGACTCTAGAGGTTTTCGAACCGTCGGCATACGGCCGAGGCTGTGTAAAAACGTTTTTGAGCGCGACAAGTACTCAAAATCGGACTGGAAATCGCGTTTCTACGCGAAATCCACATCTGCTGACGTGCCGATAAATTTCAGATTTAACGTAGATGCGCATACTTCAATTTTGGTGAAGCGTTTTTACACACTCTGGGCCAGAAGCAGTCAGTCGGCTACATCTAGGAATCCAAGGATGATTCAGATAGCTAGTCTTGTAGACTTTTATAAGCTTTTCCTATTCGTAGCAGGAGGGCCTGGACGTCATCACCAAACAGAACCGTAATGCCGTGTTGGTTTTCGGCGAGGTGACAATTCTGCTCCGCATGAGCCTTGGTCACTATCAATATCTTGTCAATCAAGCGAACCTTTGGATCGTTATTCCAGTAAGCATCTGCTTTGTTGAGTTGATTCAGCGGAGCTTCTGATACTTTTCCGATGTAGTCCTTTACTTGAATGGCGATCAAGTAGCTGTAATTAGTCAAACCAGGGATCGTGATGGAAATATCGGTGCCATGATGGAATTCTTCAGGGCCACCGCGACGCGCTACCTTGCAAGGGGCAGGGAACAGGCGTTTGAGCCCTTCAATCAGGGCAAACTCCCATTCCGCGTTGGAGAAACCGTTCTCTACTTTTTCGTATAGCGAAGCAGCGAATTTTTGTTCATCAAATGATTCTGAAAAGCTGTCTTGAACCGCCTCGGCAAAGCGATCACTGAAACTTTGACTCGAGCGCATGGCTTCGTCATCCAGAGTGATCAGAGCTTCAATTTCTTCGGCGCATGCATCCAGGGTCCAGAACCTTGAGAGAGAACCCAGCGCAGCACGAATCTTGCCCGACACATTGGTATTCTTGCGGGTAAACTGCTTGAGCCGCTTGACCGGAAAACTGTGCCCATAGTCCTTGAACACAGGATCGGGCGCATAGGTATAGCCAAGGTTGAAGTCGTCTGTTGCCTCCACGATGGCCACCTCATGGTAGTTAGGTAGCCTTGGGACCAATAGGATGTCGCCTTTTTTCACCTTGTTATAGATTGGCAGATTGCGTTTAGCACCACCGCTTAGGTCCGGATTAGTCAGTTCCTGTTCTGGGTATTTTCCCCATCCCTGGTGCAGGCGACCTTGCTCTAGTTTTTGCCGAAAAAACATAATATTGCGTTTGTCGATACGGTAACCCCAGTAGTTCCTCGACACAATTTTGCTCCAGATTAGTGAGTAGTGGGCTCTAGTTTGGCCATGATGCCAGAATGATTGCTCAGAACTAGTCCCCTCCCTTCACTTGCGCACTGAAACCCCTTAATTAGGTGGATGCGTTCGAATGTCCGTATATGGCCGATTCTGTTGAAAAAGTCGGTTCGCCCAAATGGCCGGAATATTGACTGGTGAAAATGCTTTTTTACACGCTGCTACGTGAAATCCGAGCTCGGAAGCCTCTGCCCAAAGTAAAGATTTCAATCTCAGGCGCGTATTTTTCTGCCGTGGAGACCATGGCCGACTGTTTTCAACAGAATCGGCCGAATTCTGCCTCTCGCCGAGGGCTACAACCGCGACTCGACGACCCTGAAGAGCACGTCTGAAGCTACAGGCTCACCATGACCCATGATGAGGAGAGCCGGCATGTTCATTCATCCCCACATGATTTCCAGCGACCTGGTACGCAACCTCGACGCACAATTGAACCGCCTCGACGCGGTGGCCCATGTCGCGGTGGGGCACACGGATACCTCCGCCCTGGTCGCAATTGGTCAGGGTTTCCCTGCCCCCTTTCCGCTTAGCCATCCAACCCTCAGTTCGTTTGTCGAGGCCGATTTGATCGCTGCCAGCCTCAATGCCTTGCAGGGGATAGGTGATCGCCAACGCATCGCGATCCTGCGGAGCATGACCGGTGCAGGAGGCCACTGATGCTGCTCACTTGGAAGGGAATGCTGAGTTAGTGGGGGGGCACGACTTTCGCCAAAGCCAGCCTTACAAGGGGGGAAGGCTCTCTGGAGCTAGAAAACCATTCGCTCGGCTACACTGCCCCTAACAAAAGGAGCCCGTCCCATGAACATTAAGCAGCCTGAACCCGCGCCCGTGCTAGCCGCTTGGCGCGCCCTCTATTTCGATCACGCTGAGAGGCGCCCGACCTTGCGTAGCCATGTGCTGCGCGCCAATGGCGAGCCCGCGTGCGGTCTGGGTGGGGGGGCGGGACGATCTTGGTAGCAGGCCACACCCCAGAGCCGGCCGGGGAGGTGGCCGAGTCGGCGCGCTGCCAGCGGCCAGGCTGATGGCCGGCGCCCGTGTACAAGTAATCTGCCCAAGGACTGCGCAGTGAGAATAACGATAGCGTTATAGTGAATCCAGCCTAGATAAGATTCAGTTCATTACGATAGAGTAATCGGTTTACTCATGTGCATAACACTCCGCTCCAGGTGCGGCCCGGCCAGAGCGGAGAGGCTGCGGAGTGCGATGGTTAGGTATTATCGCGCGCACAATTTTGCAAAAAAGAATTAGTAGCAGAAACGGCAAAGACGGCTAAAAATTGCGTCGATACTCCGAGCGAGCGGACGCGCAACGCCGAGCGACAAACGGGATCTGAGGCTCTATTCACTTCTTAGGCTTGCATGTGATGTTGCCGGTGGAGCCTGAGCACTCCAGCTGCACGCTATCTCCTTTTTCTTTGTAGTTGCGAAGAGTAATCCCCACAGTTGGCGCCTCCTCGCGTGGAGCGACTGTGGAGTATGGAGCGCTAGAGGCAGTGCTAGCGTTCTGCGTGGCCTTCTCATTCGCACTCGGCAGGAGAAAGACGATGAGCACAAAGGCTGCGGCGCCGCCGAGACCGGTCAGGACTTTATTTCGAACTCCCTCCACGACCGAGAAAACAATATACGTGACGAAGGGCACTAGACAGATCAATAAAAGGTTTACGATCACAATCATCAAAACTTCCTTTTAGCGCAATTGCGTGAGTGTAGGACGGTATCCCTGCAGATGGGATAGAACCCATTCAGTATATCTGTCTCAGAAGTCCTGGGTTATGTGACGACTCATTCGGGCCTAACGGTAACGGCTTTACGATTTCGCGTGAGTCTGTCGCAGGTACTCAATTATCTGCGACATGACATGCGACAGATGTGGCATTGAGAAGGAATGGGGCGCTCGGTACCCACTCAAGGCAAAGATCTGGAGTCGCAGCGAGGCACGCTGGCGGGTGTAGTCTGTCATAACTGACCGAAAATGGCCGCTTCTGGCCGATTTCTGTCTTCCACGACTGGCTAAAATCGACCCAAAGCAGACTATTGTTCGAAATAGTGTTCGCCTCTTGGATACAGCCTTGCTGCCTAACGGCTAGACGCTTTACATTTAGTATTGCCTGAGCAGATCCAGACCTATTATTGACAGATCTCTCCGATAATTTTCGAGTGAGCGCTTAGCAGATGTCGCCAATAGCACGCAATCTTTCTTAGGACTGCTTCGAAGAAAATGGCCGATGCAATTTCCTATCACTTAAGTGTGGTGCTTTATAGGAGTGGGCAGCGTGCAGAGCATACGAAACGAGTGATTGTTGAAGGTGTGGAATTACATCTAGGGAGAGGTATGTATGGGGAGCAACGTTGATGAGATCAAGGTTTTCGTTAGGCGACTTGATTGGAAAGGGCTAAAAAAGGTTTTGGATACTCAATCTGCAAGTTCTGAATTTTTTTCAGAAATCTTGCTGCTTGTATGGCAGGCGGACTCCATTGTTCGTCGCAGGCCTGGTGATGACGGAGTAAAGAGAGACCGTTTCCTTGAACAGTTGGGTGCCTACTACCTGTCTCGAGGTATCGCGACAGCGATTGATCAGGTCCAGCAGATGCGCCTCGAACTCGTAAAGATTGATCGAGGCTATGAAGAGATTCACTCAGTTGTCTCTAAAATTGATTCTGCGAGATTCTCTTCGGAACAGCGGGTTTCTGGAGCGCTTGCTGCGGTCGATGCTGCTATGCGTAATGTTTTGAAGGATCTAGAACGAAAAATCAACTCAAGTAATGGGGTCTTGGGTGTCGATCGCAATGTACAGGGGGCGGATCAGAAAAAATATGATCCTAATTCGAACATACATGGCCTTACAGTTGCTGTAGGCGATGTTGTCATGCTCGAGGCTTACAGCCAGGGGTGGTTCGATACTGAAGGTCGAGTATTGCTTCCATATCTTGCCCCCGCTGAAAAAGGGGTGGCAGAGGCGGTAGTTGCAAATCTCATGAATGCCAATATGTGGCGGCTGTGGAAGGGGATCGATGAAAGGGTTAGGTTTCTTGGTGGGAGTTTAACGCAGATCTCATATGAATTATCCATCTGGAAGGAACGCGTAGAGGCTGATGGCGGACCAAAATTAGAAAATGATTATGATGTTGCTTTTGAATTTGAGCCTGAGAAACGTTCGGAAGTATTAGATATACTGGCAACTGAGCGTTTCGACACGATTCTGGAACAGAACTTTAGGAAACTTTTACTAACAACGAATGTAGTTGAAAAGGTTAGTCAGTCAAGCGGATTTGTGGAACTATCGCCTAAAGGTTACGTGTCGGTAGATGAGGTGCATACCGTATTGATGTTTGGTCACCTTACAAAAATGGATGCTTGGAAAGCTAAATCAGACGTGCTTTCTATTGCGGAAATAATACGAGGGTATGCTGTTCTGAAAAAATTTGTTGAAACGTTGGATGAGGAGGAAAACACCTATACACCTCGAATCTCTTATGCTCGCTTGCATGCGGAACTGACACGCTGTGGGTTGACTCCGCTTGCAGCTGACTCATTCATTGAGCGCGCAACGTTCCAACGATCCAGTCGCGACCTGTATGATCAGCCTTTAGTGAAGACCACCGATGATAACTTTTTCATTTTCGGTCCTTCGCTGTTATTAGCTGATTTTATAAAAATTATTTTTTCAAGCTTGGCGAACGAAGGTGCAAATTTCGAAGAGAAAGGCGGGATGTATGAAGCGGCCACTATCGAAATGCTACTACGTTATGGCTTTGAGCCTCGTAAGTTAAAGGTGAGGCGAGGAGAAAATAAGGAGCATGAATTCGACTTCGATGTTGCCTTCACTTGGGGGGACCATGTTTTCTTTCTTGAGTGTAAGAATCGGGGCTTGCCTATGGGGAATCCTATCGCGATATATCGATTCAATAATGAACTACAGGGGCATATAAAACAGGTTGAACGGTTGAAACAGGGATTGGTTGACTACCCAGATATCCTAGAGAAAGATTTTCCTGAGGCTGTGGGCAAAAAGGCGATTTTTTGCTTAGTAAATGCTCTGCCCTTCGCGATAGGGGAGCTCGATGGTGTTTACATAGTGGATGATTCGATTGTGGCGAGATTTTTCGAGTCACCAACTTTTGGGGTGACTGCCGGTCGACTTGATGGGAAAGGAACTAAAAAACGGACTGAACTGAGAAGGATTTGGAAGGGATCAGAACCCACCGTGGAAGAGTTCATTTCTTATCTCGCTAACCCGCCGCAGTTGGTTATGGCCAAAGAGAACTATGAAATGACACCTAGTATTGAATGTTTGTCGGATAGAGCATGCGCAAAGGTTGTTGATTTTAAGCGCAAGGACTTAAATGCCGAGGATGTCGCTAGGTTTCTGAGGGCGGGAGGGCCTCAGTTATTACGAAAAATTGATCGATTTAAAGTAAAATCCGGGAAAAATGCGGCTAAATCCAAAAAGGCTACGATTAAAGCAGCCAGAAAAGCTAGAGCTGAAAATAGAAGTCGCTAGGTGCAATAAAGGAAACATGAGGGTGACCTTTGCTCAGCCGAGTTCTCGCCTTGTAATGCCCCGGTCCTAGAGTCTCATACGTAACCGCCACCCTTCGCCTGCATTGAAGGTGTGGCGCTCCGGCTCAGCATACCGAGTGAGCAATCTCGCCATCATGGACGATAGATCTGGGGGCACGTGTTAGTTCCGTGTCTTCCTAATGGCAAGCTGGTAGTAGCGATCCAAATCAAGCATTCCTGCGGGTCGGGGCACTCAGCCCCCGACCAAATACTGAATCAATGTCGAGATCATTCGTTCTGATTGAATGTAGACGAACTTGAAGCCGTCCTCATACCCATAAGGTCCACTAGCAACGCAATACCGTCCCGACTACGCTCAATACATCATGCATGCGTCCCAACGTCCACTTAGGGCTGTGGATTCAACCGGTCGACGGGCAGAAATCGACCCGTTGCTGTCGCTCATAGGAATTAACAACCCGGGCGACTCAGGAGTTTTCAAGGTGGTTGAACAAGGGCTTTACCTGCACCGACGTTTTCAGCAGAATCGGTTCAAGGTAGAGCTTGGATGCGAAGAATGAAGACGGAATGTGGGCACCTATCCTATCTTCTTTCCGCATATTTTCTGTAGCGTTTCTGAGGCAGCACAGCCAAACACGGGGTACGTATGAATAGGGAAGGTTGTCAGGCATATTCGACCGAAAGAAACTGTATCGTATTTCTCGGATACTTGTAGTTAGCTGAGCGGTCCGAAAATGAGCATATGTAGCCGATGCGGTAATGTCATTGAATTCCGATATGTCAACGGCAGGTGCACGCCCATACATACACAGGGGGCTTGCATCAGCTCAGGTAACTCAAGGGTTACTGATTACTCAGGGTTTGCTGTTAGTTTGGAAAGCACTTGTTTTTGTACGCACTGCCCTACTTGCAAAAGTGAGGTTTATTTTATTCGACATAATGGCGGTTCGGTCTGGATCGATCCACCATTAGGCCCTCCATGGTTTAAGCACGCATGTTTCGAGCCTGACGTTAGCGTAAAAAGCACTCTGTTGCCAATTAGTTGGAATGACTATTTATTTGCGCATGATGAAATCATAGGTGTTGTCAAGGCCTCCCATGTTGACACATTGAAAGCCTACACCAAACTAACAATTGAGACAGGTAAGTCGGACACTATAAACTTAAGAGTCAAAAATAATGCAGGCTTCCTCTTGGGAAAGCTATGCGTATACGAATCTGCTTCCGGTCGTATATGGCCGACAGAAGAACCATCGTACATATTTGGCACTGATAAATGGGTTAATAGAAAAAGGAAGGGGCTCGCAAAAAAGGATTTGGCTGTTTGTCCTAAATGTAGCAAAAGGATAAAAGAGCAAGATATGAAGAGGCATATGAGAAACATCCATGGATACATCTAATAGTGCGCTTAGTTTATTCGTATCGCTCACTGGGAGCTAGTTGAAGTCGCCCCTACCCTTAATGTGGTGAGGCATTGCTGGGTTTTTAGTTTGTTTGTGGCCGATTCTTGCCGGTCGCGGCTGGGTGTTAACGATACAAAACCATATGATTAAGAAAATACTTTCCAATTAACCTCACCCGGTGAGACATTTTCTATGACAAATACGAAATTACTTAAGCAAGCGTTGGAATATATGGGGCGCACTGTTGATGTATTCGCAACACTCGTTGCTGCGCCAAGGCAGGTTCCGTACAAGGGCTCCTTTGTTTATCGCTATGTAGAGAAAACGGTACATCAAGCATTGATTCAAAAACTCGCTCGATTGGTGAGCGGACTTCATGCTGCGAGGCTGCTCTTGGAGGAGGGTTTTCTCCAAGAACAGGCAGCCCTACAAAGAATTCTTGACGAGATCACCGAGGATGTCCTGTTTCTATCGTTCTCGGTACTATCGGGAGAGTCGACTCCCTTGCGAGAGAAATACTTAGAATATTTCTTTCAAGAAGAATTTGATCCTAATGACGATATTGTTTCTTCCAAAGATCGGGCGATGATTCCAAGGAGAAAAATTCGGGCGTACCTAGATCGATGCGTAAGCGGCCCTAAAGGCTCAAGTAAGAACTTAGACGCATTGAGAACGGTGAGCAAGGCCTATTCTGGGTACGTCCATGCCGCCTCACCGCAAATCATGGATATGTACGAAGGATCTCCGCCCCGGTTCAAAATGCGCGGAATGCATGGATCTGAAAGGCAAACGGAGCACAGGGCTGATCTTTGGAACAATTTTTGTCGAGGTATCATGGCTTTTTGTTTAGCAGCAAAGGCCTTTGGAACTGAGGAGTTGTTTCTGTCGATCCGCAATTTTGAAAGCGAATTTTTGCGGGCAACAAGTAACGACTATCAGTCAAACGAGTGGCCTTTGGAGTAATTGTCCACTATAGGACCATTTCTTACCGATTTTTGACTGTAGCGACTGTCGAAACCGACTCGAAGCAGTCGATCACGAATGTCCTCTATTGGCTGATAACTCCCTGTCGAAACTAGGAGCGACTCAGTATCGTCCTTTTAGGTTTTCCGTCACGGTGAACGGTTCGAAAATCGGAGCTGAGTGAACCTGATTCATTAGTTCCCAGTAACGGATTTTCGCGTAATGATGATCAAGATCAGTTGGGTATTGAAATCCGTAGAAAGGAGATTCGTCGATACTGGGGGTGAAACTCCTGGTGTACTCCGGCTGCAAGTAGTTATGAATTCCCCATGACAGCGCATTCAAGAACTCAGCGATAGTGCTGGCGTGATACGCGCAAATGTCATCATGGAATATGTCGTAAATTTCTTCCTGGACGAGCATCGCTTGGTACAACTCAACCTTATGGCCAGCCTTTCGGAGGAGACGTTGTAAATCCTGAGCAACTCCAACAGAGCGCAAAGAATTATGCTTGGAAAGATTTCCAGCGATTTTCAGCACCAGGTATCTGGTGACACGTATCTCTGTGTCCAGAATTATCGATGGCAACCAAAGCTTGACGGCAATTTCTGCCTGAAGCCACGTTGTGAAAGAGTCCACCGCTTTTTTCAGATCAAGCACGGAGCCATTTTTTTCGAAGTTTGGCGCTTCAGTTATTGTTCTTAACGCACCTAAATAGGGAGTCGATGGAACAAGTGCTTTCTCGTCAGTCTTGGATAAGAAATCCACAAGCGCGATGAAGAAAAATTGCTGATGCGTCACCGTTTTGAACTGGATGCTTTGACGCTCGCCCTCACCACCGAGTGTGATCAATTCATAGTTAACCATTGACCGCAGCAGCTCATTTACAGCTGATAGGTAAACAACCTCTTGTTCCATTTTGTTCAACTGGCTCATCTCAATTTCCCTAATTAGCGCGGCCTCGCGTTAAGAAAGGCCCAATGACCCTTTATAAAGCCTTTTCATCGTTTACAGCCTCTTCCAGATCGGCTGAGCGCTTCAAGAGGTATTGCAAGCGGGTTGCTTTACCAGGTGACTCAGCGCTAACTCCAGGATGGCGTCCTCGGTTTTTGCATTTGAAGTGTGGTCGGAATATCACAGTTGAATTTGGCGAGCCTGTGCTCGTGAAGGCGCCATCAGCGACTCTTGACATCCCGCAGGTCACCCTGAATCGTCCCTAGTTCTTCTGCCATTTTGAAGGGCTGCTGTTGGCCGTTTGTTGCCTCTGTCAGAAGGACTACAAACGCCCCTTAGCAGTTGCTCGGAATCGGCCGATTGCTCAAGGGACCATCTACGAGGCAGCCCAGTTATATCTCCGATGCAGGCTCAAACCCCGTGAGATAGATTTTTCTCACCTCGCGCCCCGTTCCCAGCATCTCAATCCGTTCTTCACAGCGAAATATGTAGCGGTCGCGCAGAATTATCCCAGCAAGATTGACTCCTGAACCGTCTCTGACTACGCCACTGTAAGCGATATCCTCGACGTAGATCTTCCATGCCCCGGCGGTAACGTCAGCTGAATCTACAATCCCTACGAGCTCTAAGGTTTCCACCCCAATATCCTGACGGGTGCGACAGCGATGGATAATGTTGTGAGCGCTCGCAACTCGAATTTTGCTTTGGCTAGACTTGCTCATTCCTGGAGTGGACCAGCGGTTAGTAAGTTGGCAGTCATTTTCAGCGATGAAATTTAATAAACCGAGTAATGAGGATGCAGCGTGCCCCCTGACACTCAGAAGGAATTCTACAGCGTTGTCTGCATTGTCTGCTGCATCGAGGAACTCATTCAGCCTTTGAAATGCAACGATTAATGCCTTATTTTCTCCTAGCATGTCACAGGGATCTGAACTGCGCACTTGAACTGTAAATGAGCCAAAACAAAATCCGAATACGTCCGACTCATACGGCTCTTCGTTTTTAGGTATGGGCTTACCCATCGACTTCGAAGAAGCTCTCGCCAAATTCTTGATCACAGACTGATATATATTCAAGAATGCGGAAAGTTTGCGAGTTCTGATGCGTGGTTCGTATTTAGACTCTGGCACAGATAGAGATGCAAACGCCACCGTTGCATTTAGCTCTTGAGCCTTTACAAGGACCTCGTCATTGAAAAAGAACTCAAGCCCTGGCTCCGGGAGTACATCGGCAGTGACTTGAAACGAAGGCAGGAATGAGATCTCAAACTGTGCCGTTAAATCATCTGGTATCGCCTTGTAGAACTCGGACACCTCTGGGTTTTCGTAGACACTTCTAAGATCAATCTTTCCTGTTAGAAGCTGTTCGCAACGCTCAATTGAAACCGGGACGCAGAGAAAAGAATGACCTCGCTCGGTTATGTCACAAACCATACAAATATAGCGACGTCCGATTGCGTCATTTGCCACGAAAACTTGTGGGAAGTCGTATTCAAGCAGCGTGTGCAAAAGCTTGATCGTCTTCATGCGCTTTCCTTGGTACCGCTGCTCATTTGAAAGCTTCGGGAACGCCACCATGAGTAGTGGCTATTTTGTCCGGTCTTTTTTGCGACCCCATCCTCTCTGCCGAGAACAATTCTTACTTTCGCTTTCTGCCTATGAATCGCCAGCTTCATTACGGGATTGAGGTCTTCCGGTTTTGTGAAGACAGAGATGGCCCGAGCTTGGCACTCTGGTGTCGAGAATTTTTTCGATGGAAAGAGCGCTCGATGGGAAAGGAAATCTTGCTCTTGGGGCGCCTCACTTGCACACAAACGATAGCAAACGAACTCTTGGAGCCCGAAGGCATCCGAAGGAGGGCACTGCTCAGGTAGCTCCTCGTGCCACTGGTGTTCAACATCCATCTTGACAGTCCATTGTGCCATCACCTTTGAAGACCACATCCTATCGACCGCCAAATGATGTGTCACGGATTACTACCGAAGGTAAGCTCAGAACCTGAAAAAATACACATAGGAAGCCCCCGCCCATGCGTGCCGCAGTCGCCCTGGCTCAAGTGTTCACACCATAAGCATGGTCGGCGCAGTATTTGACCTTACTCGTATTCGCGCTAAATCTAGACATTCGACTGACTGCTTATGGCTGATTCTGTTGAAAAAGTCGGCTCGCCTAAATGGCCTGATCATTGACTGGTTAAAACGCTTTTTTTGCACACTGCTACGTGAAATCTGAGTCCGGAAGCCTCTCCTGAAAGTAAAGATTTCAATCTCGGACGCATACTTTCTCTGCTACGGAAACCATGGTCGACTTTTTCAACAGAATCGGCTGTTTTCTGCCAGTCAAAGGACTCAACACGATTAGAGGGGTAGGCGCCTCGCGCGATCGTAATGCTGGCCTGCCTATAAGTCAGGGCGCGCAGCTCTAAAGCGCGGTGCTCCTGCTTGACCACGGCCTGCGCTGTGAATGACAGGAACTGGCACAGCTTGCCGGTATATAGGCGTGTTCCGCGGCCGTCGTTGTGAATGCTGTCCATTGTCCGGCAGATATTGCGCAGGGTAGGACGGGCAATGGTCAGGTTGTTACGTTTGGCGGTACCTAGCGGCCAGGATGATTACGATGTTCTGGGTCATGGTCCTGGCTCCATTAACGTCTGGTTATACCGCTGGTGCAGTTCGGCACCTGCTACACAGTAACGGCCTGCCGGCGCATAGCAGGCGGGGCAGGCGAACAAGTGGCGATGGTACTGATCGCGGGTCTCGCGCCACTTAGGCGATGCCGTGGTGGCGCTGTGGCAAATCTGCTTCGGCTCCCCGGTGTCGTGCTGCTCCATTGTTGGGTCAGCCACTGGCGCTGGTGGCGACCATGCCGGATGACTACGGATCAGTCGGGCGGCAAATCGTGGGTGTGTGCTGCACAGCTCGGTCAGGTCATCAGCAGTCAGAAACCCCCCGCTCCAGTAGATATGTCGGCAAGCATCCCAGCAGGCGAGCAACATGAACAAGCCATCGACTGGTCTCTAATTTGGATGGCCCCTGCGCTGGACGGTCGTTCGCGACGGGTTGCGCTGGCTTCTCGACTTTATGTTTTTCTGGGGGGGCGAGGGAACCGGGGGAACCTCCAGTACTGGAGCGGGTTGAAGCGGTTCACTCTGAAATTTCAGAGAGGGAACCGGGGGAACTGCTGCCCCGGCCAGGCGGTTGGCTAAGTCCAAGAGCCGACCCATTTCACACCTCCAGTGGGACGAGGTGATACAGCGATGGATTGCGCCCATCCACCTTTACCCGTTTGGCACGCTTGCCGGTGTTGTGCTCGGTGATCCACCCGGCAGCGTCCACGGCGTCCAGGATGCGCATCACGTCGAAGCCAGGCACCGCTCGGCGCAGCCCTTCGGGGGTAAACAGCCAGACGCGGCGCTCTCCCTCATTTTTCCACCAGCCGGCGCGATCTCTGACTATGGCGTCCCCGCCCAGCTCAGAGAACAGCGCATCGCCGTGGCGAGAGATGAAGTCGCACAAGCTGGCTCGGATTGTCGCGTCCTCGCCCTGGCCTTGCCCCCGGCTGTTTCGCCAAGCATCAAACAGCACCAGCATGGCGTCGCGGGCAGCGCCAGCCGGGGCTGGCAGCAATCCCCACTCAATGGCCAGTTCTCCCGCCAAAGCAACAATGGCGAACCGCTCAGCCGCGCGGCTTTCCTGGCCGCTGCTGCTGGGGTATGACTCGCACAACTTGGCGAGCACTGCCGGTAGATCGTCAGCCTCGCCGCACTCCAGCAGCTTGCGGATAAAGTTCGGGCCGATGTGCCCGTAATGGGTCACGCTGGCGCGCTGAATGGCGTCGGAAAATTCCCGTCCACCCGGCAGTCCGTGCAGCTCATCCCAGGCGCCAAAAGTACGACGAGCCGGTATGTCCAGCAGGCGGATTTCCTGCCCGGCCCGACTGCGCTTTCCGCCCTCGGCCATGTGCGCGGACAGTCCCAACTCGCCGGACGACAACAGCATTACCCGCCAACGCCGTGTCGCCCGTGCGGCTCCGGTACGCCCGGCTCTGGCCTTGCCGGTGCCGTTGGCCAGGGAGTAAATCACGGCGCCAATTTCACGCGGGTCGGCCTCGCCTATCTCGTCCAGGGCCAGCAATGTGTCATTGCGCTGGGCAGCAATCCCCTCCAGGCCGTTGCCGGTGGCGCGCCAGGTACGCTTGAACTGTTCGCCATGACCCCAGACCGAGGCGGCGGCCTGAATGGCGCTGCTCTTGCCGGTGGAGCTGTCCCCGACGATATGGAAGCCGCCACCCTGGCGCTGCAAGTGATACAGCAACGTCCCGGCCAAGGCCGCGCAGACAGCCAACATCAGCAGCGGATTACCGGCGCAGCGTGTGCCGATCTCGGTTTGCCAGCCCCCTAGGGTGCCGGCCTGGCGGAAGTCGTCGAAGTTCGCCGCCTCGCTCTGATAGATGGCCTCGCCCTTGCCGATGTTCTGCCGGGGCATTATGAACAGGGCTGGCGAATGCCAGCCGGTGGCGGTGGCTGCAATGACTTGGCGCTTGGGGTGTTGGCCCTGAATGTAATGGTTCAGCAGCTTGAAAGCGTCGGGGCCGATTTCCACACCCATGTTCAGCAACTCGCCGCGCATATCCTCGCCACTGCCCTTGAGCAATTGCATGGGCATGGCCCATTCGCCCCAGTCGCCCAGGGTGTTGCGAAAACGCAGCAGGCGCCCAAAGTCGCCCCCGTCGCTTGAGGTGACAGCCTCGACATGCAGCGGCGAACAGACGCGTTTGTCATAGTTTACCGGCTTGCCCTTTTCCTCCTTGACGCCATGCCACCACACGCCTGCCGAGTAGGTGCCGCACAGGGTCTTGGCTGGACGGTCATAGACGCGAAAGGTGGGGCGCTCGATCTCCGGGTGCTTGGCCTCGGGTACCAGTGCGGTTCCCTTGGCTCCCTCTGCCTTTTCACTGAGGGAACCGCTGGAAGCCCCGTCATTTCTGGCGGTTCCTTCGGTTCCCCCGGCTCCCTCGGAAAAATCGAAAGCCAGATCACTTTCATCCGTCAGGGTCATTGGTCGGCCTCCTGCCATTGGCGCAGGTCGTTGAAGTCAGAAAGGGTCAGCGGCTCACTGCCGCACCAGGGTGGAAAGACCATGCGACAGCCAAGCGCAGCAGCTGCCTTGATGGCGTAAGTGCGTCCGGGGTTGCCTTCGGTCATGCGGTCGTCGTCGCCGGCTACGATCAACACGGCGTCTGGGTGCTGGTGCTGGAGGTGCTGGCCGACTTCCAGCAGGTTGCCAGCATTCATGGCGCAGGCCACGGTGGCGCCGGTTTCGGCGTGGAGCGTTGCGCCGGTTGCCCAGCCTTCGCAGATGTAGAGCGGCTGACCAGGCTGAATCGTGCCGATAAGTGAGCAGCAACCCTTGACCATGCCTCCACGCAAGAAGCGCTTGGTGCCGTTCGGGTAGATGCGTTGCAGGTTCACCAGCCGGTCGTCACGATTCAGCGGCACCAGCAACACGTCACGGGCCTGACGCAGGGCATAAGAACGCACCCCTTTTGCCACTAGATAGGGGTGCTCGGGATCGGCGCTGCGGGCGTTGCTCCACAGCCGGTTGGCATATTCGGCGGCAACCTGCTGGCGCTGGTGCTGATCAGCTTCCCGCTGACGTCGGGCGTGCTCGATGCGCTGGGCGACTAACTGAGCCTCCAAATGATCGGCTGGCTTGCGGCTACTCCAGGTCTGCGAGCCGCCCGCTTTCCAACTCCCGAACACGCCGCAGGCGATGTCATCCAGAAACAGCACATACCAGCCGTTCAAGGTGCCTGGCTTGTCGCCTGGCACGTGGAAGCGGTGGATGTCGCCGTCTGGTATCGGCAGCCAATCAAGTGGCCCGAGCACGGATTGCATGCTGTCACGAAACAGGATCACGAAATCCATAAAGCCACCTCCAGGCAGATCAGCAACACTAGGTCAACACCAGTCGGTGACAGGCTGAACAAGTAGAGGCTGGCAAGGTTTGGGGTCTTGATTGGGGGGGCAATAGCGCGCGTATTGGAAGTACGGGCGCTTGGGCGGTAGATACCCAACTCCTGCATGGTGGTGAAAGTGTCTGTCGGCCCCAGCTTGATCCGAGCCATCAAACGGGTGAGTGGGGTGTGGCTGCTGGGGGAGTTTATGCGCGATTCATTCCCGAGCTGGCCCTTATTGGTGGGCTTCTTTTTGTCCATTATGCGCGGCCCTCCAGGCGATCAGTGATCCACTGTTCAACCTCCAGGCTGTCCCAGCCGACAGCGCGTGGGCCAATGCGGCGGCACTTGGGGAAGGTTCCAGCATCCATAAAGTTGTAAATGGAGCTGCGCCCGTAGCCGGTCATCGTGACGACTTCCGGTAGGCGCATGATGCGGCGGGGTGGGGTGGTTGATATTGCGGCCATTGTCATAACTCCTTCGCGCCAGCGGGCGCTCAGTGGATTTATGGCGGCATTCAACAGGTTGTGACGTGGCTTGTGCCCTAATGGGGGTTGGCAAAACCCCATTGGGGTAAAAAGGGGTTAGGCTTTGCCGGCTTGTGCGGCGGCGTCTTTAAGGAACTTCTTCACTGTTTCAGGGCTGCTGGGAAATTCAAGACCATTGGACGCGGCGGATTCTCTCAGGGTTAGGTCTGCTTTATAGGGGGTAGACAGATCAAGCTTGGCCATAGCGGCAAGCGCGGCGATTATTTGGCCAACGCTTTTTCGTTCGCTGGGGTGAAGTGGCTTTTCCGGTGGGTTGTCTTGGGCAAGAAATTTTTCCTCAAGCTCCCGCAAAGCGCCAATCCTCACAACGAAAACGCTGCCGTCTGGCAGGGCTTCGGCTGGGTAGTATTCGATCTTATAAGGCCGGTGCGGAGACTCCTTTTCTTCTTGCTCCGTAATGGTTGGGACGCCATTAATGACTTTTATCCGGGATGAGGGGCTGCACTCGTATCTATCGAGAATCTGGAAGACCTTGGTTCGGTCGGCGCTTGTAACCAAGGGGCCACCAAAACATAAGAGCCTAACTTCTGGCCCGTCGATCATGGCCTGGAATAGTTGTTCAACATCCAGCTTTTCCGCCCCAATCATCGGTAAATCCCACACCCCTTTGAGCGTCTGCGGATTGTCCATTTCAGCTTCATAAATAATTACGTCCTTCTGGTTCGGGAGCACTATTTCCTCGATGGTTCCGTACCTGGGAGGACCATATTCGGAAGGTGAGGGCGCATTACTGACATGCTGCAAGCCGATAGGCTCGATTCTGGCTGGCCTACCGTTTGCGTGATTCACGAAGTACACAGAAAGGGTTAGATGGCCGTCGAGCGCCAGGCGTAGAACGTCGGCTTCATTTATCGTCTCCCCAGTGCTTATCGAAAGGCGCTTTGCTGTGTCCTTAACGGTTAGCCATTCTTTAAGCGTTAGTAGTTTGCTCATGTTCGCGCCTCCCCGGGCGTCCCATCCTGAATAGATTGTCTGGCCCCACAGGTGGGGGCACCTGCTTTTCGGGAACTACCGTAAATCAGCCGGTAAATCGTATCCATGCTTTTGGTTGATTGGCACGACGTTGTCAGCAGCCAATATTGCGTCGATGCGTTCGCCCAGCAGTCGCCATGCTTCGGTTTTTTCCTTGGCGTAGTCATGGTGAAGATAGTGTCGGCGAACCTTGGAGCCACCCAGCAGGTGATTCTGGCAGCGGTCGATAATTTCCAAGGTGACGCCCAGCTCCTGCATCGTCGTTGCGCCAGTGCGGCGCAGGTCGTGCGGTGTCCAGTCGCCATTGGTGCCCTTGCTCAGTACCAGCGTATTGTCATTGCGCCGGCCGGATAAAGGTTTACTGCGTTTCTTGAACTGTTCTTGCCGGTCGCCTACGCGCTTGGAAATGCTCTTTAGGTCTACGTGGCCGATATGGTTGGTGGCGGGGAACAGGTATGGCGTGTTGCCCGTCAGGGTGTGCAGTTCTTTGAACTGGCGCAGGGCGAAGGTAGACAGAAAAACATGGTGATCCTGGCGCGCTCCTCGGCGACCTTTGGTGTTCATGGCAGGCAAAAACCATGTTCCCTTGCTTAGATCGATGTGGCGCCATTCGGCCTTGAGTAGTTCGCCGATGCGGCAGAGGGTGCCCAAGCATATCCACAGTGCAAGCTGTGCTTTCCTTTCCAGCGGACGGACGCCGGAATATTTCTGGCCGGGGGGGAGGGCGGCATAATCACGCTCCATGCTCTCAAATATATCGCGCAGCTCCCTGATTTCATCGACAGTCAGAATGCGGTCGCGTTCTTCTTGATAGTCGTGGTCTAGAAGTTTTTTGACTTCCACCAGGTTGGCAGGGTTGCCGTCGATCATCAGGCCGCGCCAAGGTTTGCGCTTTTCGCCCCATGCGAGCATCTGATTCAGATCGGCAAACAGACTGACTACATACCGATTGACGCCACGTTCGCGTACGGTTCGCAGCATGGCGAGAATATCTTTCTCGGTAAGAGCGCGCAGAGACTTTTTGCCGATGCTGGGTAGCACGTCCTTGGTGAAGCTGCGGATTAGTTCTGCATTGTCATCTTGGCGGGCTACGCCGTCTTTTAGCCACTCGACGAACAGGTCGGCCACTGTCAGGTTCTCGGCAGCCAGGCGCTTGGCCCCGGCAATGGTCGCCTCGATAGCGGCCTGTTTTTCGATCTTGGCGGCTTTCTTCGCGGCGGTGGGGTTGATTCCTTCGCCTACCGTAACGCGCAGGCGGTCGCGCTCGGCACGGATGTTGGCAAGGCTTTTCTTGGGCCAAGAACCGAGTGCATGGTCGCGCTTGGCGCCATTCAACTTGAATTCATAACGAAACAGAACAGTGATGCCCCGTTGCCCGACGCGAACGCGCCCGACAATTCCGCCATCTTCTCGCAGTGTCAGGCCGCCATCATCAGCGGTAAGCGCTTCCAGTTGCTTGACTTGGATTTTTGCCATGCCCCTTCTGCCTTTTTATTTTTACCCCACTGTTACCCCACCGAAAGCGCTGGCTTGTATTGCTGCGTTTTGGGCGGTGTTGGACGGTAGATTAGCCTGAAGGTGTTGTATTTACTAGGCTAATCTGGATTTATTTGATTTTATTAACGTCCAGTGGAATCCGATCTATAATGGCATTTGGTACTAGGGGTCGAGTGTTTGAATCACTCCGTCTCGACCATATTTTTCAATGACTTAGCCGGGTTCGGAAACGATCTGGCTTTGTTGTTTCTGGCGTTTGATCATTTTGATCATCGTTGGGTCGCTGTTAGCAAAAAGCTCGTAGAGTTCGCCACGCAGGGCTTCGTCGCGTTGAAATCTGTCAAAGCTCCAGTCCTAGCTGTATTGTCTGCGGTCTCTTCCTTGTCGCGATCTTTCTCTTGACGGGCACTGGCTGATATCGGCACAGCGAGTTGCACTCTGATCTTTTTTCTGATCGCCATCTGAAGGGTATGGCAAATCAGGGTGTAGTGGTCGAGATTCCCCAAAACCCGTCCTATTTCCTGAATGTTGGTCGGATGGATCAACAGTGCTTTCTTTCACGGAGCGAGTTATCTCTGTAAGGCAGCTACAAAGATCTTCGGGGGTGGCAGTCATGCGTATGGGGCCCGCAGGCTCTGAAGGCAGGCCAAAGAATTCTGCCCAAAATGATGGCATCCGCCGTATCATTTGACCTTTTATCATTGTGCAATGAGATATTTCACGATTGGGAGTGGCGCAACCATTGCCAAGTGGAATTTCTCATCGGTTAGCTTGGTGAGCAGCAGTCGGCTAAGTGGCAGAGCTTGTGTTTGGCCTTTTAGCTTCTTTCATAGGCTGGTGTTCGCTCGCTCAGTCAAACGATAGGATGCGAAATAATGCTTGGACTGACGCTACGAGAAGAATTTCGGGGTAAACGCCTCAAAGGGACAGCTATTGAGCTCTCCAACGACACGAACACCGGTGCAACCCAGGTCGCAGCCAAGGAGTTCCTGGAAATTACCTATCCTACGCACGACCTGCTGAAGGGAGTCGAGGCTGTTGGCCCGAACCAAGGTAGGCCAGTGGTAGTTATCGGCGAACGCGGCCTCGGTAAGTCGCACTTAATGGCCGCGCTCTACCATGCGGTGAATGACCCTGCGTCTACAGACGCGTGGCTAAAATCCTGGGCGACGACCTTGGGTGATCCGCAGATCGGTAAGATCGCCCTGCGTAGCGAGATGCTCGTGCTCGGCGAAAGCCTGCACCGCCAGCGCTACAAGTTCCTGTGGGATTTGCTATTCGAGCGCCATCCCCACGGCACCTACATCAAGGGTAAGTGGGAAGGCATGGGCGCGGCCAAGACCGACATTCCGTCCGACAAACTAATCCTTGAACTGTTGCAGCACACTCCCACGATGTTGCTGCTGGACGAGTTCCAGACGTGGTACGACGGTCTGACCAACACCAAGCAGTATCCTTGGAAGAACTGGGCGTTCAACTTCATCCAGATTTTGTCGGAAATCGCCAAGGAGCACCCCGAGCTGCTGGTGTTGGTCATCTCTGTACGCAATGGCGGCAGCGACGCCTACCAACAGGTACACCGTGTTAACCCGGTTGCCATTGATTTCAAGGCGGGCGGCAACGCTGAGCGCATCCAGCAGGATCGTCGGCGGATGCTGCTGCACCGCCTGTTCGATAACCGCTTGCAGATTCCAACGGCCAATATCGAAACCTTGGTGGTCAAGCACATCGCTGAGTATTTCCGCTTACTGGACGTGCCGTCATCTGAGCAGGATCGCAAACGCAAAGAGTTCAACGAATCCTGGCCCTACGCCCCCCACCTGCTGCGCCTGCTCGAAGAGCAAGTGTTGATTGCGACTGACGCACAGGAAACGCGCGACATGATTCGCATTCTAGCCAACCTTTACAAGAGCCGCGGCGAGGCTAAGCCTGTTCTTACTGCTGCCGATTTCCGACTGGATGACGATACGTCAGGCATCGGTGCGCTGCTGGATTCGGTATCAAACGAACACCACCGCACGCTGCGCGCCAAGGCGCAGCAGAACATCATCTCGGTCACAGAAGCCGTACCGACGCACGCTAGTATCGCCCCTCACCTGCAGGAAATTGTGGGGGCGCTGTGGCTGCGCTCGATTGCTGTAGGCAATCTAGCCGGTGCCGAGCCTGTGACACTACAGGCTGACATCACCCGCGATAAGCCCATCGACGACAACGCCTTCCAAGTGGAACTGGCCACTGTCGTAGAGAACAGCTTCAACATCCATCAGGATGGCCTTCGCCTTGTCTTCCGCGAAGAAGAAAACCCGCAGGCCAAGTTAATGGCTTGTGCACGCAACGACAAACTGTTCTCTGATGGCTCCGATCTTGCCCAGCTTGCCAAGGAAGTTCGCTACGTCATCGGCGGCACCGAAGAAGTCGCCAAAACCTTCCGCGTGATCGCACTGCCGAAGTCCTGGCAGTCCGACCCTTGGTCGTCGCTCGATGAGTCGGAACAGCCTGAGCGCTGGGACGACCGTCTGCCAATCCTCGTGTTGCCTGAAGAGCCGGACAACATTGATCAGCGCCTTGGCCGCTGGATCAAAGATCATCTGCAAAAACGCCGAAACACCATTCGCTTCCTGCTGCCACGCTCCGGCTCATCGAGTGCATTTCAGGATCGTGATCTGCTGATTCTCGCTCGCGCTGTAATGAAAGCGTTGGAGTGGAGTGGTCAGAACCCTGAGTACAAGAAGCTGCACACTAAGTACCAAGGCGAGCTGCGCGACATTCTGAAAAAACGTTTTGATCGCTTTGCCGTGCTCCATCGCTGGAATTTCGCCGATCCAAGCCAGTGCATGTTCTGCATCGAGAGTTTGAAGAAACAGGGTGCGCAGATTCCCGAGGGCATCGAGGAGGCTCTGATCAATGATCTCTTCGTGCCTGAAGACTTCGAAGGCCTTGTGCAAGAAGCCGCTGGTGACAACTCAGCGGTTGGCAAGCTACTGCGCGAATTGCAGGAGCCGCGCCCTGCGGGCCAAGACTGCATTCCTTGGCTGGGCGAAACCTCAATGAAGGAGCGCCTTCTTCGTCTTTGTGCGCGGGGCAAGATCGCCATCAATGTGCGCGGCATGGAATTCCTGCAGGCGCAGCCGGGAGAAGATGAGGAAACGGCTTGGCGGCGGCTACGCCCCAAACTGTCCTATACCGGGCGACAACTCGACGAAGTATTCGTGATGGAGCCTTCGGCCGTGCCCACAACGGGCGGCGCAACCCCTACCGTGTTTCCGAATGCGGGCGACCCCGTTGGTGGCGGTCTCTTTGGTGGCACTAGCAACACGTCATCGCCTATGCCTCCCGGCGGCAATACCCCATCCGGTGGCTTCACGACGTCCCCGCCCAGTGGCGGCGGGATTTTCGGCGGCGAACCAGGCACCCCTGACTGTAAGCCTCGCATCGCATTGAACAACCCGGCGACCTCGGCCTTGAACCTTATCGGCAAGCTCGAAGGCTGGGGCATTGGCCCTGCCACGCCGGTCGCCGAAGTCTCGATCAAGATATCGGCCGCGACCGGTGCCCAGCTCAAGGAATTACTCAAAAAGCTGCCCGACGGCATGACCTTCGAGCTCAGTCTTGAGAAGGAAGATAACTGATGGCTCTCGACGCTGGGGTACTGCACAGTTTGACCAAGGGCACCACCGAGGATGCTTGGCGCGTCATCATCAACAAGGCGGTTGAGATCGCATCCAAGCCGCTGGCCGCTGGCAATGCGCCAAGCGAGGTCACCAAGCGCGATCGTGAAATCGGCGCGCTGGATCACTTCTTGTCTTCTGGCGGATGGGATCTGTGGCAAGCGTTCGGCAGTACGGTGGAGCGCACCTCGGACAGGCTTGCGCGCTGGTGGGTCGAGCCCGGCTATGGTGGCAGCAGCGCCAAAGCGGTGCTGATCCTCGATGGCTTGTCGCTGCGCGAGCTGCCCTGGCTGTTGCAGGGCGCGAAGGAGCGCGGCTTTATCTTGCACGAGGTCACGGCCAATGCATCCGAGCTGCCCAGCGAAACCAATGAATTTGCTCGCGCCCTGGGCTTTGGCAGCCGCAGTCAATTGCAGAACAACGGTGGCGGCATCGCTCACCGCCTGCAACCGGCCTACACCGAGAGTGTCGATATGCCGTGGCAAGACTGTGCCGGGCTGGTCGATACTTCGCCCAATTGGGTGTTCTGGCATCACTGGCCGGACAGCAAGCTGCACGATGGTGCGGGCGCAGGTCAGGGGCTCGATACGCTCACGCGCGATGCTGTCGAGCAGTTGAGCAGCGACGATTTCTGGGCCTTTGTTGAGCGCTTGGCGACCGGGCGGCGATTGGTTATCACCTCCGACCATGGTTACGCCGCGACGGGCTACTTCCCGGATGCGGATGGCGAAGTAGGTCAGTTCCTCAAAAAGACTTTTTCCAGTGGGCGCAACAAAGCGGGCGCCGGTCTTTCGCAAGAAGACTGCGGCCCCTTCGTGCCACCCGTGGCGATGCAAATTAACAGCCCCCATGGCGCTCACCTTCTGGCCCTTGGCCGCTGGAAGTGGAAGAGCCAAGGTGGTTACCCGACGTTGACGCACGGCGGCCTTTCGCTACTTGAGGTGCTGTCACCCTTCGTTGAACTCTCTCGAAATAACCCAGTTAGTTAAAGGCGGCACGGCATGGCAAGCAAAAAAGAACTCCTGGCGCTAGAAGTCGCTAAAGCCATTGGTGCAGGCAAAGCCGCTGCGATGGAGACGGTCGATTTCAACGACCCGAATCGCCCCCTGACTTGTTTAGAAGTCGACTTCCCAATCTTGCCTGTCAATCAGGTCGCGATCATCGAGGGCAACGCGGGCAAGCCGATCTACCAGATGTCGAAGTGGTGGGCGCGGCGGCGCTCCAGTGTGTTCCGCTCGATGCTTATCGCGGCCGCCACGAAAGCGCCAGAAGACAAATCGCATGCGGCGAAATTGGTGTGGGACAACTACTACTCCAACCACCAGAAGAAAGGTGCATTCAAGAACCTTAAGGTGGCCGACATCTTTATGGGCGGCGGCACCACACTGGTGGAAGGTTCGCGCCTTGGGATGCAGATGGTCGGCAACGATTTGAACCCGGTGGCGTGGTTCGTGGTCAAGCAAGAATTCGCCAATGTTGACCTGGACGAGGTGAAGCGCCTGCTTGCCGACATCGAGGCCGAGGTCAAGCCTCAGATTATGCCGTACTACTACTGCGACGGCCCGAATGGTGAAAAAGGCAATTGGACTCACCTGCCGACCAAGCGCGTGATGACAGCCGATTTCGACCCGCTCATTCTCACCCAAGAACAGCGGCGTGAGTACAACTACGAAGGCCCGGAAATTATCTACACCTTCTGGGCCAAACACGGTCCTTGTCAGGTGACGGGCTGTGGCCATCGCACACCGATCATGACCAGCCCGGTGATGGCGGTGAAAACCATCAGCGTCAAACATTGGGAGCATTCCTGCAGCAAGTGCGATGGTGATTTCCACGTTGAAGAAAATGCGGCACGCATGGCCTCCGATGTACCGCTGTATGTCGCGCCGGGCGAATATCCGTATTCAACGCTCGACCCTAAGCGCGGTGTGCTTTGCCCGCACTGTGGCCACATTGAGATGGTCAAACTCGGCAAGGGTAAGAACAAGAAGGTTGAACTCAGCTTGATTGTGCATCCGCAATGGCTTGCAGGGAGCGCACAGCAGGATGCCAACGGTCAATCCTTCGGTGGTTCTGCACAGGACGACGTGGCATCCTCTGCCCGTTGGACTCAAGAGCGTGCCGCCAAGATTCGCCTATTGGAGGTACGCGGCGAGTTGCCTGAAGAGGTGACATGCCCGGAAACCAAAATCACGTTTAAGACTGATGTCGGGACAGTGCCCAAGAAATCAAACTACGCATGCAGTGCCTGCGGCACCGTGCAGGATGTGCTGACCACGATTAAGGCAAGTGGGAAAATGGGGCCGATGGCTGCTTATGCCGTCCAAGGCTATGCTCCTAAAAGGCATGCCGCAGGCATGCCTTACAACGGCCGTTTCTTTGCACCGTTCGATACGGTGCACGCTCAGCAGCACGACGCAGCAGCTAAAGAATGGGACGCCCGTAAAGATTCTGACTTAGCTGAATACTGGCCTCGTAGTGAAGTCCCGTTTGGGTTCATGACGCACATGAACAATGGCGGAATACCGAACCACGGGTTTACTCACTGGTGGACTATGTTCAATCCCCGCCAGATGCTGGTGCATACGCAGTTGCTCAAATCAATCATAACCACAGGGTCTTATGATTGGCCTGTTCGCGAGTATGTCCTCGGTGCATTTCAGCAATATCTGAGAAATCAAAACTCGTTTTGCTTCTGGGACATTGGGTACGACAAGCTTGTCCCTCACATGAGTAACAACAACTATCATCCGAAGAACAATGTTGTTGAGAACTGCGTATTTGCTTCGCTAGGCCGTGGGAATTGGGCATCCTGTATTGAGGGGATTTTGGAGGGCCGGGAGTGGGCGATGCGCCCGTGGGAAGTCGTTAGCAATGAGAGCCTTCAAAGACGCGCTCCTCACTTGTCTGGTCAAGTTACCGGTAAGAGTGAAAAAGTACTCCTAGGTGACCCGGTAGGTGACGTCACAGTGCATCAAGGTTCGTCAACCGACCTTAGCCAGCTCACCGATAGCAGTTTGGACTTGGTCATCACCGATCCTCCGTTTGGTGGTCTCCTCCATTACTCGGAGCTGGCTGATTTCTTTTACGTCTGGCTGCGACTCGCGCTGAAAGACAAATACCCTGATTACTTCACAGCCGACTACACGCCAAAGTCTCTTGAGGCGGTTGCAAATCGAGCTCGCGAGCCTGAAGACCCTGATGGCTTCTACCAGAGGCTCCTAACACAGTGTTGGCGAGAGGCTCACCGCATTCTGAAACCAAGCGGTCTCCTTGCGTTTACCTTCCACCACAGTGAGGACAAGCCTTGGGTGGCCGTACTGGAGTCGCTCTTTGATGCTGGTTTTTATCTTGAAGCCACATACCCTATTCGATCAGACGAGACAAAGGGAGATGGTGCGAAGCCAGGAACGTTTGGTTCACAGACCATCGAATACGACATCATCCACGTCTGCCGCAAACGCACGGAAGAGCCCAAGCCTGTGAGCTGGGGCCGGATGCGCCGCGAGGTGATGGCGGATGTGCGGCAATTGCAGGCGATGCTGGAAAACCACGTCAAGGAAGGCTTGCCTGCAGCCGACATCCAGGTGATCCGGCGCGGCAAGGCGCTGGAATATTTTTCTCGCCATTACGGCAAGGTCTACATCGACGAGGGACGTGCAATTTCGGTGAAGGATGCGCTCATCGGTATCAATCAGCTCATCGATGAAGACGCCAACCAGGGTAAGGAACCGCCGCCGGTCAATGCGGAGCCGATGACGCGCCAGTTTCTGCGCACCTTTGATGGCAAGAACGAACTCGCCCGCGATCAGTTGCAGAAGTTCTTAAAGGGGTCGATCACGACGCCGGATGAATTTGTGCAGCGCGGCTGGTGCAACGAAAAGAAGAAGATTTTTACGCTAACCGACCCTCTTGACTTCGCGCGCGATTGGCAGGGCAAGCACAAGCGCAAACTTACTTCCGATTTGGATCAGGCGCTGGTGTTGATCGGAGCTTGCTATGACGGTAGCGGCATCAATGCCTCGGACACACTAAAGAACGAAAACTTCAAACCCCATGTGGCCTTGAAGCCTCTTCTTGAATGGCTGTCTCGCCGCGCCGCCAATCCACCTGCCCGTAATGCTTCATCGCGGGCCGTATCGATCTTCAATAACTGGGCCGCATCACAAAGTCCCAAGCCGCAACAGGGATCGCTGTTTGAGGAGTATGGAGAATGAAACAAATACGCGACACCGTGTGGCAACGGCGTGGGACAAGCTGGTTGTGGGATGCCGAGGCACTAGCGCAAGTCGGCGCCGCCAGCGAGGTGCGGAGCTTGCGCCAATTCGTGCAGGCAACTGGGAATTGGCCGGAAGACCTGCCAAGCAATGACAACAACACCATGGTGGTGGCGGGACTCGATGGCTGCCTGGATTTGCTCACCCCAGAGGATGCCGAGAGCTGGCTGGCTTCTGAGATGAAGGACGCCATTTTGTCCTTTCAGGAGTTTTACGACGGCCAAGCAGCATTGATTTTTTGGCTGCCGTCTGGCGCGGGCCGCATCACATCCAACTCTGCCACCGATGCGGTGAGCTGGCGCTGTGCTCACCCTAACGCCAACGAGCGCATCGACTTTGGCCGGGTCTTGTGGGGTGAGGCACACGAGTATCCCCAAGAGATTTTACTGCGTGAAGGCGCAAAGCCTTCGGGGCTCTTTCACTTGCGGATTACTTGAGGCTTCGATGACCGATCAGTCTCAATTCAATCCAGGAGAACGGATCAGCCATCACGAATACGGCCAAGGCGTTGTTCTTGACGCGGCACGTGATGGTTATCTGCGTGCGTTTTTCGGTGTCGGTGAGCGCCGAGTTCCGCTTGGCTCGATTCGCCGCGAAATCTCCCGCACCGAGCGTATCTTGCGCGCTGTGGACGGCAATGCTGACCGTGCGCGCAAGGCTTGGCTCTCCTACGAAGCGCACGCGCTACCGGTGATGGAGAGCGCATCGGCGCTGACTTCGGCCAAGATCGATCTCCTCCCGCATCAGGTGGTGCTGACCCACCGTATTGCTACTGCATCGCCACGTCGCTACCTGATTGCTGACGAGGTGGGTCTTGGGAAAACCATCGAAACTGCGCTGATCCTACGGGAGCTGGCAAGCCGGGGCGAACTGAGTCGAGCACTGATGGTGGTGCCTGCGGGGTTAGTGAACAACTGGCACCGAGAGTTGAACGAAGTCTTCAACCTCGACTTTGAGGTGTTCGGCTCCGAGGGCGACATCACCGACCGTAAGACCAATGCCTTTGCCAAGCACGACCGTCTGATCGCCAGTATCGACACCTTGAAACGCCCCGCGCGTATCAAGCGATTACTGGATGCTCCACGCTGGGATCTGGTGGTGTTCGACGAGGCACATCACCTGACTGCTTACCGCACCGGCGGCAAGGTCAGGAAGACCGAGAACTACAAGTTGGCAGAGGCGCTGAAAGACCATTCACGCGACCTTATGCTGTTGTCGGCCACACCGCACCAAGGTAACCATTTTCAGTTCTGGATGCTGGTTCAACTACTGAACCCAACGCTATTCGGCAGTCCGGAGGAAATGCTGGAACACCGGCACCGTCTCAATACAGTGATGTACCGTCGCACCAAGGCCGATGCCTGCCAGCCGGATGGTTCGCCACTGTTTGCGCGTCGCTGGGTGCATACCGAGTCTTTCTTGATGGGTGAGGAAGAGCGGAGGTTCTACGAAAAGTTGCGTGAGTACCTGGAGGATGGCTTTGACCTTGCCCGCCGCCAGGGCGGTCAGGGTCGAGCCCTCGGTTTCTTGATGGCAATCTTTCAGAAGATTGCCGCGTCGAGCTTCGCCGCCGTGCGGCGAACGCTGAAGCGCCGTCTCTTGATGCTGACGTTACACGAGGCCTTGCTGCGGGACAAAGACCTGGACATTGAGGGTCGTGAACGTCTAACCGATGAAGCGCGCGAACTGATCCATGAAGAATTCAACCTCGCGCGTGACAGCATCGGGCGCAGCGAGGTCGACCGTGTGCTGGCCGATCTGAAGTACCGGTTGGTCAAGAAGCTTGACGAAGAAGCACTCGAGCTTGCCTCCGACCCCTACGCCAGCGAGTATTCAGCCTTACACGCTGAGGAAGCTGCATCGGCTGTCGTGGAGCTACACCTGCCTGAGGAGCGACTGCGAATTGGCGATCTGCTCAAGGTATTCCCGCGGCAGCGCGAGACCAAGGCGCAGAAGCTGCTCGACGGCCTTGGCATCTTGTGGCGGCAGAACCCGCATGAAAAAATCGTGGTGTTCGCCACCTACCTTGGTACGGTGGATTTGATTGCTCGGGAAATTGATCAGACATTCCCCGGACAGGGGGTGGCGGTACTTCGAGGTGGCGATCATGGAGCCAAGATTGCGGCTGAGCGCCGTTTCCGGCAAAAAGATGGCCCTCGTGTACTGGTCTGTACGGCTGCTGGCCGTGAAGGTATCAACCTGCAGTTTGCGCGCATCCTGTTCAATTTCGATCTTCCGTGGAACCCGATGGACGTGGAACAGCGCATCGGCCGCATACACCGCTATGGGCAGAACCACACGGCGCAGGTTTACAACCTAGTCCTGTCGGACACCATCGAGGGGCGGATTTTTCTGCTACTGGATGAGAAGCTGACGGAAATCGCCAAAACTGTCGGCAAGGTCGATGACCAAGGCAACGTCGCCGAAGATCTGCGTGCACAGATTCTTGGTCAATTGTCCGAGCGGCTCAACTACGACCGCCTGTACCAAGAGGCGCTTTCAGATCCTGAGTTGAAGCGCACACAGGTGGAGCTTGAAGCCGCTCTTTCCAATTCACGCGAAGCACGACAGGTAGTGTTCGATCTGTTTCAAGACCTCGAAGGCTTCAGTCTTGACGACTACAAGCCTTTCTCCGATGTATCGTCGAGTTTGGATCGACTGGTACGCTTCATGTCGGCGGCCGTAGCTGATCGCCAGCAGCGGCTCGTCAAGGTTGACGACGAAAATTACGACCTAGTAACCATTGATGGTGCTCGCCGCGCTCAGTTCACCTTGAACCGCGACACAGCCACAAGTCGCGACGATGTCGAGCTGATGGGGCTGGATCATCCGCTGGTACAAGAAGAGCTGGGCCGCTGGCGCGGTGCTCCGCCGGAAGACATTGGTATTGCAGTTACCGGGGATGTTGAAGCTTCGGTGCTGTTGTCGTTCTGGATGATCGAAACGTCAGCCGGAAATGGTGAGCGCCGTGTGGTGGTGCAGCCTATTGCAGTCACGCAGAGTGGTACGCGAGTGCCTGCATTGGAGCGTCAGTGTGAACGCTATTTGCACGCGCCAACCACTACACCGAAGTTTTCGTCGGAACAGAGGCTTAGCCTTTTTTCACGGGTGGTAGAGCCAACGTTACAACGAGAGCTCAAGCACAAAGGTGCTGTGAATAGTAACGGCAGTTACGCTGCCGAGCTCATTGGCTATGTGGAGATCTTGGCCCCAGAGACGTAATGCTGAAAGTCCTGTTGATATGGATCGACAGAGGTGGAGTCATTCAGATAGGACTTGGTCCGGATCTCATCCCTAAGCCGCGCTGTCTGTCGTCCAAGGTCGATATCTTCAAAACGAAGGCTTGAGGCTGAGCATACCTATACTTGCTTGAACTAGGGCTCCTTGGCTGGAGCTCTACAGCCAGTGTCCTGGTAACTCGACCCCATAGTTCTTTGCCACGGTCTTCAAAGTTGCAATGATCTCTGCATGCCTGGCTTGCTCGGTGGACTGCCAGCTGGCACGGCGATCAAGCAGAGTCCTCAGCTCACCCAGATTGTACATACCTAGGCGATGGAAGTTACCCCAGCTGGGGATGCCAAATAGATTGTAGATAACCACAGTAGAGTCACGTTCGCTGGCCAGGCGCTTGTCGCCGGTCAGCTTCTCGGCGGCTTCTTCAGCTTCATCACGGTCGTCGTAGGTGTTGAGGAGTTTCATGGGCTCTTGGATGCAAAAGGCGCGGGGCAGAGATTGTGCACGAGCCGGAGCAGTTCTGAACAGTGAATGGAGTCGATGGATAGGAATAAAAAATCTGACGTCCGAGCATTGGCTTTCACGCTGACTGGTGGTTCGTAGACAGGGCGCTATAAATGGCCAGTAGGGTGATGCATGGTTGTCAGCGAACACCTGTTCGCTGATGTTAACGGCTATGACTTGAACATCTCTTTTCCGAACTATAAAGAGCTGCTTTCGAAGCCAGGCTAGGTTTTAATTTGCTGATTATGTCACCAGTGGAGGCAGGGGTAGGCCTGACTGTTGTCGGCGTCAACCATGTCGTTCATTTGGAGCGCCACTGGAGCCCTGCCAAGGAAGCTCAGGTTTCGGATCGCGTTTACCGAATCGGCCAGAAGAAAGATGTCATATCCATCTGCCGGCAGTATCGCATCCGCAGTTCGACTCGTTCGACGTGCACCTTGATCGACTGTTGCGTGGCAAGCTAATGCTGAAAGATGCAGTTGTGACGCCGGAGCAGGTGAGCGAGGGCGAGATAATTCAGGCCATGGGGTTGTAATTTTATGCTCAATGCGTTCGAAAAAGTTATTTCGCCGTTGCGAGTTCCGATGTTTGCAAATTACCAACAAGCCAGAACTTTCGCCCAAGCCTGCGACATCTTACTGTCCCGTCTTATCTCCAGCCAGTTGCACCTGCCGCATGTAGAAGCACTGACCAAGGAGGTTATTGCATGGACGAACTCTTAAAGGAGCGTAAGGCACTATGACCCCATTTCCTGCAGCGCTGGCCATTAGAGTCGTTGCCTCATTTGATTATCAGCCAATATATCAAGGCTGGCGATCAGGATTGTATTGTATATTGTCTGGATCACCGAGAGGTTGGGTTTTCTGTCGTTTTGTAGCTAACGATTTTGCTGTGGCGCAATCTGATTGATTCATCTACATCATAACAATTAGAGAGGTAGGAATGCAGGTTCTATCGAAGGAACAGGGGGTATTCGAGCTGACCTTGTTGAACGCCGAGCTTTCTCGCGATCAATTTGATGATTTCGTGGTTATGGGTGTATCTCGGGGTATCCCGGTTGAAATCATGACCCGTCTGCAAGGCCTGTGGAATTTGACCAAGGAGATCGCAGGTGAGGTTGTGGCGATCGGCAAGATCGTTGTGCGGAAGATTTTCGAGTTTCTCAAGGCGAACCCTAATCTATCCATCGGTATTGCTCTTGGGGCTGCTGTCGGAGCTTTGATTTCAGGTATTCCGTTCATCGGGCCATTATTGGCTCCGCTTTCGGCTGGTCTTTCTGTGCTCTATGGCGCGGCTGTGGGTTCAACAGTCGATCAAGGACACCCATCCAGTGAACCTTATATCGCAGCATCGCAGTTGGCTAGGAAGTTCTTCGAGCTGATTCAATCGATTTTTCTATCCATCAAAGAATACTTTGCTGCGCCCTAGGAGACGTTATGGGGATTGATTCTTATCTGGCGCGGTTGAAGCGTGCCAAACAGACCGTTCAGGAGCGCATTGAAGCTGAGATTCCCCGCGCCAAAGAGTTGCTGGAGAAATCGGTATCAGCGTCGGCGGCGATAACGACAAAAGCTGCGGGTACCATTTCTGAGGGATGCTCCAACGCCACCGTAAGGGCGAAAGAGTTCATTGAAAGTGAGGAGGTTAAAGTCGCAAGCACGAAGATAAAGGACGCTGGCCAGCGTGCAAATCACTTATTGGCTGACACTGGAACTAAGGCCTTGGGTTACTTGAGGAAACCTACTTCCGCATCCAACAACTCTGCAGAATTTCCAGAAGCTGAACGGGACACCCGTCTGGCAATAGATAAGTTAAGTGCCCTAGATAAAGTCGGTGTCACTGGTGAAGGTCTTGCAACGCTTGGCGGTGCGGCTGCGGGAGTAGCTGCGGCGGGAACTATTGCGGGGGTGGCAGGTGCGACTACGCTTCTCGGCTCAACTACACTCGCCAGTGTTTTTGGTGGACTGTTCCTGACGACGACCCCTGTAGGTTGGGTGATAGGCTCGGCAGTGCTTGCGGGTGCTGCGGGCTATGGTATTGCCAAGATGGTTCGTTCCGGCAGTGAACAGGACCAGGTTCGCCGGGAAGTCATCCAGCGCCTGACCGGTCGACTTGCGGCTCTTCAAACAGATGCGATCACTACTGATACCAAGGCTGAACTGAATCAACTCCTTGCTTTAGTTGTTGGAACAGAGGCGATTACTGAAGAGGCTGCAGTCAGGATGGTGGGGCTAGTGGAAAACGGCTCTTTGAGACCTGAGCTTGCGTTGGAGAGAATCAAAGCAATCGCAGTGGCTAAGGAGGTGATTGAGGTGCTCTGATGGGGGATGACCTCCCTCTAGGCTTTTTTTCGGGCAGGTTTCAGCATTGCAGGGAAAAATGGCACTGGATCGTTGATTGCTATTCGTACAAGAAGCCGTGGCGATGAAAAACGTAGGACTCCAATGGCGATGACCGCACTCAGCCTGAGCCAGGGGTGACCATCAGCTTCATGTAGTTATCTATGAGAGTTCGATCAGCTGGTCGAGCGGGCATTTACCGGCAATGTTGAGGGCGTTCTGGAGGAGGGTAATGTCCGATCGCCTGGCTGGGCTCTGGGTCGCCGCAGAGATGGTTATGAGCCAGGCTTACGGCCGCCGCGTTGTGTTCCAAGGCGATCTCACCACTTTCCGAGGATGCACGCGTGCACCATCCAACGTGCCTCTGAACAGTTCTCTGAAACCAATCAGCCGGTGCTCGCAATCGATCAACAGCAAAGCAAAGACTTCGTGCTAGTGGTACTGCAGCGTGTTTGCAGGTAGATGAATACCTGCTTCGATACAAACAGTTTGATAAAGGCAAGGCTTTTCTTGGGCCAAGAACCTAGTGCTTGGTCGCGCTTGGCGCCATTCAACTTGAACTCATAACGAAGCAGAACAGTGATGCCCCGTTGCCCGACGCGAGCGCGCCCGACAATTCCGCCATCTTCTTGCAGTGTCAGGCCGCCATCATCAGCGGTAAGCGCTTCCAATTGCTTGACTTGGATTTTTGCCATGCCTCTCCAGTCTTTATATTTTTACCCCACTTTTACCCCACCAAAAACGCTGGCTTGTATTGCTGCGTTCTGGGCGGTGTTGGGCGGTAGATTTGCCTGAAGGTGTTGTATTTGTTAGGGTGTTCTGGATTTATTTGGTTTTATTAGCGTCCAGTGGAATCCGATCTATAATGGCATGGGGTGCTAGGGGTCGAGTGTTCGAATCACTCCGTCCCGACCATAATTTTCAATGACTTAGCCCAATCTGAAAAGATTGGGCTTTTTCATGTCAGCGATTTGGTCATTCTGGTAGTGAATTGGTAGTGAATTGATATTGTCTTGTGTGCATGTATGCACCTGGAGGTTGGTGCCTCAATCATCAAGATGCAACTCTATCAGTCCGGTAGGCTCGCAATATGGAAAGCAGGCAGTGCTGGAAGGCGCAGTGAGGAGGTTTTGCGTCTAGACATCGTAAGTGAGTGGAGCGTTGCTGTTGTGTCCTCAGCTGGGTTTACGGATATCGATACGTGTAGATGTGGCTCGGCATTGCGTGATTTCTTCTGAAACCTATCTCGGTCAACCTGTCTGATCGAAGGAGTCACTTTAGGTTCGTGTTGTTGCGCGCTACTGAGCAGGCGTTTTCCGGAAGGTGGATCGCCTCAGTTGGCTCATAATCCCCAATGATGTCCGAGAGCGTTCAAGTTCGGTCGTGCCGTCGATTTGGTAAGCTCCTTCGGTTGCTTCATTTACCTCGACCTGTTTCGGTGAATGCTGCCCGGTCGTCAGCGAGCTAAGTATTTATAGCGCTGTCGGCTGCCTGTACGGCTATGTTATATCATTGCGGTACCGTTTGACGATTTTTTAACCTGTGCTATTAGGCAGCGTTTTATTGCCTTCGAATTTTCCTCGATTGTCAGCTACGTTCGGATTTTTATGAAGTAGCCCGACACGTCTACCCATCTGTCGCGCCGCTCAGGCTTCCAATATTCCTGTTCACTGAACAGAGGTAACTCTTTAATTGTGAGAATTTCGCCGTTCTTAACTTCAGGTTCTCGGTTGAGCAAAACGGTTTCCTGAAAGTGATAGCGGCTTCCTTCCTTGACGATGTGCCCGAGCTGGATCAACAGCTTAATCGTCGCCTCGAGACGCTCGGCACTGGCTCGGCCTCTTAGGGTGCTGGGGCCGTATTGTTTTACTTGCGTCAATGTGAAATGCGTTTTTACCCCCGGCTTCAGGTCGCGAGGTCGTGGCGTATTAGCGGAGCCTCTGGCAGGGCTGGCGTCATTTTCGCGTACGGTTCTCCTTTCCTGTTCCACGGGGGATTCTTTGATGGCTTTTTGCAGCAGATAGTGCGCGAGATTATTGGCATCTGTAACGAGTTGCGGCTCGTTGGCCAGATGTTCGATGAAGTGTTTTGAGCAAATTTGCGCGAGCTTCCAGCAAAACTGCAGGGTCAGGTGATCAATCTCAGTATCGCTGTCCAGATCTCGCTCGAACGTATGCAGAATGGCTGCCAGGCGGCTGGTGTTTTCGAGCAGCTTAGAGGCGTGATCCTTCAGGTAGTAGTAGAGACCGTTCTCTTGCATCTGCTGTTCGAGGCCTCGGCTGTACTGGAGCCAGAGGTCCGCGGCTGATTCCGAAAAGCGCAGTATTTGACGGTCAGGCTTAACGGCGGAGGTCAGACGTTCGTGAATGCGAGCATTGAATGCCTGTTGCCGCGGCAATGCAGATAGTTTGACCGGGCTGCGTTGACCGGCCATTTGGCGCGGTTTGACGACGAGGAAGCGAGCGAGGAATCCCGTGCCCCGGGCTTCCTCGCCGCGTTTGCCCATGAAGCGGGCTATCACGCTCGGCTGCGCCATCAGCGAGAGTGTGAGTCGGGCATTTTGGAGGATAAAACCAGCTCTTGAGACGCGATCAACGATCACGTTACCGCCATCCCAGAGGGTGTTGAGTTTGTCGAGCTCGCCCAGGGCCTTACCACTAAAGATACTGTTGGCTTCGCTGGTCAGCAGGCAACCGTTCGGCGTGTTTTCATAGAGCATTTGTACGAGTGCTTGTGGGGTGGTGTCCTCGTAGAGAAATTTGCCCGAGCGCTCAGGTTGCGGTTCAGTCCTGACATGTTCGGCGACAGCATCCCGGGCAGCGAGCGTTACGGAGTCGTCTTGTTGAGAGGCACACTTGCTATAGGTGCGCTCCAATTGGCGTTTAAGCGTACCCCAGAGATGGTGCTGAACCTTGTACTCGGCTAAGGCTTCATGGTTCGCCTTATACGCAACATCGTTTTGCACGTTGATGGCTTTGAAGAAGTAATTCTGCGTCGTGGTCTTCCGCTCACCTGAATCTGCAATAGTCAACAGCATGAGTGAAGTCGGTACTTTATGCCCGGTGGGCATCTCGACATCAACATGCCCTTGGCAGGCAGTGGTCATGGCCCCGAAGGCGCACATTATCGCCATCTCTCGGTGAACCTGCAGCTCTCGCACTGCCTCTCTCACCGCCGCTTCCAGCAAGCTTTTTTCATGGAAACTCGGCCAAATGTCCTGCGAGACATCTGGGTCGCTTTCAATGTTGGTAGTAATTTCAGCATCAGTCGCATTCATTTCTATCTGCTATATCCGCTATTTATAGCGACAATAGCAGGCGAAATGAACAAAACCACTGTTTGTTATTGAATAATCGACGACGCAGCTCTGGAGCTCGCGTTGTCTTCGAGCCGGGCAGGTTTATGCGTTTTAGGTGGGGGAAGCTGCCTCAACGAAGTAGGTGCAGGAGCTCTGGGGGAGTCATTTTTTACTAGCTCCGCCATTCCTCTGAGCCATACAGAGGAGCCCGCTCATGCGAATCATCCGCCTGAAACAAGTCATAGATTCGACTGGCCTGGCACGGTCGACCATCTACAAATACGTCGCGGAAGGTACCTTCCCGAAACCGGTATCACTCGGCGACCGCTGCGTCGGCTGGGTAGAAAGCGAAATACACGAATGGATCCTGGCAAGAATCGAGGAGCGTGATCTGGCTAGAAAATGGCCACCCGAGTTAGTCGCCTGAGTATGGGCCGGCTAGGAATCACCATAGGCGCCATGACCGGTTGGTAGCGGGTCATGGCGTTTATGCCGCTTGGAGAGGCGTGCATTCTCAGCCAACTCCCGCAGGATCCCAATGAGTAAATCTCTCGGCAGGGGCGGTGATATTGATCTGCCTCACTCTGTTCGGCCGGGACAATCTGACTGGGTCATGGTTGGTTTTATTTATATAGGCTATGGGCTGCCTGTACCCATACCTATCTATTATCAATCAGTACCCCATGCCAAGTGGATACCAACTACTACGAGACCAAACAAGGCATGTGGTCAGTTAAAAAAGTCCACATCCCGTATCTGGTATGTCTTAACCAACCAGGTACATCCTCATGAGCAAGCGCGCTCCCCACACCAGTCTGTCCCAGTCCGATATCGCCATCCAGATTGAGCGGCTCGTACAAGCGATTGAAGATACGAACATCCCGGAGTTCAGGATCACTCGACTCAGACCTGGGCAAGTGCGTGTACAGACGACCAGGCTCTCAGCGTATTTCGACCACATCCAGCAGATGGTGGGTCTGTTCGAGGGCCGGCATCCTTACGACTATAGCGAACATCTACAGGTGTTCTGGCAAGCGGCTCAGGACATCGGCTTGGAGCTGAGTCCGGTAGGGCTGACATGCTTTCATGAAGTCGAGGTCCGATACCTCAGTACCGACGAGACGCTCAATATACTGACTGATCGCATCCGTCGGCTGACAGGTGCAAAACGGTATCAGCGTGGGAAGGTAGATCGTCGTTACCAGGCCAAGGAAAAACAGGCCAAGATCACCGAATACATTGATCGAGTGCTTAACCGTTACTCCCGTACCGTAGTGGTGCGGATCGACCTGCATTACCTCTCTGTGGTGCACGCTCGGTTGCGTGTCGAGGAGGTATTTGCAGATCAGGCTAGGCTGGCCAGGGAAATTGAACGCAATTCAATCTTTGACCATCTGACCGGATACATCTGTAGCGTCGAGCAAGGGGAGGAGAGGGGGTATCACATCCATGCTGCCTTCTTCTTTAACGGCGCAGATGTGCGCAGTGACTTTGCTAAGGCCCGACAGATTGGTCAGCTATGGGAGCGCATCACCCGAGGTCAGGGGTATTACCACAGCTGTAACGATGACAAGGATAGTTACGGTGATGGACTGGGTATCGGTGTCATTCGGCGGGATGATATGGGTATTCGGCCGAAAGTCCATTACGCGATGCGCTACCTGGGCAAAGACACTCAGCATCTTCGGCTCAAGCCCATGGGGGCGAAGTGTTTGCGCAAAGGTACGTTGCGCAGGCTATCTGTTTGAGATCAGTACAGGTATCAGCCTGCACCTGCGGTGGATCAGTTGAATCGGTACGGCCCCCACCTTGACCATCGCCGCTGTATGAGGGGGCTGGTTGCACGGATCCGCCAGATATACACGCGCCGTAGCGACGTGGTGACAATTCCTCTGTTCAAGGATTGCTTGCCGGCTGAATGACTGGTTTGCCTTATAACACTGAGCGTGGCTTTACCACCTTGTAATCCTGCTCAATCACGATGCTTATCGTCGAGCGACGCGAAGTTGTTCGCGCCGTAGGCCACGCGTCCTCCGACCATGGTCAGGTCGGAGGTGAGGACAGAAATTGCGTCCTCGAGCACCGTGAAGTAGTCGCTGCTCGGCACAATCAGGTCGGCGAACTGACCTGCCTGGATACGCCCCCGTTTGCCTTCGTCGTTGGAGAACCAGGCGGCGTTCTCGGTCCACATACGCAATGCCGTCTCTTGGTCGAGCAGATTGCGCTGCGGATAAAGGTGCAGTCCGGCCACCGTCTTGCCTGGCATGCTCCGGGACAGCGACACCCAAGGGTTGTAAGAGGCCAGCGGGTGGCGTCGGTACAGGCGAAGACCTTCACGCCTTTCTCCAGCATGCGCTTGATCGGCGGGGGGGGCGTAGCGCTCGACGAAGTATTCGCCCCGGTAGGCCATACGGTGCTGCACGGCGAGGCCGCCGCCGAGCGCCGCTATACGGTCGATGGACTTCTCCGAGATAGTTTCGGCGTGATCGAAGAACCAGTTGATTTCCTGCGGCGGGATGTCCTGGTTGATCTTCTCGAATACGTCCAGGACGCGCGTGATGGTTTCGTCGTAGGTCGCGTGCAGTCGTCACGTTAGCGCGTGACGTTGGCAGCCCGAGCAGAAAAAAGAGGAGATCCAAGGAAAAAAATAATGGAACGCTGCAGGGTGAATCGAGTTGGTGTGAAGGATCTCATAGCGTTCTCTGATCATTATTTATAGATACAAAAAATGAATCAAATTATTAGAATACGTATCATTTTGTGGGGGCTGTCATTGATGGATTTTCCTTTTCCGAACGATATCAGCAGCATGCTGACAGATCCAATGGCCAATGATGTTCTCGGCCGTTGATTGCTAAGCTTTTGCATTTCGGCCCTATCGACTCGAGTTTCTATCAATTTCGGCTCCGATTTTGATCAATCAAGCTCCCTTGAGATGCAGGGTAACAAAGCAACTGCATGAGAAATTCTGTGGTAGTGGCTGAGCAAAGCGCCGGAGATGAGCATCCCTCGGGGCACTCACAATGGATGGGTTCGAGGTACTTCCTGGGGCAAAAAAGCTGGCGATGGATTGTGGCGATGAGTTGAATGTGCTCGCCTAGAACGTGATACAAGCCAATAAAATAATCGGTTAAAACAGTTTCCTAATGATTAGAAATCGTCCTTGACGCCCTCCAGACTAGTCGATAGCATTCGTCATGCATACAGCACGTATACATGACGTATAGATGGAATTCAGAGGAGAGGAACAATTGACTAAACGCTTAGGTGCTGAGGATCTCGGGCTCTGGTTTACCGGGCCAAACATCGGGATGGCCGAGATTGCAAAGATGATTGGCTACCGGGTTGCAATCTTGGATGTCGAGCACGGGATATTTGATCTCGCTGCGTTGGACAGCTTCATTCCGTTTCTGAAGGCCCTTGGGTTCGAAGTGTTCGTCAAGACCCTCGGTCCAACTCGGGAAGCAGTACAGCAGGCTCTGGATTTTGGGGCGGATGCGGTGGTTATTCCGCACGTCAATAGCGTGGCAGAAGCACAGCGTGTCTGTGGTTACGCCAAGTTACCGCCGCTGGGTGATCGCAGTCTTGCCGGCGGTCGCACCACTCAATTCGCCTATCCAGCGGACGAGTGGATTGACCTGCAGAACGTCAATACTCGTTGCTATCCGATCATCGAAGACGCGCAGGCTCTCGAAGAGATCGACGCCATTCTCGCACTACCTGTTGTAGATGGAGTTTTCATCGGCCCTACTGACCTTTCTATCCGTCGCAACCGGGGTATCTATAAGAAGCAGCCAGGTGATTGGGAAGACATCACGACGATTGTCACGGCAGCTAAATCCGCCGGGAAGCCGTGGATTTTTCCCGCTTGGAGTCCGGAAGAAAAGGCCTTCGCATGCCAGCATGGCGCAGATCGCATCTTCGTCGCCATGGAGCAGTTCGCATTGGCTGCCGGGTTGCGTCAACTTTGGGATAGCTCCGTAAAGCTGTTGCACGAGCAGGGTTGAATCCAGGTGGGCGGACAAGCGTAACCGAATCATTCGCACAGGAGGCCCTGACGTGGCCGTTATTAACACGAAGGCAGCCAAAGCCCCTACATACACTTGGGCTTGGATCACGACAGGCATTCTTGCCATCGCGATGGTCATTTCCTTTATCGATCGATTCGCGCTCTCGCTACTAGTGGAGCCGATCAAGTCTAGCTTGGCCATCAGTGACACCCAAATCGGCCTGCTGCATGGCCTCGCATTTGGTTTGTTCTACTCGATTCTGGGAATTCCGTGTGGTTGGTTGGCGGATAAGTGGTCTCGCACAGGGACAATACTGCTGGGTATGTTGGTGTGGTGTCTGACCACAGCGGCCTGTGGCCTGGCCGGTAGTTTTGCCGGTTTGCTGTTCGCTCGGATGCTGGTCGGAGCAGGAGAGGCCGCATTGGCACCGGCTGCCTATGCACTGATTTACGAGCGGTTTCCCAAGGCAATCCTCAATAGGGCGCTGACCCTGTTCCAGGCTGGCGCTGTCGTTGGCGCGGGAACTGCTTTTTATATCGTTGGAGATATCTACGATTGGCTTGAGCCCATAGGAGTCATCGACTTCGGCTTCCTCGGAAAGCGTGATCCTTGGCAAACGACGTTCTTGATCGTTGCTGTGCCTGGGCTGGTGCTTCTCCCGATACTTTGGTGGGTGTTGAATCGTCCCATTGATACCGCACTCAGCACGCCTTCAGAGCCCTCAGAACCCGTTGTTGATTCAAGCCGTATCGGTATGAAAGTTATCCCGTATCTGATCGAAGATCGGGCCTGCATCGCTGCTGTTTTCTTCGGAATGTCTGGGCTGCTCACCATGAGCTATGCCCTGCTTACCTGGATACCGGCCATATTCGTGCGAGAGTTCCAATGGGCGCCTGGTGAGATCGGCCGCATCTATGGAGCCGTAGTACTGTTTTCAAGCATTGGCGGCATGTTTGTCGCCGCCTGGATCGCAGATCGAATTGCGAATCGTGTGGGCTCAGTCTTCTCATCTTTGCGCGTGCCGCTCTTCGCAGGAGTGTTGGCTCTCCCTGCAGCGGTAATGTTCCTGCTGGCGTCCGGACCTGTTCAAGTGCTGGTCGCCTGCGGTGCGCTGCATGCGCTCTGCACCAGTTCGATCGGCATCGTACCGGCGTTCATCCAAAGGCGTTCGCCTCAGGAAATCCGCAGCCGGGTTTCTGCCCTCTACGTCATGGTTGTGAACATTTGCGGATTGGCTGTCGGGCCGATTCTCGTCGGTAGTGTTGTCGCGCTATTGGGTGGCAGCGCAACAGCCCTGAGAACCGCAGTATTTATAGTTGGTGGGGGAGGAATGGTTATTTCGGTAATAACGTTGGGTTTGTTTCTGCGGAGGCCTTCTCCTTCAAGAAGCGTTCCTGCGCGAAGACCCGTTTGAATCCCTATATCTGTCTGAAGCGTTGATAAAAACAAGAGGAACAAATAAGTGAAAATTACAGTTATCCAGAAAAATGTTTCTGACGACAAGGGTGCCAATCTCAACTCAGTGGCAGCACTCGTCGAGCGGGCAGTGGAAAAAGATAAACCGGACTTTGTGATCCTTCCGGAGATGATTGCCTGCATTACCGGCTCCCCGAAAGTAATGCGAGAGTCCGCCGAATCTTTTCCGGGTGGGGATACTTTCGAGTTTTTCTCCAGTTTGGCCAAGCGCCTGAATGTGAACCTGCACATCGGCAGCGCTATGGAGTTGGATGGTGATGAGGTCTACAACACTTCCCTGGTGTTCGGTCGCGATGGCAACTTGCTAGCCAAGTATCGGAAGATTCACCGCTTTGACGCAGTGTTGGCCGATGGTACCGAGTTGAAGGAGTCCGCCCATGTTGCCGCAGGCAAGGACATTGTTTGTGTTGATGTCGACGGAGTCCGTGTTGGACTGGCAATTTGCTATGACTTGCGTTTCCCGGAATTGTTCCACGCACTTTGCGAGGCCGGGGCGGACATTATCGTGGTTCCGGCAGCATTCACGTTCCAGACAGGTGCGGACCATTGGGAAGTGCTCCTCAGGGCCCGAGCTATTGAATGCCAGTGCTATATCGCGGCACCTTGCCAGGTGGGCACCTTCGACAATGGCAAGTACATGAACTGGGGACACTCGATGATCATCGATCCGTGGGGGCAGATCATGGCGCAAGTCTCGAACTCCGAAGGTTTCGCAACGGCAAATATCGATCGCAAGTATCAGGAGGCAATACGCACTCGGATGCCGTTGAAGAGCCATCGTCTTCTCGCCAACCAATTTGTAGCCCACTAAGGGAGCGACGCTAATGTTCACAATTTGCGCTATGCCGGAACAGATGCCTGCAAAACTGCTCTCGCGTGCAGTGGAGGCTGAACCTGCCACGATCGGGCACTTTCGGTTAATGGGCTTTCCCAATGGCGCGATCCGTCCAATGCATTCGGTCCCTAGAATCGCAGGCCCAGCGGTTACGCTGGCATTACCGGCTGCCGACTCGAGCCTATTGCACCATTCGGTGGGGATGTTGCGTCCGGGGGATGTAGTTGTGATCGATCGTCTGGGTGACAAGCACCATGCTTGCCTCGGCGGCGGGGTTGGCTACGCGCTGGCTAAGGCGGGGGTGGCAGGCGTCATCATCGATGGACCCATTGCTGATCCAGGTGAACTACTAGACGCCGGCCTCGCTGTTTGGGCGACGGGGGTCGCCAGTATCACCACCCGCCTACAGGGGATTGGCGGGTTGATGAACGTTCCGGTCTGCTGTGGTGGGGCAGTAGTTCAGCCGGGTGACCTGGTAATTGCTGACCAAGGGGGGGTGGTCTTTATCCCTCGTAAGGAAGCATCGGAGAATATCGAGCGGGCCATTGGACTCCAGGAAATGGAAAAGAGGGGACTTCCACTACTAGGCGTTCATAAAACATTAGGGGAGCTAACAGGTGCTAGTGCCTTGGTAATGGCCAAGCTTAAAGATTAAGCAAATTCGTATATAAAACTATTACTTCTGTGGGCGTGACTTTTAAAAGTCTACGCGCGTGGGCGGTCTTTGCGCTGAAACAGGCGCGGTATTATTTGCGCGCTTGGCTCAGTCGATAAAAATTGAGGTGAGTAATGATAAAAATAAAAAGCATGCCGAAATTGTTAGGTTGTGAAAGGAAGTTTGTTCCATTAGCTGGGAGTGGATTGGCATCGATCTTGGTGTTGGCCTGTGCGAACGTTAATGCAATGGAAATTCCTACGGGGAATGAAGATTGGCAGGTGCGTTGGGATAATACGCCGCGATATACCCTAACTCAGCGAGTTGAGTCTCAGGATAAGGCAATCCTAAACGCCGCGAACAATAATGATGGTGATCGAAATTTTGATCGCGGAATTGTTTCTAATCGTCTTGATTTACTGTCAGAATTTGATGCTATTTACCAAAATAAGTATGGCGTGCGTGTATCCGCAGCCGGTTGGTATGACTACCAGTACAATCAGGACTTGGATAACAACACGCCTTCTACTTCAAACTACGTGAAGAATGGCGTTCCCACAGTGGGATTAACCAGATACACCGATCGCTATTTTGCTGGACCAAGCGGTGAGCTTCTCGATGCCTTTGTTTTTGGCGGGTTCGACATCGGGGAGGTGCCTCTGAATGTCAAAGCCGGTCGTCACAGCATCTACTGGGGTGAGAGCCTTGGCCTTACAGCGCTCATCAACGGTATTGCTTACGCCCAGATGCCATTGGATATCGGCAAAGGACAGGCAATGCCAGGTATCGAAGCAAAGGAACTGTTCCGGCCGCTGAACAACATCTCTTTCCAGGTGCAGCCGACTGATTCCCTGTCAATCGCGGGCCAGTACTTCCTGGACTGGGAGAAGAACCTGTTCCCAGAAGGTGGCACTTATCTGGGCTCCAGTGACGTAAATATTGGGGGGAACACAGGATCGCTGATTGCTGGGCCAAACCGCTTCCTTAAAGGGAGCGACGTGGAGCCCGATAAGAATCGTGACTGGGGGTTGTCGGCACGCTGGTCGCCGGAATGGCTCCAAGGAACGCTAGGTGTCTACTACCGTAACTTTTCCGACCGGATGCCGCAGTTGTTACTCGAGGGAGCTCCCCCTGCTAATGGTGTGGCGGGCAAATATCACTTTGCCTACGCGGAAGATATCGATCTGTTCGGTCTGAGTCTTTCGCAGAACTATGGTGGTGTTTCCGTTGGGGCTGAATTGTCCTACCGCCACAATATGCCGCTAATCAGTACTGCAGTACCGATCAGTGCTATTCCGCGTGATGGTGAAACGGCGGGAGCTCGTGGGAATACGGTTCACGGTGTGCTGAACCTAGTCGGTGTCATGAGTGGTAACGCAATCTATGACTCTGCCTCCTGGAGTACTGAACTTGCGTGGAGCCATCTAGCCGACGTCATCAGTGGTCAGCAGTTCTACAAGGGCCGTGATGGGTACAACCTGATCGATCAAGCTGACCGCAATGCATTCGTCCTGACAGCGAATTTCACGCCGACCTGGTTGCAGGTATTCCCGGGTGTCGACCTTTCGACGCCGATGGTAATTAGTTCGGGTCTTAGTGGTAACTCGCCCGTTTCAAACGGCGGTAACGAAGATGCCGGCAGTTACAGCTTCGGTGTTGCTGCTGACATTGTGCAGAAGTACAAGGCCGACCTTAAGTACGTCGATTTCTTTGGAAAATATGACAAGGACCCTCGAACCGGTGCAGTGTCCGTGGCGAACGGTGGATCCGCATTACTGAAAGATCGCGGCATGTTGACCCTAACCCTTAAAACAACCTTCTAAGGCGAGAACTTTGACATGATCAAAAGATATCTGCTGATAGGAATTGCGTGTGCTGTGGCGAGTTCCGTAAATGCCGCCGTAACTCAATCGGAAGCAAAGCAACTGGGTACCCAGTTGACAGCGGTCGGCGCAGAGATGGCCGGTAATGCGGATGGTTCGATTCCACCTTATACCGGTGGGCTTACGACTCCCCCCGCAGGTTTTCAAAAAGACTCGGGTAGACGCCCCGATCCGTTCGCACAGGAAAAGCCGCTATATTCTGTAAATGCGAAGAATATGGATAAATATTCCGGACACCTTACCGAGTCAGTGAAGGTGTTGATGAAGCGCTATCCGACCTTCCGCATCGATGTCTATCCGACGCATCGGACTATGGCTGTACCGCCGCAGATATTAGCGAACACTGCGGAAAACGCGCTGACCGGGGAAACGATTGATGGCGGTCTGGGGGTGAAGAACGTCAAGGCAGGCTTCCCGTTTCCCATCCCCAAGGACGCCTACCAGGTCATGTGGAACCATCTACTACGCTACAGCGGCGAAGCGATGGAATACCGTTACAAGAGTTGGAACGTTGACGCATCGGGACGTGCCATTCTGGCTACCGAAGGGGTCAATTCGGATGACTTCCCCTACTACCATTCGGCGGGGGGGGATATCTTCTGGCGCCTGAAAGTGAAGTATCTCGGACCAGAGCGGCGTAACGGCGAAGCCATCATGCTGAAAGATGCCATTGATGTTGTTGGCAAAGGCCGGAGCACTTGGCAATACCTTCCGGGCCAACGCCGTGTGCGACTGGCACCGTCACTGAACTTCGATACCCCCAATCCAGGGACCGGTGGTGCCACGACCTACGATGACGCCTTTGTCTTCAATGGATCGATGGAACGGTACGATTTCAAATTAATCGGTAAGAAGGAAATGTATGTGCCTTACAACACATACAAGATGACCTACGAAACCAAACCGGAAGATTTGCTCACGCCGAACCATCTGAATCCGGATTTTGTACGCTGGGAGCTTCACCGTGTCTGGGTCGTGGAAGCCACTCTGAAGGAAGGTAAGCGCCACATCTACAGCAAACGGGTCTTCTATGTCGATGAAGACAGCTGGGCAGCGCTGGCAAGTGACGAGTATGACGGCCGAGGCCAATTGTATCGCACCGTCATCTCTGCTCCGACGCAGAGCTACGATGTCGTCGCACCTTTTACCAGTTCCTATTTTGCCTATGACCTGATCGGCGGGATCTACGCCATGGTTGTGCACTTAGGCGATGAAAAAGGCTGCTTGAAGTACATCAAACCACTCTCGGAGCGGGAATGGAGTGCTGACTCTCTAGCCGGCAGTGGCGTGCGCTAATCAAGGCAGAAGGCCTTCCTGGCGCCTAGCGTCAGGAAGGGTTTTTATTGGGCAAATTTTAGGAGCAATCAGTAAATGAAGGCTCAATCCCTTCTTGCCTCGATGTTGATAGGGGCCATCAGTCTCCAAACGATATCAGCATCGGCAGATAACAATTTTCGAGATGTTCTGGATATTCCTGCTGCCATTACTGAACTGGCTTCTAAACAGTTGATCACGGGACTGACTTTGGCCGGAGAGCGCATCGTAGGTGTAGGTCGTCGCGGACACATCGTGTACTCCGATGATGGGGGTGGCACTTGGCTTCAGTCCAAGGTTCCGGTTTCATCCGACCTCAATGCGGTTCATTTTCCAAGTCCTAAGGTAGGGTGGGCGGTCGGCCATGATGGCGTCGTACTCCGAACAACGGACGGAGGGTTGTCTTGGGAAAGGAAGCTTGATGTGCGAATGGCTCAAAAGTTATTCGCGACACCTGAGCAAGCTGACAGCGACCAAGCATCAAAAACGGAACTGTCGTTTCTAGGCGTATGGTTCGAGACGCAAGAGCGCGGGTTTGTGGTGGGCGCCTTCAATCAGATATTCCGCACGACAGATGGCGGGAATTCTTGGGAACTATGGTCTGAAAGGGCCGAAAACCCGATGGGACTGCACCTCTATGCCGTCCGGGCGATAGGGGAGGATGTGTACATATGTGGTGAGTCTGGTTTGGTCATGAAGCTAGATCGTCAGGCTGGACAGTTCAGATTGCTGGATACCGGATATGGCGGCACTTTCTTCGGTGTGACAGGCACTCCTGGTTACATCTTAGCCTATGGACTTAGAGGTAATATTTTTCGCTCCATTGATGGAGGTAAGAATTGGCGAAAAGTCGAGGGGAACATCTCAACATCCCTCGTTGCCGATGGCGTGACGCAGACTGGCGAAGTTCTTCTGCTCAGCACGGATGGCCAAGTTATAAGGAGTCCTGTTAATGGCGAGCATTTCAGAAAAATCCCCGGTTTGAGTGCTGTTCCAGTGGCCGCGTCGATTGTTCCACTAAATGACGACAAGTCTTTCGTTGTGGGCGGTGGGCGGGGCTTGAGCAAACAGGCGCTTCGTTGAGCGAAACCGTGAGTGGAGAATAATTGTGGCACTTTCTGGTAATAAAAGTAGTGAAATGCCGATTGTTTCTGATCACAAGTTGTTTGATCGGGCGTCTGGTGGATGGCTTGAGCGCATGGTATTCAATTATCGGATACTCATGGTCTTATTCTGTGCGGTACTTACACTAGCGTTGGGCTATCAGCTAAAAAACGTCAATATCAATGCCAGTTTCGAGCGGATGATTCCGCAAGGCCATCCTTATATCAAGAATTTCATCGATAATAAGAGTGAGCTCCGCGGACTCGGTAATACGATTCGAGTCGTTGTCGAAAATACAGATGGAGACATTTTTAATCCTGAGTATTTGGCGCTCCTGCAACGGATCAATGACGAATTGGTTTTGGTGTCTGGCGTCGATCGTGCTTGGGTAAAGTCCATCTGGACTCCAGCGGTCCGTTGGATGGAGGTCACCGAGGAAGGCTTCACCGGCGGGCCGGTGCTACCCGCTACTTACGACGGTTCTTCTCAGCAGATTGAACTTCTGCGTCAGAATATCAACCGCGCCGGTATTGTCGGTAGCCTAGTTGGTACGGACCTCAAGTCAGCGATGATCGTAGTGCCGCTGCTGGATGTGGACTCGACCACCGGCGGGAAGCTGGATTATCGTGTACTGTCGAAAACGCTGGAAGAGCGGATCCGCAGCTACGAAACTCCCGCTATCAAGATTCACGTGATCGGGTTTGCCAAATTAATGGGCGACCTGATTGATGGGTTGATCCAGGTCTTTTTTTACTTTGCTGTCGCCGCCATCATCGCGTCGCTCATCATTTATGCATATACACGTTGCCTGCGAAGCACCGCATTGGTCATTGTTTGTTCGATAATCGCTGCGGTATGGCAGCTGGGGATTGTGACCATACTTGGGTTCGACCTTGATCCCTATTCGATGTTGGTGCCTTTTCTCGTCTTTGCCATTGGAGTTTCTCATGGTGTGCAGAAGATGAACGGCATCATGCAGGATATCGGGCGAGGCACACATAAGTTCGTTGCGGCGCGTTATACCTTTCGTAGGCTGTTCCTTGCTGGGGCGACCGCACTGTTTGCGGACGCTGTCGGGTTCGCTGTGTTGATGGTAATCGACATCCCGGTAATCAAGGACTTGGCCTTGACTGCCAGCATAGGTGTGGCGGTTCTGATTTTTACCAATCTGCTCCTGTTGCCGGTGTTGCTTTCGTTTACTGGTGTGAGTGAGACCGCCGCACGCCGTAGCCTCGCTGCAGATGGCCACAAGAGTGTCGGATCCGTGTGGTCGTACCTGGATCGATTTACCACTCGGCGTTGGGCGGTCTTCGCGATTCTTGGAGCCTCTGCGCTAGTGATAGTCGGATTCGGGATCAGTCTGAATCTGAAGATCGGCGACCTGGATCCCGGGGCGCCGGAGTTGCGGTCCGACTCACGTTACAACCTGGACAATGCCTACATCACTAGCCATTACTCTTTGTCGAGTGACCTATTTGCCGTGATCCTGAAAACCCCGGCAAACGGCAGCTATAAATACGAAAGTTTGGTGGAGGCAGATCGCCTCGCTTGGGAACTGCAGCGTATCCCGGGCGTGCAGATGACGACATCATTGGTGGACGCTGTTCGCCAAGTGACCAGTGGCACCTTCGAAGGTAGTCCAAAGTGGCTAACACTGTCTCGGAACCAGGATATCCTCAACTACGGCAGTCAAGTCGCATCGGTCAATAGCCCTGAACTGTTCAATGGAGATGCTTCGGTAATGCCGATCATCGCATTTCTGACTGATCATAAGGCGGAAACCTTAGACCGGGTGCTGAAGGTATCCGAAAAATTCCTCACCGAACACAACACTGCCGACAGGACCTTCATGCTGGTAGCTGGTAGCGCGGGCATCGAAGCGGCAACCAACATTGTCGTACGGGATGCTAACAGGACGATGCTCTTGTATGTTTACGCAGCAGTGATCCTGCTGAGCTACATCACTTTCCGCAGTTGGAGGGCGGTTTTGGTCGCTGTCATTCCACTGATCATGACCTCGGTTTTGTGCGAGGCCCTGATGGTGATGTTGGGCATAGGCGTCAAGGTCGCGACTTTGCCGGTAATCGCACTTGGCGTTGGCATTGGTATTGATTACGCGCTTTATTTATTAAGCATCCAGTTGGCCCGGCAGCGTCAAGGTGACTCATTGGTCGATGCATACAAGTATGCGGTCACTTTCACTGGAAAGGTGGTTGGGTTAGTTGGGGTAACTCTGGCGATTGGCGTAGTAACCTGGGTATTTTCTCCGATTAAATTTCAGGCTGACATGGGGATACTTTTATCGTTCATGTTTATCTGGAATATGCTCGGAGCGCTGATTCTCGTACCTGCGCTCTCCCATTTTCTGCTCACGGATAAATCGTTCAGAGCCGCTGAGTCGTATGTCGATAAAGAAGTCTGTGCATAGCTATGTACCAAGGAGGTTTACGGTAGGAGTTGCATTGGCTCCTGCCTATACTTCATGCATTTTTCATGTATACTTCGCCCGTGGACCCTTTCACTCCAAAGGCGCCTTCTCACTAGCGCTCCGGGTTCCTAAGGAACGGTTCACATCAATTGCGAGATTACCATGAATAAAAAAGTTTCTGAAAACGGTACGGATTCCATCAAAAAGAAGACATACGAGTATATTCGCGACAGTATTTTGCAAGGAAAGTTTATATCCGGCTCTTTCGTTGAGGAAGGGGTCATTGCCAGTGACATAGGCGTTTCCAGAACACCGATCAGAGAGGCGTTCAACAAACTCAGCTCTGAGGGTTTCGTTGAGCTTATCCCTAGGCGTGGTGCAAGAGTTCGTGCAATCTCTCCAAATGAAATGCATGAATTCTACGAAACTCGTATGGTCATAGAGACTTACGCTGCCAAGCGTGTTTGCTCCATTCGTCCTCCTATTCCAGAGCGTGTTGACGAGTTAATCAGCGAAATGGAGACGTTGACACAGTTTGTCATGGCGCATGAAATCGCGCAGCTCGACAGGGAACTTCATAGAATTATCGTAGCGTTGTCAGGTAATCAGGTGTTGCTGGAGCTTTATGACTCCTTGCAATTCCGGCACCTGCTGGCCTGCTCTTCCGTTCCAATAGATTCAAAATTGTTGAGCGTGGTTCTGCAAGAACACAAAGAGCTCGTAAGTGCGCTAAAAAATTATGATGAGGAAGGTGTGCTCACCACTCTTTCAAAGCATTTGGATCCGGATCTTGTACTTCGATTCAGAAGATTTTGATAGCGTTACTTCATTAACCTATAGCGTAGCTGGACCCCAGTAGACTGAGTTTCGTTACCCTGCGGACAGGCAGCTGTTCGCAGTTTTAGTTATGCATAAAGTTGCCGTGCTTTTGCGCTCTCAGTGCGCAAGTGGCTTTTCCATTACTAGAGCGTGTTTCCGGTTAACACCAGTGGGCATCCTGTCTTCTATTTTTTGTAGTGTCCAGGGTAACGGCTTTATAGCCGCCGATGCCCACACTGCGCAGTAAAAGCTTCTACCGGCGTAGGGAGATAAAAACTACGGCCCAAGAGGAAACTAGCGTAAAATAACAGTGCTCGTGCGCAGGGTGACCATAATGAATCCTGGCTTACAGGTTCGCGAACGTTTAGATAATTGGCTACGCAGCATCAACCAAGTCTGTGGCACTTTCGATGCCGAGGCACTCAGTGCGGAGTTCTACGGCAACATTAGCGAGTTCAGAAACGGCGCGCTAAATCTCAGTATCGTAGAAGCATGCCAAGTCAAGCTGTATCGAAGCGCTCGCGAAGTGGCCGCGGGTGACGGCGGTAAGTATTTCGCCGTATTCCAGCAAGAAGGCCGCGCGATGGTGGCGCAAGGGGAAAATCAAGTTGTGCTGAGCAGTGGTGACATCACCCTGATCAATGCTGATCAGCCATGTGATTTGACTTATAGAGAATACTCCAGACAGTTGTCGTTGATCCTGCCCCAGACTTTGGTCGAACAGGGGCTGCGTTTTTCGCAGGTACGTTGTGGTGAGAAAATCAGCGCGAATTCGCCCATGGCCGTACTATCGCACCGTTTGATTATGAGTGTTACTCGTCAACCGATTCTAAGCCGGGCGGAAAGTGAAGCAACGATGGACGCGATCATCAGCTTGTTGCGCCCAGCAATTGGTCGCGCTCAGGAGGAGGTTTCCCCCCACGAGCGCATCATGCGCAAGTCATTAGCCTTTATCGATCTGCATATTTGCAATGAAGAACTTTGCCCGGAAATGCTAGCCAGGGAAATGGGCGTATCGGTACGAGGGCTCTATCGCCAGTTCGCCAAGAGTGGGCTAGTGGTAGCGCAATACATCAAGAATCGCCGCCTGGATTTTTGCGCCGAATCCCTGCGCCAAGGAAGTGCCGATATAACACTCTCGTCGCTTGGGTATGCCTGGGGCTTTTCCGATTCAAGCCATTTCTTCTTTGCATTCAAATCCCGTTTCGGGATGGCTCCTGGGGAATATCGCAAAAAGCACGCTTAATTGTGGTAATGGACGAATAACCATTGAAACGAAAAAGGAAATAGATGAAGTGGTGTCGTCACTCTTTGATCTTGGCACCTTTGCGATGAACATCGCCTGGCACGTGCGTTATCGCAAGACCTATACCACCAATGGTTTCGGCAATTGTTAGTGGGCTTGGGAGCTGACGGGTCGTGATACCAATGTTCGAACCGGTAAAAAGTGCCAATCGGCCGTGCTTCCAAGGAGATCCACCGGATTCACTTGAGTTTCTTCTGAATGAACTCCCAGTGTAAGCGCGCCATGAACCCCACATTCAAAGCCATCCTCTGATCCTCGACAAAGAGCGGGAACGGTTAGCCTGGTGATTCAGAATCCAATATTTTTTTGCCAATCAAATAAATAGTGTTTCACACCATTTTCAATATTGGATCGATATAGGATCAGTTTTTTGACGACTCGCCCTAACCGAGGTCAGGGCGGCCCCACTAGTTGCCCAGGCGTTCAAGGCGAAGTACTGAAAGGTCTGCCTGGTCGCCATTAGCCAATCAGGTTCATGGCTTTGTATTTTTCCCAGTCCATGCCGAGGCTGCCGGCGATTTGACGATGGTGGTCAAGGTGCCATGCCTGAGCCTGCTCAGGTGAATCGGCCAGCAGACGAATCACAAGTTCGTGGATTTCCAAACCTCGATCGACGGCCTCAGCGGCAAAAGCTTCCATCTGCCGCAGCTCACGCTCTTTTTCAACCGTGCTGCCTACCGCGTGTATTTCAGCCAGGCTACCGGCAATGGCGACTTCTATTTCCAGTTCAAGGGCTGGGTTCTGCGCAAAGTATTTAGCGCTCGCTGCGTTGTACCGACTTTCAAAATCCATTGAGCTGTTCCATTACGTTGGGGTTTAGTTGTCGAAATTCCCGGTGGATTGAATCGGTACATGACCATTTTTGAGCTCACTGTGGGGCTCATTCATGCCGGGGTTACTTACGCAATGCGAGCACTCATAGGCGTAAAGAGCAGTGATTCAATCATCCCCTCAATCGCATTACGTGCTCAATCAATACGCTTTCACCACGTAGTTGAGCTTGATGTGCATCAATGCAGACTCAACGGTCATTCAATATTCACAGCGAATCAAACATATGGTATTTCACACCATCTTTTCTTTCAGCCGCTCTGCTTTGGCCTCGGCCACTTCGGGCGTTGCCCGATCCGCCGAATCCATCGCCGCCAGATATCGATCAATGCTCTGTTCGATCTGCTGCATGCGTGCCTTCACTTTGCCTTGGGTGAAGTTACGGTCGCGATTATTGACGGCTTTGAATTTACTGCCGTCGATGGCGATGATTGATTGGGAGAAGAGATTGAGGTTGCGGCAAAGTACTACGAATTGTCGGCAGACGCTGCGAATGGCTTTGCCATTGTCTTTGCGAAAGTCGGCAACGGTTTTGAAATCTGGAGCCAAGCGCCCCGTCAGCCACATCAACTCGACGTTACGTTGGGCCTCACGCTCAAGCCGGCGGCTGGACTGAATCCGATTGAGGTAGCCGTAGATATAGATCTTCAGCAACACCGCTGGGTGATAGGCCGGACGACCAGTTGCGGCAGGATCGACACCCTCAAAACCAAGTGCGCCCAGGTCGAGTTCATCGACGAAAACATCGACCACGCGCACTGGATTTTCTTCGGCTACCTGCTCGTTCGGTAACGGTGAGATGAAGGCGGCCGTGAGTCTTTTTATCGTTTTAAATCCTCGCGTATGGTTGTTTCTCGAAAGGCCTTGCAGCCCTTACGCGGCGTGGCTTGCAGGGCATTACCAGAATCTCCCGATCTAAAGCCGGTCAATCCGTGAATGAGGGAAAAGCCCTTCCGGTCTACCTGAGCCGTGACCGAACAGGGGAGCTTCGGGAGGACGTTAAAAGCGGCCCCGGGGGCCGTTTTGAATCCTCATCTATGGTTGATTCGTGAAAGGCCTTGCAGCCCTTATGCGGCATGGTCTCCAGCGGATTACCCGAATTTCTGTTTCAACCGTCCTTCAACCCGTGAATCAGCGAAAAGACCTTGGCGGCTGAATGGCAGTCCTTCGGCTCGTGCAGGTGTACGTTCTGCGAGAGACTGAACGTGAGGAGACGGGTTGGCAGAACCAGGTGCAGCTGTTGTACCCCGCCAAGGGTTGTTTTCACTGTGTGCGAGCTGCGAAATTGCGCTCCACTTGACCACTCGTTTGCATTCGACTTGACCTGCGATTGCATCGGATTTGATCAACACGCGTTGTAACCATGATCGGCAGAGAACAGCGATAAGTGGTCCTTCGCAGGAGGTGGTTAACCGCAAATAACAGTCGCTCCAGAGACTCATGCAGGCCGTTACACAGATATCTGGACACCCGCCTGGCCGCTGAAGCGGCCCTTCGTTGGGACATGCCCTCCGGCAGGTCATTGGTGAGTACGGGGCCATCAATCTGTGCCGTACGTGTCCTGATTTCTGTGCCCTGTATCTCAGACATACCCAAGGATTTTCCACCAAAGCGGGCCGATGACCAGCCAGACGACCATATAGATGAGACTCATCAGCAAGCCAGCCTTCCACCATTCCTTCTGTGTTACATAGCCGGAGCCAAACATGACTGGGCCGGAGCCAATACCGTACTGGGTCAGAGAACCATTGATGCTGCTCAGAATACCTAGGGCAATCGCTGCGGTGAACGGTGGAATCCCGGCGGCCACCATCAGCGCCATGGAAAGGGGGAAAAGAGCACTGACATGCGCAGTGGCGCTGGCGAAAAAGTAGTGGATGTAGAAGTAGATCACCGCCACCATCATGTAGACGGCGAGTCTCGGGAGGCCAGCCAGATGTGCGCCGAACTCCTCTCCGAACCAGGCAACCATGCCGTACTCGTTGAGTTTTGACGCCAGCATAACGAGCAGGCCGATCCAGATCATCGTGTCCCAGGCGGTTTTCTCATTAAGGGCATCCTGCCAGGTCAGCACTCCGGTGATAAACAGTAACGAGACGCCGAGAGCCGCTGCCAGCGTCGCGCCGATGCCCAGTTCCTTGCCAAAAATCCAGAGCACCAGCAAGGCAAGGAAAATGACCGCCATGACCTTTTCCTGCATCGAAATGGGCCCCATGGCAATCAGCTCTCTCTGAGCCAATGCTGTCGCATCGGGCGTCCGGCGAATCTGCGGCTTGGCAAGCCACAGCATGGCTACTGGAATGATGGCAAGACAAAGCAAGCCCGGAACGGACGCTGCCACTGCCCAGTCGAGCCAGCTGATCAAAGCACCTTGATCCGCAGCCAGCTTGACCACAAGTGGATTGCCCGCCATCGCTGTGATGAACATGCCCGCAGTGATGATATTCGCGTGAAAGGCGCAGAGGATCAGATACCTGCCCACCTTGCCACGGGATTCCGGATCATCTGCATGGCTGCCGAGAACTTCCGCCATCGATCGGGTAATGGGTAGCATCACCCCGCCGGCGCGGGCAGTAATGCTCGGCATGGCGGGTGAGATAAGTAGTTCCGTGATGACCAGGCCATATCCCAACCCCAGGGTCCGCTTGCCCAGCAACCGCATGAACAGGAGCGCGATGCGTCGCCCGAGGCCCGTCTTGATCACACCGCGCGAGATAAAGAAGGCAAGCATGACCAGCCAAACGAGATCCGTGCCGGTCGATCGGGTAACATCGTCAAGAGACACGACACCAACAAGGACGCCTACCGTGGAGCCAATAATGGCTACAGCCGACATCGGTAAAGGGGCGGTCATGATGCCCGCGATGGTGGCGACGAACACGGCAAACATGTGCCATGCCTTCCCATCAAGGCCGGACGGTGCCGGCAGGAACCACAAGGCGATGCCGATAATCACCGGGACGAGAAATCTCCAAGCATTTCCGAGATCCCCTAACGGGGAGCCTGGTTTCGGCGCAAGCGAGCTTGTCGGCAGTGAATCCTTGTCAGATGATACAGCCATGACATACCTCCTGATGGCGTTGTTCGGTTGACGCGTAGGCAATGTTTCTACCGTAGAGTGAGAAGCACATTGTCGGTGGCTTCCTTGACAATCCGCGCGCTGCCCTGCAGGGCCTCTCGCTCGTTAGCGTTGAAGTCCGGATAAGCCAGCAAGTGCGCTCCGCGGCCATTGACTACCATGGGCAGCGACACACACACCTCTGATACACCCTCGACTTCAGCATGCACGATGCCGACCGTAAGGATGAGGTCGGTGTCATGCACGATGGCCTGACAAATTCGTCCAATCGCACTGGCGATCCCGTAGTGAGTAGCGCCCTTGCCTTCCTTGATGAGTCTTGCGTCGTGGACGGAGCGCAGGACCCTATCTCGGCTGGCCGGCCCCAGCTCCTTGCCGCTTCTGGCCAGAAATATTTCGAGGGGCATGCCGCAGACCGTTGCGCCGGACCAGTCGATCAGCGCGGACGTGCCGTGCTCGCCGAGTACGTAGGCGTCAATCGCTGGTGCTTCGACGCCCAGCCGCTGGGAAAGAAGCGATCGCAGTCGCCCGGTGTCGAGGGAGGTGCCGGTGCTGATGACGCGCTCCCGGGCGCAGCGCAGTCGGTCAAAAACGACGCCGGCCAACACATCACAGGGGTTGCTCGCGAGGAGGTAGATCGCATCTGGAGCCAGTGTCGCGGTGCGATCAACAATTTCCAGCGCGACTTGCGCATTGGTACTCGCCAAATCCAGACGGGTCTGCCCTGGCTTCACACCTACGCCGGCAGTGATCACTATGATGTCCGCGTCGCGCGCGCTCTCATAATCGCCGGCATAGAAGCGGTTGTGCCCCCAGAATGCTGCGGCGTGGGCGAGGTCCAGCGCCTGCCCTTCGGCGTGCCCTCGGGCCAGATCGACGATGATGATCTCTGCACTCGGAATGGCCACGGCCGCGAACAAGGCCGCCGACCCGCCCACCAGTCCAGCACCAACGATTACGATCTTCGGCTGTCGCATTGCTTGCCCCTCCCTTGTGCCCAGCATGGTTAAAAACCACACTAAAGCCATGGATTATAAGCGGCTGAGCGTTGCATATTATTGCTACAGAACAGTAGAAAGCCTTCTGTAAGGTTTCCAAGGCAAGGACTCAACCACGCGGGAGATGACTTCCCGGAGTCTTGGGAGCGATCCGAAAGTGCACGACGTTCAGTCGCGAAGCGCCTCGCAGATGGATCGGGACTGAATGTTTCGCTGCGACAGAGGGCGTATGGCGAGCGGCTCCTGTGCGGCTCACTGCAGCAGGTGATCGCATACGACCTCGGTTGTTAAATGGCCGCTGCTTCTCGGAAGCTGCCATTCATGTCGAGATAGCCTCAACGGCCGGAGAGGGTCGGTTACTGCCCTTTGCGACAGGCAACAACCGGCCAAAAGCGGTCATTCGTGAATGGCCGTATTCGGCCAAGAGCGGATTGTAGGCCCTCTCCCGACAACTGCCCGAGCGACTTTGAAGGCGCCTCGCCTGGCTCGTAGGTCTCTCTCTTGATCGACTTGTTTAGAGAGTAAGCTCGGGGTCACCATCGGCCACTCAGGCAAAGAGTGTTTTAAAGCGAGGACTCACCGCAAAGGTCACTCATCGCTGATTTTGGTGCATGGGCCTGACCCGAATATGACCTGCTACGGTTTCGAGAGAGCCTTCAATTTCCATGACACTGGGGGAGCTGTCGGCTAAAATTTAATCGCGGAAAGCGCTCTAGCTAATGTATGGCGTGCGATGTTCTTCAGGATTCCAACGAGCACACTGTCTACAGCGGCAAGGTGCTAGCTAAACAGCTTCAGCTTTCTGAAACGCTGGTCAGTGCCGCTCTAGCTGAACTCGTGTCAGTCGGTCTAGTGTGTCGGTTGTCGCAATTGGTCGGACGTGGCCGGCCGACAATTCGTTACCTACTTGCAGCGGGAGCGATCGCTTCGTTGAGGGCCAATCAACGCCCATACGGGCTCCACTCCCAACACCTACAACGGCTCTTTTCTGGCGCCGCAATGGTGACGGAGAGGTTAGGAGAGGCTCAGGAAGGACGGAAGGAGAGGTCGGCCCTTACCAGGCAGGGTAAGCCCGCACCCCATGGTGCTCGCGGTCAATTGAGTGCCTGTAATCGTTTATTGCTGGGTGTTTTGCTGGCGCATGCGGACCGCTTTGGCATGGTTCAGGGGATAGGTAACGTCGATTTACGCCGTGCCACCGGGCTCAATACCGATAGCCTAAGGTATCGACTTCAGCGGTTAGTCGCCTTGGGGTTGGTCCGTCGGTGGGTGCCGGGATTATCCAGTTCGGTGTTTGGCGGTGGGAAGATCAGCAGTACGTATTACCTCAATCTGAATCATTCGATATTCGCTGTGAAAAACAGTACTGCGGTAATGGTGCATGTGACCAGGGACTGGGATGGCAAGCGTATTGATCACGGGGAAGTTCTTCGGCGGGATATGCAGGCCCACAGAAGTAGGCACGGTGAAGCTCAGTCTAAAACTCCCGGTGCGGTGATTCGATTTCTAGCAGGGCAAAAAATCGAAGTTTTCGAGCTGCTTCAGCACATGCTGTTGCGCCATGCCTCTGATCTGCTTTCTCGGCATTGGCTTGACCTTGATCGTGTTCAGCCAATTGACGCTGGCTGGCTGTTGGCAAATATCGCTGCGGCACTGCGCAAACCATCGGCACTCGAAGATGGGCCAACGAATACTGAGTTAGGGGCGGTGGTCGAGCATTTTTGCCGTCTGGTGTTTGATATAGCCCGGGAGTTCAAGGTGAGGTTTGATCAGGTGACTTGGATCGGGTTTGAACCAGGATGCCTGAGCATCCTGCCGGCATCCGCGAACGCGGGTTATCAAGTCATTACATTGGTGCTGCAGCCGCCCCCGCTGGGCGCTCCTGAGTGCATGGTCCTACGGGAAGCAAGGCATAGCGTGGTTGAGCCTCAAACCTGGGAAACCGAGGCAGAGATGTCGCTGCAGGATCGACAATTCTGTGGGCTGGCCTCGTCTCCCGCGAGACGGCTGGTGAAGGGGTAAGTCATTTTTTACTAACCCCGCCATTCCTCTGAGCCATACAGAGGAGCCCGCTCATGCGAATCATCCGGCTGAAAGATGTCATCGATTCCACCGGCCTAGCACGGTCGACCATCTACAAATACATCGCGGAAGACACCTTCCCGAAACCAGTATCACTCGGCGAGCGCTGTGTCGGCTGGGTTGAAAGCGAAGTACACGACTGGATCCTGGCAAGGATCGAGGAGCGTGATCTGGCTGAGGGAACGGCGATTCGACCTAACCGCCTGAGTATGGCCGGCTAGGAAGCCACCATAAGCGCCATGACCGGTGGATAGCCGGTCATGGCCGCTTATGCAGGAGGGCCGTATATCCACTTTCGGACGCCCTGTGTAAACCGAGCAATGCTACTCCTCATTGCTCGGTCCACTGGGAGGCAGGAGGCTAGGCTTCTGGCTGTGCCATGGTGAATGATCGATGGTTTATCACCGGAGTAGATCAGTGAGTGAAATTCACGGTGTGGCCGTGAAAAACCACTCGACGATCACGGTGCAGTCGAGAGCGTCATTTGCGGCACGGGTATTATGCTTTTACTAGCTCTTCTACCAGCACTAACTCACTTCCTACTTCAGTAAGCCCTTCTATCAGCACTAATTCCTCCTACCCATAGGGATCACAGAGTTGCTGAGGCATGAGCTGCAAGCACTGACCAGGATATGCAGTCCAAGAGCGTCAGGTAGCCAGTACGAGAGTAAAAAAATACACATGATGGAGATCGGTATGAAACTCAACCAGGAGTCATACCCATGCTTCGTCATTCCGATAACACGAGCCACCGCCTGCTTCGTCATCCCAGCAACACCAACCTCCACCTGTACCACCAGCCGGCCTACCATGGCCTTCCCTTGATGATCGAAAAGGGGCCATTCGTAGAAGAGTACTTATCCCGTCTCCATCGTGTTATCGAGCGCGCACTAATCCATTATCCGAGGGTCATGGCATTTCGGGTGGACCTCAACCTGCCGAGAGATCTCGAACTGTCTGACTACGCTGACACCAACAAAGTCATCAGCAGGTTCATCGAGTCCTTCTGCTCCAAGATCGAATACCACCGCACTCAGCTACGTGAGCAAAAGAGGGATACTCGTGATTGTAAGGTTCGTTATGCCTGGGCAAGAGAAGTAGGGGAGAGGGGACGGTCGCATTACCACCTTGTAATCCTGCTCAATCACGATGCTTACCACAGGCCGGGCCGGCTGCAATCTACGAGACGAAATCTCGTATCGCGCCTGGAGGAGGCGTGGGCTAGTGCGTTGGGGTTATCGGTCGATCAAGTCCAAGGACTGGTGAATATCACTGACAATGCTACCTATCGGATATACCGGGACGTCCCCGGCGGCAAGGTGGATGAACTACCGGAGTTATTCCGGCGGGCCAGTTACCTGTGCAAGGTCGCTACCAAGTCTTACGGGGATCGTCAGCGAGGGTTCGACACCAGTAGGGGGTAACCTACCAATTCACATGCATGGTAAGGGGTCGATGCGTACAGAGCTGCTCTTGCGCCCTCTGTCTGAGGACTATGTGTTGGCGCTGACGCCGAATTTCCCCAGTTGCCGAGATGTCACTGACCCAGTCTTATTCCTCGAACAACATTGCCTGCGCAGAGTTCGTGCCGATTTAGAGGTGGGGCAGTCTTGCGTCGGCACGTGGGTCAACTCGGCATCGGCCTCAACACTATTCGCTCTCCGGTAGTGGGAAAAAGGTCAGAGAGCAGAAAAACTTCAGGTCGGCGATGGAACGAACGAGCAACACTGTTGCTATGCCGCGATCACTCCAAAGCCACGTTAGTACGGTGTTATAGGTTGTCTTTCAAAAGACGCTCAACGATACGTCGGGCCCGGTTCGGACCCACGTCAACGTGGATATCGATCATCGATTTTGCACCGAAGCGGCACATGTTTGCGTATTGAGCTTCGATGATTTGTTTGTCTTCATCGAAAGTCAGCGTGGTCTGCTCGATGACTTTACGTTTGGTTTCCTCGGGGTCCGAAACCGGATTGGTCGCCATCGTCCAGAAGTAGTGGCAGGTCGTCTCAGTTTCAGGGGTGATTCCGTGGAACCCGCGCATGTGAAAGCCGCCCCGATCCGGGGCCGTCACCGACTCGCTTCCAGCGTCCACCGCACCTGTCCAAATCAAGAGGTGTGACAGGTGGAATTCAATTTCCTGCCACCGATCGATCCGACCTTTGAAGGGATATGCCGCTGTATAAGTGGGTGGGGGTTCAGAGTCAGGCATATGCCGCACAACCCGGACAGAGTTGTCATCGGCGGTGACCTGCATCTGCGCGTTCATATGAATTTTCGCGTTCCCGCCGATAGTGCGTAGATGCACGTAGCCCAAATGGCTGAGATCCAACAGATTGTCGTGAATGAGCTGCCAAGGTGCTTGGTAGTGATACACGTCGCCGTCAAAGAGATACTTTCCGCTGGAGTGATGCGGATACTCTGGCGGTTCACTCCCGGGCGACTCCGCCGGTTTTTTCCCATGCCATAGCCAAATGATTTGATCGCGCTCGACAACGTGAAACGCGCGCACTCGGGCTCCACCAGGAACCTTCACTTGGCCAGGAATTTCCAGGCACTGGCCTTCGCCGTTGAAGAGCAGGCCGTGATAACCGCAGCGGATCGCTCCATCTTCAAGTGTTCCAAGGGAGAGAGGCACGGCGCGATGGCAGCAGCGGTCTTCAAGTGCAGAGGCTTTGCCATCTTTGTCACGAAAGAGCACGAGCGGTTGGCCAAGGAGCGTGCGGGCGACGGGCTTGTCAGCCAGTTCCCAGGAGAAACCTGCCACATACCACTGATCCTGTGGAAAGCCTCCCTGCGTGGAATTGCTCTGTGGATCGAACTGCTGGATAGTCGCTGTTTTCACGGTGTGTCTCCTTTTTATTGTTCGCTTTCGGGATACTGGCGGTGGCAGTCATAGCGGTGCGCTGGAGTTTTTTTTCAAATGTCCAGGACGAGCAATGGCGACTTTGATCGAGAGCAGCAGGGTGTGAACTGATTGTTCGCAGCGTGCTCCGAGTCAGTCATGAACATGTCGCGGTGGTCCGGGGTGCCCTGGATGATCCTGGTCATGCACGTTCCGCAAATGCCTTGTTCGCAGGACAGGGGGATGTCGATACCCGCGTCGATCAGTACTTCAGCGACGCTTCGGTCGGCCGGGATAGAATACGAAGTACCGCTGCTGGCGAGCTTTACTTCAAAACTGCCGTCATCATCTTTGGCGACCACGTTTGCGCTGAAGTATTCGCGATGGAGCTGACTTTCTGCCCAGCCGTACTTTCGCGCTTCGCTGAGCACAAACTCCATGAATCCGCCGGGTCCACACACGTACAGGTGGTCCTGAGGACTAGCACCGGCGAGAACGGCTTCTGTAGATAGTTTCTGAGCCGCATCACCATCGTCGAAATGGATGTGAACATGCTCGTTAAAGGGTGAGTTACGAAGGCGCTCGACGAAGGCAGTTCGTTCTTCGGAGCGGGAGCAGTAGTGGAGTGTGAAGTTGGCATCAGCCTGTGTTAGCCGTTCTGCCATACAAAGAATGGGCGTTATGCCTATGCCTCCGGCAAAAAGAACCGATTTGGCTGCAGCACCTTCCAGAGGAAACAAGTTTCGAGGTTCGCTAATTTTTAGGCGGCATCCCGCATGAACCTGCTCATGCATGGCGCTCGAGCCGCCACGGGAGGCTGGATCGAGCAACACGGCAATCAGGTAGCGGTGTTCTTCGTTGGGCGAATTGCATAGAGAGTATTGGCGAACCAAACCGTCTGGCAGGTGAACGTCTACGTGTGATCCGGCACTGAAAGGTGGTAAGGATGACCCTTCTACAGCTACCAGTTCAAAGCTGTAAATTCCCTCAGCTTCTTTCGTTTTTTGACTGACAATGACATCTAACATGCGTGTAATTCCTCGGGTGATGCACGACTCACCTGCAGTGCGTAAGAGGAGCCGTTTCCCTAGCTGATCTGAAATTTTTGGTTTCCAGTCATGGCCACGGGATATGTCTGCTGCACCCATCAACCTGTGAATGCGTGTCCCCGTTTGAATCTGATGATTCAATCGAAAAAGGGATACTCGGCCATAGGCATTGATTTTTGTTGGAGGCGTGCAGGAGCGCAGAAGCCAAGCACGGTCTGACTGGCGCAGTGGTATTTAGCCGTGCCGTGATCTTTAGAAGAATGCGATGTATTGCGGGTACGAGATCGTCCGCACTTATCTTATTTTTATTCATGTCACTTCCAGCTCATGAAGAACATGCCGCTTTCATTGGGAGATGAAAGTGCATAGGCCGACTGGACTTGCGACCTTGGAAGAAGGTTAGGGAGGGGATGGTGTATTTATCAAATCGTTTGTCTGGATGCGAGGTATCCTTGGGGTGGATACCTCGATCCGTGATAAGTTAGCTCTTCAAATCGGTCGGTGAGAAACCTTCGAGGCATTTGAATCTGCAGTGTCAGACCTTGCTGGCTTCTTCTGCCAGGACATCACATACCCACATGAGGCCAGGATCACTTGAGCGATTTTTGTGCCATTGAAGCATCTGATTTAGCGGCGGAATATCGATGGGTGGCGGCAGGATTCTAATGGGTAAATATTCCGCTGCTTTTGCGGCCAGACGTTTATGAACTGTCGCAATACGCTGTGTCCCTACCACGAGCAAGGGAGGGAAAGTCAGGTTCGAAGTCATGATCTCCGTCTTGCGTAAAACCCCGTAGTGGTTGAGAAACCAGCCATCGAATGCAGGAATGTGATTTGGGCCATGTTGAACCGTCACGTGACCCGCTTCGATGTACTCTTCAAAACTTAAAGTGTCGCCGTATCGGTCATTCTCGGACCACACCACACACTCGTAACTCTCTTCATAAAGTTTGCGTCGCGGATGCTCCGGAGCGAGAAACTGTTCGGGGATTAGCATCAGGTCTGCCTCTCCGCGTTCGAGCATTTCCTGAGGGGTGTGCTGGGCGATTAGCTCGATTTTGATCAGCGGAGCTTCGTGAGCCAGCCGCCGAACAACCGTGGGTATGAGCAAGAGCATGGTCAGTTCGGAAACGAGAATTCGGTAGGTCCTCTCGTCTGTCGCTGGATTGAAGTCCGGACGAGTAACGATTGTTGAATCTATCGACATCAAAACTTCGCGAACGGGTATGACCAGAGATTCAGCCAGCGGTGTCAGCACTAAATTTCTGCCCACCAGTACCAGTAAATCATCCTTGAAATATTCCCTTAGCCTGCCCAGAGCACCACTCATCCCCGACTGACTCAGGTTTACGCTGTCCGCAGCATGGCTGATGTTTTTCTGTGCGAGCAAAACATCCAATGCCACGAGCAGATTCAAGTCCAAGCCTTTAAAACGCATCGCGCCTCCAGGTATCCATGTTAGCGATAGCAACAAACCGAATTAACCATTTTACAGAGTGGTCGCTCGAAAAATAGTCTTACCTCAACGGGACGAAGCACGCTAGCAGCAGCATCGGGCTAGGCGACTTAAGTGCTTCCTCAAAAACAATAAGATGAGGATATGGCAGATGAGCCATGTAACAGCGCCTTTACCCTTTGCGCTAGGGACATTCTCAACGGCAGGGGGGCCCACATTTCCTGGACTCGTTTTGAACGATGAGGTAATCGCGATTGAGGCATTGCGGACGTTGTGCCTCGACCTCGGATGCGGTTTGCCTGAAAGCTCCGGAATGTTTGAACTCCTGCAGGACTGGAGCACGACCATAAGGGCTCTGACTGCTGCAGTTAATCGATTGGTCCTCTCCCAGCTGGATACCGCTGATATTCGAGCGAAGTTTATTCCAGTGGAGCGCTTGCGCGTCCATGCCCCCCTGGATCGTCCGCGGCAGGTTATTTGTTCTGGCGCTAACTACTTCAAGCACGTAGTGGACCTGATTGTTGCGGCGGGTCCAGGTGATAGTCCGGACACTCAGGGCTTTACTCCCGAACAGCTGCGGGCACACGCCGAAAACATCATGAAGGAGAGGTCTCTAACCGGCGATCCCTACATGTTTAGTAAGCCTGCCGCCTGTATTACTGGCCCGTACGATCCTATCTTGATTTCTCCTCACACGAAGAAAGCAGACTGGGAGCTCGAGTTAGCCGTCGTGATAGGCAAAGCAGGGCGGCACATCAGTCGGGAGGATGCACTGAGTTATGTCGCGGGATACACCATTGCTAACGACATTACCAACCGCGACCAGATTTGGCGTCGAGACGACATGAAGGCAATGGGGACTGACTGGATTGCCGGGAAAAGTAGCCCTACTTATTTGCCCCTTGGTCCATATCTGGTTCCCAGCGCTTTTGTGGAGGACCCACAGAATCTGCGCCTGACGCTGAAGCTCAACGCTGAAGTGAAACAGGACGAAAGTACCTCCGACATGATTTTCGATGTTGCGAGGCAAATCGAATATTTGTCCAGCCTGGTTCAGCTGAACCCTGGCGACATTTTGTGCACCGGATCGCCTGCCGGAAACGGTGCTCACTTCAATCGCTTCCTCCAACACGGGGATATTGTCGAGTCGACTATTAGCGGCTTGGGAATTCAACGAAATACATGCTTAGTAGAAGGAACAGATAAATGATCAACGGTATTGAGACAGTCTTATATGGCGTTGATGACGTCGAGCTTTGCACTCGCTATTTTGTCGATTTCGGGCTGCCTCTTGTTGAGAGTTCGAGTGAGCATGCTCACTTTCGTTTGGACGAAGGATCGAACGTAATCATCCGCTCTATCAATGACCCGCTTATCCCTAAAAGTAGCATCGTGGGTATTGGTGTGCAGGAAGTGATCTGGGGAGTCGACACTCCACAGAACCTCGAGAAGCTGCTTAAGGATCTTGCTCGAGACAGAGAAGTACGATTCGACGAGGACGGCACCGCTCACTGTTTTACGGATGACGGCCTGGCTATAGGTTTCAAGGTTTTCACCAAGATTCCGGTGGTATCTGCGCCAAGCCCTTCGAACTCACCTGGCAACGTCAATCGCATCAACCAGCACCGTAAATGGATCGTTAAGGCTCGCCCCAAGACCATTCAACACGTGGTTTTTCAAACGCCAGACGTGGAGAAAAGTTGGGCGTTCTACCGTGATCGCCTGAATTTCCGAGTGTCTGATATTCAAAAAGGCTTCGGTATCTTTGGTCGCGCATCTGGTGCTCATGATCACCACAACATCTATTTCCTGAACGCCAACCTGCCGTTCAAGGGTCCGGATGTCTGGGGTATGGACGGTCAGCTTCGCTTTGATCACGTCAACTTTGGTGTTGATGATGTCGATGAAGTGATGGTTGGCGCGAACCATATGCAGCGTCAGGGATGGCCAAAGTCGGCTTGGGGCTTGGGTCGTCATCGCATTGCATCTTCACTGTTCCTTTATCTGCCATGTCCTACAGGTGGCCAGGCGGAGTACGGCGCGGACTCTGATCATGTGGATGACAGTTGGGTGCCACGTGTTTGGAATCCGATGTTTGGCTTCTTCAGTTTTGTCACCAACATGGCGCCTTTTATGTTGGACGCCGCGCCATGGGAGTACGAATACGCTCCGGGCTACACACCTGAGAAAAAGCCACAAGCGTAGTCGCCTCATAATTCAGTCAGATAACAGCGTCACTAAATTCGACAGGTTTTTCTCGAGCGCAGCAGCACTTGGGTGAGAGCGTTTTGGTTATTGATTTGTTATCTGGCTGGGAATCGCGGATTTAAGGAGAAATGTTCGTGCACAGTTCCATTGCGAGCTCATGCCGAATTGGCAATGTATCAATGGCGGGTTGCCCTCCATTTCCAGCGTTGATTGTGGGCGAAAACGCAATTGCCCTGACGGCACTTAAAGCGTTCGCTATGCAGTTAGGTTTCCCTTTGGTTGGGACCGATTGTATGGGCACGCTCCTTGAACATTGGGAGGGTAATCAGGAGGCGTTGATGCAAGTGTCGGCTCACTTTGATTCGTCTGGATTGGATGGGCTGGTTATCCCGCAAAGCGTGCTCAAGTTGCATTCACCCGTACAACCAGGGCAAGTGTTTTGCACCATCGGTAACTATCGTGCACAGGTGACCGAAGCAATTCTCGACGCTGGGCTATCTCAACGAGGTCCCTCATCTGAAGAGCCCTCTGAGGCGGTACTGCTTGAGAAGGCGAAGGCGTTCATTGCTCAACGTGAAAAAGGCGTTCCGTACGTCTGTAGCAAATCCCCAACGTCTGTCACAGGGCCCCACGATACTCTGCATTTACCGGTTACGACTGACCAAGTCGATTGGGAGGTGGAGCTTGCAGTGGTCATTGGTAAGCCTGCGAAAAACGTCCCTGTTGAGCGAGCACTTGAACACGTAGCTGCATTCACCGTAGCCAACGACATCACTATTCGTGATCGCGTTTTTCGCGCAGAACCCGCTGGGTTCGGTACCGATTGGCTGCAGGCAAAAAACGCCCCAGGCTTTCTTCCCTTAGGGCCTTACCTGATACCTGCGCGTTGCGTAAGCGATCCTGAAGGTTTGCGGTTGAGCTTGTTGCTCAATGGTCAGCTTATGCAGAGCGGGGTTGTCGAAGACATGATCTTTGGTATCTCGCAGCAACTTGCCTATATCTCACGCCACGTCCAGCTATCACCTGGTGACGTGATTTGTACAGGGTCTCCTGCCGGATTTGGAAGCCACCACCAACGATACCTGCGACCAGGTGATCGCCTGCACGCATCTATAGGTGGTTTTGGCAGCCAGGACACGTTGGTCCAATAACCACAGCATTAATAATAAGGACAAGTGAAATGACTTTGACTGCCGATGTTCATAGCGTGTTGCTCACGGACTTCGCCTGGCCAGATGATAGTGTTGAGCGCCAAATCATTGAGTCAGCCGGGTTCAAATTAGTCAGCGGCCCGGCTAAACCGTCTTCCGCTGAGGAAATTGAAGCGCTGGTGAAACAGCATCAACCTTCGGCAATCCTCACGTGCTGGGCGCCGGTCTCTGCTCAAGCGATCGCCGCGTCAGAGCAACTTCAGATCGTTGCTCGCTTAGGCGTCGGACTCGACAATATCGCAGTAGACGCCGCTACGCAGCGCGGCCTTTGGGTCACAAATGTGCCGGACTACTGTGTCGAAGAGGTCTCCGATCATGCCGTTGGATTTGCGATCGCCTGGACGCGTGGTCTAGTTCGTTTTGATCGTGATGTCAAAAACGGTTCTTGGAACCCTGCGAGCGCGAAACTTCGTCGTCTGCGTAATCTGACCTGCGGCATTGTTGGATATGGTCGAATTGGCCGGCGCACTGCTCAGAAGCTTTCGGCATTCAACACTCGTGTTTTGGCTTACGACCCCTATCCGCCGAAGGAAGAAAGTCAGGTCGAGTTTGTCACCCTCGATAAGCTATTGAGTCAGTCAGACATTGTGATCGTGCATGCACCTCTGATGGAGGGCACCCATCACCTGATCAATCGCTCAAATCTGGCAACGGTTAAGCATGGCGCACTACTGATTAACGTGAGCCGTGGTGGGGTTGTCGATACTGACGCGTTGATCGAAGCCCTTCAGAGCGGCCGATTGGATGGCGTCGGATTGGACGTCCTTGAAAGTGAGCCGGAGGTACCGGCAGCGCTGCTCGATCACCCTGGCGTGATGCTCACACCACACGTTGCGTTCTCCTCAGATGCATCGCTTCTCGAGCTGCGCCGCCGCGCAAGCGAGGAAGTGGTTCGCGTATTGAAAGGTGAAGCACCTGAGCAGGCTCGTAATAAGCCGAACGCCTGACCCTCTCCAATTTAATGAGTTCTAATTCCATGACTACCCGTGCTATCAAATCACTCCACGCTCGCCAAATTCTCGATTCCCGCGGGCGTCCAACCGTCGAGGTGGATGTACGCCTGGTCGATGGCAGTCTGGGTCGCGCTGCCGTTCCTTCGGGTGCTTCCACGGGTGCCGCCGAAGCTCACGAACTTCGTGACGAAGATGCAAACCTATACGAGGGTCGTGGAGTCCTTCAGGCTGTCAAAAATGTAAATGTAGAAATCAATAATGCCTTGAAGGGCGCGGATGCTCTGGATCAGGAGGCTATCGATTCTGCATTGCTAGCGCTTGACGGTACCTCTCAACTCAGTCGCCTTGGCGCCAACGCAATCCTTGGGTGCTCTCTGGCGATCTGTCGGGCGACTGCTCTCAGTACCGGGCAGGAGCTGTATCAGCGAATTGCGGAGCTTGCCGGTTGCTCGGAGCTAACGATGCCGATGCCGATGGTAAATATCCTGAGCGGCGGTTTGCATGCTGGGCGCGGCATGGACGTACAGGATTTTTTGGCAATCCCCGCGAGCGCGGAGTCGTCAGAAGAGGCAATTCATCTCGTATCGAGAATTCGTAGCGCGGCAACTCGCGTTATGGCCAAGCGTGGCCTAACTACATTGCTCGCGGATGAGGGTGGATTATCGCCTGGATTCGCCACCGGCCGTGAAGCCTTGGAGCTAATGGTTGAAGCTACCCTTGAGGCTGGCCTCGAGCCAGGCAAGGATATGCTCATTGCAATTGACGTCGCGGCTAGCTCACTGAAGGGACCTAACGGAACATACCGTTTTGCGCGTGAAGGACGCGACTATCAAAGCTCTGAGGTTATCGATCTGTTGGATGGCTGGGTTCGCGACTTCCCCATTGCCTCCATTGAAGACGGTCTTGATGAAGAAGATTGGGCAGGCTGGGCAAAGCTGACGTCTCGTTTAGGCGCGAAGGTGCGCCTTATTGGTGATGACCTTTTTACTACCAACCTTGCGCGTGTGCGTCATGGCATCTCCAGTGAGGTGGCAAACGGGGTGCTGGTGAAGGTGAACCAGAACGGCACGTTGACCGGCACATTGAATGTGATTGCAGAGTCTCGTCGAAACGGTTACGCCCCCGTTGTGTCAGCACGTTCGGGTGAGACTGAAGACAGTTTCATCTCGGATCTTGCTGTTGGTACAGCCGCAGGGCAAATCAAGATTGGCTCCGTACGTTGCTCGGATCGACTCGCCAAATACAACCAGCTGCTTCGAATCGAAGAACAGAGCGGTGCTCGGTTTGCAGGTCTTTCCGCAATTGCTCTGAAGCGCTGAAGGGGATAGCTCATGGCCGAGAATAATGTGCATGTTGCCCCCGAGCTTCAGGATTTTCTGATTAATTCGGGGCTGTCCAGTGCTGGAGTCGTTGGTCGCTGGATTCCCCTGACTGGCGGAGTGTCTTCTGACATCTGGAAGGTGGAACTACCGGATTGCACGTTATGTATTAAACGGGCGCTCCCAAAGCTGAAGGTGGCAGACGATTGGGAAGCCCCAGTTTCCCGAAATGCCTTCGAATGGGAGTGGCTAAAGTTTGCGGCAAAACAGGTTCCTGCTGCAGTACCGACACCCATTGCCCATGACGTTGAGGCTGGTTTGTTTGCGATGGAGTTTTTGCCAGTTGCCGAACATCCAGTTTGGAAGCAGCAATTACTCGATGGCTTGGTTGAACCTTCGATTGCGCTAGCGCTAGGTAAGGTGCTAGCCAAGCTTCATTCGGCAAGTTCCAACTCTTCAGTACTGGCTAAGGCGTTTGCCACAGATGAGAGTTTTTTTGCGATCCGTCTTGAACCCTATTTGCTGGCAACAGCGAGACGTCATCCTGGCCTCGCGCAGCGCCTCGAACAATTGGTGGAAACAACCGCTGCTCATCATGAAGCCCTGGTTCATGGGGACATTAGTCCGAAGAACATTCTAGTTGGACCGAATGGTCCGGTGATACTAGACGCCGAGTGTGCCTGGTATGGCGACCCCGCATTTGATGTTGCCTTTTTCCTCAATCATATGCTCCTCAAGTGCCTGGTAAACCCGCATTTGAAAACACTCTATTTGGCCTGCTACGGCGAATTTTTCGATGGCTACTTCTGCAACGATGGCATGGAGGCAATCGAGCAGCGCGCTGCTGCACTCTTGCCTGCCTTGCTTCTTGCGCGGGTTGATGGGAAATCTCCGGTCGAATACCTGGTATCCGAGCAGCCAAAGAGGCTGATTCGAGATTTCGCTCCACCTCTCATATTGGCTCCCCCGCTGAAACTCGCACGTATCGCGCAGTTGTGGAGCGAAGCATTAGATTCACTCGTGTGAATGTAAAATTTGACTGAGGAATCCCAACAATGAATAACAAAAAAGCTCAAAGCATCCTCATCGTGGGCGGTGGAATTGGTGGCCTATCAACTGCCATTGCGCTTCGTCAGCAAGGCTTTGATGTTGAGCTGATTGAGCTGAACCCTGAGTGGACGGTATACGGAGTAGGCATCATTCAACAAGGCAATGTGGTTCGCGAGATGGCCAGGCTCGGTGTCGCCAATGACTGCATGAAACACGGTTTTTCATTCGACAAGGTTCGCCTTTGTGATGGGGCGGGCAACCCGTTAGCGATCATTCCAGGTGCCCGCGTGGCGGGCCCGGACTATCCGGTCAACATGGCACTGCCTCGTATTGCTCTCCATACGATTTTGCTGAATAAAGCGACGGAGTTGGGGACCAAGATCACCCTCGGACTGACCGTCGATAGCCTCGAAAATGGGGAAAATAAAGCGTTCGTTAAATTCAGCGACGGTCGCGATGGCGAATATGACCTGGTCATTGGCGCAGATGGGATTTTTTCAAAGATTCGTGCCCTGCTTTTCGGCTCTCACTTAAAGCCGAAATTCACTGGTCAAGGTGGGTGGCGCTGCAACATGCCACGCACGCAAGAAGTCGATTGTCTCACCATGTACCGCGGAAGAAATGGTGGTCAGGCAGGTTTTTGTCCTCTTACCAATGACTTGATGTATTTGCTGCAGACAACCTCTGAACCAGGTAACCCATGGTTCGATCAGGACAAGCTGGATGTCCTGTTCAAAGAGCGTTTGGCGGAATTCGAAGGCCCCGTTGCACGAGCAAGGGATGAGTTTATAACCAATCCCAAGCAGGTTATTTACAAGCCATTCGAGACGATCTTTCTAGAGGCTCCTTGGTATCAGGGACGCTTTGTCTTGATCGGCGATGCAGCCCATGCAACCACCCCACATCTTGGGCAGGGTGCTGGTATGGCAATTGAAGATGGCATCGTGCTTGCCGAGGAACTCAAGGCCAAGTCAGTGGACCAAGCGCTTGAATCCTTCATGACCAGGCGTTTTGAGCGTTGCAAGTTCATAGTGAACTCTTCACTGCAAATAGGCACGTGGGAGTTGGAGCGCAACCACACAGCGGACTTCAACGGTCTGGTGCAAAAAATGGTTGAGGTTACCGCTCAGCCTATTTAGGGCAAAACCTGCGGGCAGTTACCACAAGCGTATTCCTTGGCCGCGTTCCAGCGGCCACGGGTTCGTGCTGCCTGATTTTTTAAGACGGAAAGATACCTGCCGGCATTTTCAGCGTTGCAAACAGCGCTCGAACCCCTTTGGAAGTCCTATCAATGACTACATCCTATTCAGATCAGCAGTCCGATCACCAGAAGCTGCTTGAGCGTGAGCAGCAACGATGCCATGCATTGGTCAACGGAGCGTTTGACCTGTTGGGAGAGGTGCTTTCCCGAGACCTTTTGCATACGCATACCAGGGGAAATAGCGATAGCTATGACAGCTACCTGGAGTATGTGCAGCAAAAGCTTGAGTTGCTTAATGTCGAGCGAGGTGAGTTGCGTATTCGTAACTATGGCTCTGTTGCTGTTATGACCGGAATCCAGGTGAATACCGCGCGTCTTCGCGGTGGCGACGGAGTGGTGATGCGAATCGAGTCAAAGGTCGTCCAGGTCTGGGCCAAAGAGTCGGATGGGCAATGGAGGGTGACCGTTTTCCAAGCGACGGCGCTGGGTCCTCCAACCCCCGTCAACGCTCAGTGAACAGGAGATTTCGGTGAATATTCGCGCCAACGCTCAACTCGAGTCGCCTCTGCTACTAATCGATCCTCGCTTGCGTCGGAACGTGAATGAATTAGGTACGTTACTGGGCAACACCATTCAGGATGAGTTCGGCACGGACCTTTTGCAGAAAATTGAAGCGATTCGCCAAGGCGCCAAGCGAGCGCGAACGGGCGAGGCTCTAGCTCAGAACGATTTACTCCTTCTACTTCACAGCCTCAAAGACGAGGAGCTTCTACCTGTCTCGCGCGCCTTCAATCAGTTCCTGAACCTCGCTAATATCGCAGAGCAGCACCATCAGGTTCGCAAGCGCACGCCTGATGAGGCAGCGAGATTTGCAGACAGCTGTTTCTCTGAACTGATAAGCCGGCTCCGCCTACAGGGGTATTCCCCTGAGCGGATACACGAGCAGGTTTCAGAACTGAAGATTGACCTGGTTCTGACTGCTCATCCTACCGAGGTCACCCGTCGAACACTGATTCAAAAGTACGATGCAATTGCTCACTTGCTCGATCAGTCGGACCGAGACCTTAGTAAAACCGAGCGCAAAACGCTCGACCAAAATCTTGCTCGCCTGATCGATGAAATCTGGCACACAAGTGAGATCCGCAAAACTCCCCCGACACCCATCGATGAAGCGAAATGGGGTTTTGCATTAATCGAGAATACACTGTGGGAGGCGCTGCCTCAGTTCCTTCGCTCACTTGATAGCGAATTGGAGTGTGCCACTGGAAACAGGCTTTCTCTCTCCGCTGTTCCGGTGAGGTTCTCGTCCTGGATGGGCGGCGATCGTGACGGTAATCCCAATGTGACTGCGGCTGTTACCCAAGAGGTTTTGCTCTTGGGACGGTGGATGGCGGCAGATCTCTACTTGCGCGATATAGACGCGCTCTGCGCGCAGCTTTCCATGTCACGTGCCAGCGAAGAGCTGTTGCTGCAGGTAGATGCTGCGGCCGAACCGTATCGGGCTGTATTGAAACCCGTCCGCCACCGACTGCACCTTACACGGGAATGGGCTCAGGCCTCGATTCGGGGAGATTCAAGCTACGCCCAACGCGTTTTTCAGAGCTCCGAAGAGCTAATTGCGCCACTGGAGTTGTGTTATCGCTCGCTTTGTTCTCAAGGCCTATCAAGAATCGCTGATGGCTTGTTACTCGACACTATTCGTCGCGTTCGTTCGTTCGGCCTTGGGCTTGCACGTTTAGATATTCGGCAGGACAGCGATTTGCATTCCAGGGCGCTTACGGAGCTCACGGAATATTTATCACTGGGCCGCTATGAGGATTGGGATGAGCAAGCACGCAGAACTTTTCTGCTTACTGAGTTACAAACTCAACGGCAGCTTATTCCTGAGGGCTGGGAGCCATCAGCCGAAACGACTGAATTGCTTGCGTGTTGCCGCGCTGTAGCTTTGCAACCAGATGAACTGATCGGCTCTTACGTTATATCGATGGCGAAAAGAGTTTCCGACGTTCTTGCGGTGAAGCTGCTGTTGAAAGCGTGTGGATTGTCTCGGTCGATTCCAGTGGTGCCATTATTTGAAACGCTGGATGACCTCAAGTACGCATCTACGTGCATAGATCAACTTCTTGAAATCGATGGGTATCGAGCACAGCTCGTAGGCTCTCAAGAGGTGATGATCGGTTACTCCGATTCTGCAAAAGATGCGGGAACCCTTGCTGCGGCCTGGGCGCAGTATCAGGCGCAGGAAAATTTGGTAGCCGTATGCCAGAAACACAACGTGGGTCTGCGTTTGTTTCATGGCCGTGGGGGCACGATTGGGCGTGGAGGTGCGCCGGCCCATCAGGCCATTCTTTCCCAACCACCGGGTTCGGTAGCGGGGGAGTTGAGGGTGACAGAGCAAGGGGAAATGATTCGGTTCAAGTTTGGGGTGCCTGATGTGGCAATCCAGAGTCTTCGTCTCTACTTGAGTGCCGTACTTGAGGCTCAACTGATTCCTCCGCCATCGCCTTGTGACGACTGGCGTCAGTTAATGGATTTACTCGCCGATGATTCGCTACTGAGCTACCGAAGCGTTGTTCGTGACAATCCCCAGTTCATCGATTACTTCCGACAAGCAACGCCTGAGTTGGAACTGGCAAAACTGCCACTTGGAAGTCGCCCGGCCAGGCGTCGACACGGCGGAGGTGTTGAGGGTTTGAGGGCTATCCCTTGGATTTTCGCGTGGACCCAAAACAGATTGCTTCTGCCTGCCTGGCTTGGCGCTGCCTCGGCGTTAGGCATTGCAATTTTGCAAGGGAAGACAGCACTCATGAAAGAGATGATTTCCGGCTGGCCATTTTTCAAAACGCGTATCGATATGCTGGAGATGGTCCTCAGCAAAGCTGATATCGACATCTCTCGATTCTATGAGCAGTGCCTTGTTGAGCCAAAGCTTCTGTCGCTTGGCCTGCAGTTGCGAGCGATGCTCATCGAAGCAACAGGCGTTGTACTGGAACTCAAAGGGATCACTCGACTTCTTGAGGAGAACCCTGAGCTCAGCGAGTCGATGAGTATCCGCAATCCCTATACCGATCCGCTTCACCTACTGCAGGCTGAATTGTTGAGCAGGTCACGCGCTCAAGGATCCGTTGAGCCTTCTACACATGTCGAACAAGCGTTACTCGTTACTTTTGCCGGAGTCGCTGCTGGTATGCGTAACACCGGCTGAGTGCCGACCTCGTTTTAAAGATGACTGCTTCACCAACAAGAGGAATAACAATGTCCGGTAATCGTGGTGTCGTCTATCTAGGCGCAGGCAAAGTCGAAGTGCAAAAAATCGACTATCCAAAAATGCAGGATCCGCGCGGTAAGAAAATTGAGCACGGTGTGATTTTACGAGTGGTATCTACAAATATTTGCGGATCCGATCAGCATATGGTGCGAGGTCGAACGACCGCTCAGGTAGGACTGGTGCTCGGCCATGAAATTACTGGCGAGGTCATCGAAAAAGGCAGCGACGTCGAGAATCTCAAGATCGGTGATTTGGTCTCCGTACCCTTCAACGTCGCCTGTGGCCGTTGCCGCTCCTGCAAGGAACAACATACCGGCGTTTGCTTGACGGTCAACCCGGCCCGCGCAGGGGGGGCATATGGCTATGTGGATATGGGGGACTGGACCGGTGGGCAAGCTGAGTATGTCTTGGTTCCCTATGCAGACTTCAATCTTTTGAAACTGCCTGACCGCGATAAGGCCATGGAAAAGATCCGTGACCTGACTTGCCTGTCAGACATTTTGCCAACCGGGTACCACGGGGCTGTTACCGCTGGCGTGGGGCCGGGTAGCACTGTTTATATCGCGGGTGCGGGGCCGGTAGGTCTTGCTGCCGCCGCATCAGCTCGCCTACTGGGGGCGTCCGTCGTCATAGTTGGCGACGTTAATCCTGTTCGCCTGGCGCATGCGAAAGCTCAGGGTTTTGAGATCGCTGATCTGTCGACAGAGACACCCTTGCACGAGCAGATCGCTATTTTGCTGGGTGAGCCTGAAGTGGATTGTGCGGTTGATGCCGTGGGGTTCGAGGCACGTGGACATGGCCATTCCGGGGCACAACACGAAGCTCCTGCGACGGTGCTGAACTCATTGATGGGGGTCGTGCGTGTCGCAGGCAAAATTGGTATTCCGGGTCTCTATGTCACCGAGGATCCAGGTGCAGTGGATGCTGCGGCAAAGATTGGTAGCTTGAGCATTCGATTTGGTCTTGGTTGGGCGAAGTCCCATAGTTTCCATACCGGCCAAACGCCGGTGATGAAATACAACCGCCAACTTATGCAAGCGATCATGTGGGATCGAATCAATATTGCAGAAGTCGTCGGTGTCCAGGTCATTGGCTTAGACGAAGCACCGAAAGGCTATGGTGAGTTTGATGCAGGAGTACCGAAGAAATTCGTAATCGATCCTCACAAACTGTTTAGCGGTAAATAGTCGCCTGCGTCGATGTTCTGGTGCGAGCAGCGCCTGAGCATACCAAAACAATAATTTCGGAGTGGTCGTGCACCCGTCACCAGACGGGTGTATCAATACGGCAGTCAGGCATTTTCAAACATGATTGAACTGGGGGGCAGTTGATCAACCCATGTTCTTCGAAGTTCCTGACGGTTTTCGTGCTCGTGCTCGTGCTCGTGCTCGTGCTGGTGTTTGGTTTGTGGGTTGGACTCTCTAGATCTGAGGGCTTCGTTTATCGCGAAACTGAAACGAGCATCAAGGACGCTACTGCGGAGTATATTTTAGACCTCCACCATGAGTGAGTTTGAGGCGCTTAACTCTGGAAACTCAATGCATTTGCAACAAGGCTACGAGTCAGCCGTTTCTATGCTCCATACCCAAGGATTCAGGGCTGTGCCCGAGTCCTTGCATATCATTTTCTGAGGGTTTCTCAACCGAGAAAGCAGGGTAAATAGCTCCTGTTTTCGGTGTCAGGTTCACTCACCAATTCGCACTATCTTCCGTCGGCCTTTCATTTGGTGACCCTCTGACTCTCCCTCAGATGTCTCTGAAGTTGTGTCTGCGGCGTTTGAATCAGCTACCGCTTCTAGCGATACATCGCATCCTTACAAGCGATTTCCCAAATTCTTACGACTGCTACAAGCTTACTCACAACGCAACGCCATCCACCTCAATTCAGGATTTAGGTTGTAGGTGGCAGGTGATCGCAAGATTCGTGGAGCTAATAATGAATAAACAATCCATGCAGTCCTCCGCCTTTACAAACGCCTTGCTTGTCGACAGCACTGCCCGTGAATGCATCCATTCTCAACCTGCTGCGCATGTTTTCTACGAAATTGCCAACCCTGAAAGATCTGGCCGCCGAACCCCATTTTGCGGTCTCGGACATGCACGGCTGTCGCGCTCGTCGCACCCAGAAATTTGTGTTGCGCCAAGCGTGCAGGAGAGAGGGGCAGCGCTCACTTCTGTTCGGTTGTTAGCAGGGATTCATTTCCGCTCCTGATTCAGATGAGCACCTGAGCGTCCTGGTTGATTGGCTCGCTCATGGGTAACGGAATAACCAAACCAATATTGACCTGATGTTCTCGGTTGGTTCGGTTGCGCAAGAAAATGCTGACACACACACAAGAATAATAAAGAGGGTTAATTCGATGGTTACTCGCAAACCGGCGGCCCTGCGACGCGCGCCTTTCACTCTAACAATAGCGGCCGGCTTAGTGCTTGGAATGCCAGTTGCCCAAGCCTTTCAGGTGGATACCGGCAATCCGGATTTCAGCCTGCGTTGGGACAACACCGTCAAGTACAGCGCCGCATGGCGCGCCCAGGATCCCAGCAGCAAATTGACCGAAGGGCGGGTGTCGCTCAATCAGGACGATGGCGATCGGGCGTTCAAAAAGGGCTTGATCTCCAACCGCACAGACATCCTTTCCGAGCTGGACATGTCGTTCAAAAACGTCGGCGCGCGCCTCAGTGGCGCCGCCTGGTACGACACTGAATATCAGCACGACAACGATAACGACGATCCGGCGCGTGCCAACGCCCGTTCCGTGGCCTACGACGAATTTACCGATGACACCCGTCACCTGCATGGCGGTGACGGTGAATTGCTCGATGCATTCGTGTACTGGAACGGCGAGCTGGCCGATCACGCCACGTCCGTGCGCGCCGGCCGCCACGGCTTGATCTGGGGCGAGAGCCTGTTCTTCGGGGCCAACGGCATTGCCGGTGGCATGGCGCCGGTCGACGTGGTGAAAGCGCAGTCCGTACCCAACACCCAGTTCAAGGAAATCACCCGGCCGGTCAATCAACTGTCGGGGACTTTCCAGCTGACCGATGACGTCTCGCTCGGCGCCTTTTACCAGCTGGAGTGGGAGGAGACGCGCCTGCCGGGTGCGGGCAGTTACTTCTCCACCAGCGACACCATTGGTGAAGGCAACGAACGCTTGATCGTGGGCGCGCCATTTCCCCCATTCCTCGGCGGTAATCCCGGCAGTCCGGCGGCGTTTTTCCACGGCAATGACAAGGCGGCGAAGAGTTCGGGGCAGGGCGGGCTGCAGTTGAAGTACAGCGCGGAAACCGTCGAGTACGGTCTCTACGCGATTCAGTACCACGACAAAACCCCCAAGCTTTACCTCAAGCCCTCCAGCGGTGCACCGAATTTCAGCACGGGCCAGATCGGCGAGTACTACTGGGTTTACCCGGAAGACATTCGCGCATTCGGTACTAGTTTTTCGACCACCGTCGATGAGTACAGCTTCGCCGGTGAAGCGTCGATGCGCTGGAACATGCCGCTGGTTTCCAACGGTCAAACCGTCTTGCCGGGCGTTGTCGCCGATAACGATGACGATGCCCTGTACGCCGTCGGCCGTACCGCCCACGTCAACCTCAATGTGTTGGCTTCGTTCGGCCCCAACTTCATTGCCAGGGAATCGGGACTGGTCGGTGAGATCGCCTGGAACCGACTGCTGAGCGTCACGAAAAACCGTGCTGCGCTTGACCCCGGCGCCACCGATGACGGCCTCGGGTTCAAGGTGGTTTACACCCCGACCTACCGCCAGTTTTTCTCCGGCATCGATATCAGCATCCCGGTCGGCATCAGCTACTTCCCGTTGGGCAAATCGGCCGTTGTCAGTTCCTTCGGTCCGGACAACGGTGGCGATATGAACATCGGCATTACCGCAACCTATCTCGACCGCGTCACTGCCGGCTTGACCTACACGCATTACTACGGCGCAGAGGACACCAACCTCAACGCGGCAAGCCAATTCAATTACAAGCAATCGTTGAAAGACCGGGACTACCTGGCTTTCTCCGTCAAGACCACGTTTTAAGAGGAATTGCGCATGACCAACAACAAAAAAAGCGGCGCTTTCACACTCAAAGCCTTGTGTTTCGCACTGCTCGGCACCTTCTCAATGGCCAGTCAACTGACTCTGGCAGCTACTGCTGCAGAAGCAGCCAAACTGAACACCAGCCTTACGCCTTTTGGTGCGGAGCGTGCCGGTAATGCCGATGGCACCATTCCCGCATGGGACGGTGGTTATACCAAGGTTGACCCATCGTTCAAGGAGGGCGGCAAGCGTTCCGATCCGTTCGCTGCAGACAAACCGCTGTTCAGCATCACCTCGAAAAACCTTGCGCAATACGCCGGCAAACTAACCGATGGCACCAAGGAGATGTTCAAGCGCTATCCGGATACCTATCGCGTCGATGTCTACCCTACTCGCCGAACAGCAGCAGCACCGCAGTGGGTTTATGACAACACGTTGAAAAACGCTACCCGCGCCAAACTGGTCGATAGCAGCGCTGGCCCAGTTCCGGAAGGCGCCTTTGGCGGCATCCCGTTCCCGATCCCGCAAAATGGCGCCGAAGCCATGTGGAACCATCTGCTGAACTGGCGTGGTACGTCAGTATCGATGCATATCCGTCATTACCTGATGACCGCTGATGGCAAGCAGGTGATGACCACTGAAGGCCAAGCCATCCAGGAAATGCCTTATTACTACCAGGACGGGAAGCCAGAAACATTTACCGGTGATTATTGGCTGTTCCGGTTGCTCAACGTTGGACCACCTATCCGTGCGGGCGAGCAAATACTTGGGCGCACCAACATCAACGGTGATTTGTCTCAGGCGCACGTATACCTGAGCGGCCAACGCCGCGTGCGCAAACTGCCGAATGCCTGCTGCGATACACCGACACCGGCAACTGCCGGGGTGATGTCGTTCGATGAGTTAAGCGTGTTCCAAGGCCGTATGGACCGCTTTGACTGGAAGCTGGTCGGTAAGCAGGAGATGTATATCCCTTACAACACCAACAAAGTGCAGACCGCCAGTAAGCCTGAACTTCTGTTCTCTGATCACCACATGAATCCTGACTACGTGCGTTGGGAATTGCATCGAGTTTGGGTGGTGGAAGCTCAACTCGCACCAGGTAAGCGTCACCAACTGCCGAAGGGCCGTTACTACCTCGACGAAGACACCTGGCAAGCCGTGTTGGGTGATCGATGGGACGCCAACGGCCAATTGGCCAAGACGCTATGGTCGTTGCCAGCGGTGATGCCTGATCTTCCAGCACATGCACAGTTGTCTGCCGGTTTTTACGACCTGACCTCCGGATCTTGGTTTATCCAAAGCGTTTATGCCGGCATGAATGATCAGTACAGCGTGGTTGATCGATTCAAACCCGCGGAGTTTTCTCCCGCAGCTATGGCCGGTGCAGGTGTTCGCTAGTCGCACTTTCTAGTCTGGCGCGATCCAGGGCGTATCTGCTGAGCAATACGAACTGAGTTGAAGAGAGTTGAGCTTGAACGGGTTGCTTCGAAGCAACCCTTTTAAATGTTTTCTCGAGGTTGGGAATGAACAGAATCTGTCAGGCAGGCCGTTTGTTGTGGCTGATGGTCTTTATGCCGCTGTGCTTTGCCGATGCTGCCGTGAGCGACGCTTTGCACACTCCAGCCATGCAGGTGCCGCAGGCGCAACATGCAGTGCTGCTGGATTTGGCTCGTGCTGAAAAACGGTTAGTAGCGGTCGGCGAACGTGGCACTGTGCTGCTCTCTGATGACAACGGTTTAAGTTGGCGCCAGGTTGAAGTACCGGTTTCAGTCAGCCTCACAGCTGTACAGTTTGTTGATGCTAACCATGGTTGGGCAGTTGGCCATTCAGGTGTGGTGTTGGCCAGCCAGGACGGTGGTGAACACTGGGCTTTGCAGTTGGACGGTCAAAGGGCTGCGCAATTGGAGTGGGATGCGGCCAGGCAGCAGGCAGATACCGCTATTGACAAGGATGCTGCTGATGCGCGCGTACAAACGGCTGAGCGTTTCCTTCAAGAGGGCGCCGATAAACCTTTCCTCGCGTTGCGGTTTACCGACGCTCAGCACGGCTTGATTGTCGGTGCTTACGGTCTGGCTTTTCAGACCGACGATGGTGGCGACACCTGGCATTCCGTGATGGGGCAAATCGATAACCCCGCAGGCCTTCATTTGTATGCGATCGCACGCCAGGATGCGCACTGGTTTCTCGCTGGCGAACAGGGTTACCTGGCTCGATCGAATGATGCAGGTAAAACCTACACCCAACTCACAAGCCCCTACGCGGGCAGCTTTTTCACCTTGCAAATCGCTCAGGACGGCACATTGCTGGCCGCGGGGCTGAGGGGCAATGCGTTTGTCTCCAGGGACCTCGGCAATAGCTTCGTTACTGCGCCAGTTCAAGTGCCCGTCTCGTTCAGCGATGCCATCCGCACCGCTGACGGCCAACTACTACTCGTCAATCAGGGCGGTGCGCTGTTTCGGACCAGCAGCCAATCCACTTTGCTGATGCCTTATGGCAAGCCGCTGGGCATGCCTGTCTCCAGTTTGATCGAAGCCGCCGATGGCAGCTTGGTGCTGGCTGGTTTCACCGGTGTGCTGCGCGTTGCACCACCTACCGTTACTGCTTCGGAGTGAGATTATGAAGTCTTCTGGTAATTCCATTTCGAACCAGGATGAGGTTAGCCAGGCTACGACGAGCCTTGCCAATTTCGACCCGCGCTCTGGCTCGGTGGTGGAACGGATTCTGTTCAATCATCGCCTATGGGTGCTGCTGGTATGCGTGCTGACGACCTTGGTGCTTGGCTACCAGGCAACCCGGATCGAGTTGAATGCCAGCTTTGAAAAAATGATTCCGACTCAACATCCCTATATCGCTAACTACCTTGATCATCAGAAACAACTGAGTGGTTTGGGTAATGCCTTGCGCATTGTGGTGGTCAACAAAAATGGCGATATCTACGACGCGCAGTACCTGAAAACCCTTCAAGCGTTGAGCGACAAGCTATATCTGCTGCCTGGTGTCGACCGCGCCTACATGAAGTCGCTGTGGACACCGGCCACCCGCTGGGTCGCGGTAACCGAGGATGGCCTCGACGGTGGTCCGGTAATTCCTGATGACTACAACGGCAGTCCAGGCAGTCTGGATGACCTGCGGCGTAACGTGCAGCGTTCAAACGAGCTGGGGCAATTGGTGGCCTTCGACCAGACCTCAACGATCATTTATGTACCTCTGCTAGCTAACACTGCAGATGGCAAAGCGCTGAACTACTCAACGCTGTCCGATCAACTTGAGGCACTGCGCAGCACTTATCAAAACGACAAGATCGATATTTACATCACTGGTTTTGCGAAAAAAGTCGGAGACCTGATTGCCGGTTTGAAACAGATTCTGCTGTTCTTTGCCGTCGCGATCCTGATCACCACAGTCGTGCTGTTTTGGTACACCCGTTGCCTGCGCAGTACGCTGCTGGTTGTGCTCTGTTCGCTGGTGGCGGTGGTCTGGCAGCTGGGTTTGTTGCCGCTGTTGGACTATCAGCTGGACCCTTATTCTGTGCTTGTACCTTTCCTGGTGTTTGCCATCGGCATGAGTCACGGCGCGCAGAAAATGAACGGCATCATGCAGGATATTGGCCGTGGCATGCACCGTGTGGTCGCTGCACGCTTCACCTTCCGGCGTTTGTTCCTGGCAGGCCTGACAGCGCTGCTATGCGATGCCGTTGGATTTGCCGTGCTCATGATTATCAAAATCCAAGTCATCCAGGATTTGGCGGTGATTGCCAGCATTGGCGTAGCGGTGCTCATTTTCACCAACCTGATTCTGTTGCCGGTGCTGCTCTCGTATGTTGGTGTTTCCCCGCGCGCTGCGCAGCTGAGCCTCAAAAGCGAACAGGCCGAGGAGGCCGGGCAACGTCGCCATGCTTTCTGGCGCTTCCTTGATTTGTTCACTCACCGACGCGCGGCCAGCCTGTGCATTGCTGTCAGCCTGGGCTTGGCGGTGATGGGGTTCATCGTAAGTTTACAACTGAAAATCGGCGATTTGGATGCCGGAGCCCCAGAGCTTCGTCCAGACTCGCGCTACAACCAGGACGATGCGTTTCTCACCCGTCATTACGGTGCCAGCAGTGACTTGTTTGCAGTGATGGTGCAAACCCCGGCCAGCAGTTGTTCGCGGTACGACATTCTGGCCAAGGTTGACAATCTGGACTGGCAATTACGTGCGCTGCCGGGTGTGGACTCGACCAACTCCTTGGCGCTGCTGAACCGCCGCATGCTGGTGGGCCTCAGTGAAGGCAACGCGAAGTGGTACGAGCTACAGAACAATCAGGCAATGCTGAACATGATCACTGCCAGTGCGCCACGTGGTCTGTACAACGAAGATTGCAGCTTGCTAACGCTGTATGCCTACCTCACCGACCATAAGGCGGAAACCCTTACACGGCTCGTGGATGTCGTAGAGAAATTTGCCGCCGCCAACAATACGGACGAAGTGAAATTCCTCCTCGCCGCTGGCAACGCGGGTATCGAAGCAGCAACCAACATTGTAGTCAAACAGGCTAACCGCGAGATGCTTTTCTGGGTCTATGGCGCGGTGATCTTACTGTGCCTGATCACCTTCCGTTCGTGGCGTGCAACGCTCTGCGCGGTGATTCCGTTAATGCTCACGTCCATCCTTTGTGAAGCATTGATGGTCTGGCTAAACATCGGTGTGAAGGTTGCCACGCTGCCGGTCATAGCCCTGGGTGTGGGTATCGGCGTCGACTACGCACTCTACGTGATGAGCATTTTACTAGGGCATCTGCGCCAAGGCGCGAGCCTGTCTGAAGCCTATTACCGTTCTCTGGTTTCCACCGGCAAGGTAGTCATGCTCACCGGCATCACCCTCGCCATCGGTGTCGCTACCTGGATGTATTCACCAATCAAGTTCCAGGCCGACATGGGCGTGCTACTGGCCTTCATGTTCATTTGGAACATGGTTGGCGCCTTGGTGCTATTGCCTGCACTGGCTCATTTTTTGTTACCGGTGAGCCGTGTGGTCACCTGTGCGCAAGCTACGACGAGTGCGGTCAAAACGGCTAGCGCAGATCCAATAGAGGTTCATCACAAGGCCGTGCAGTCGACGGTCACCGGGTCGGCCGTCTAAGGAATCCGCCAGGTAAGGGGAGGAGCACTTATGTCGATCATTCGCCATCTTGCTGACATGTGGTACCAGGGCATTAGCGCCTATGGCGCAGCGATCTGTGCGGTAGAGATCAATCAGGTATGCAGGAGGGAGAACCAGAGTGATGGCAAAGTACGTTGATAATGCTGAAACAGGTTCGACCGGTCCGGGGGCATTAATGCGCGTTGGTACAACAAAGTTTTCTTGTCTGGATGCTGTGGTTCCTGATCCCAACTCACTGCATCGACTCGAAAGGAATTAGCTCATGTCTTTTGCATTGGATTCATCTTCTATCGATCAACTTTTTTTGCAGGCTCGGTCACATAACGCCTGGCTCGACACTCCTGTATCGGACCAGCTTTTGCGTCGGCTTTACGACACTCTTAAACAGGGGCCGACCAGCAATAACTGCTGCCCTGCACGTTTCGTATTCGTACGAAGTGATGTGGCGAAGCAGCAGTTGCTACCTGCATTGAAAGGCCACAATGGCGAAAAAATGCTGGCAGCGCCTGTCACTGCAATCGTCGCGTACGACTCGCAGTTTTACGAGCATTTGCCTGAGCTTTTTCCTGTCTACGACGCTGGCGCCGCTTACCGCGATAACCCACAAGCGGCCGCTATAGCAGCTTTGCGCAACGGTAGTTTACAGGGGGCTTATCTGATCCTCGCTGCTCGTGCCTTGGGTCTTGACTGCGGCCCGATGTCTGGATTCGACAATGGGTTGGTAGACACGAGTTTCTTTCCAGATGGCCGTTGGAAATCCAACTTTCTGTGCAGCCTTGGCTATGGCGACTTTGCAAGGCTGCGCCCGGTTGGACCACGCCTTGAGTTTGACCAAGCATGCAAATTGGTTTGAAGGAATTGGCGCTGCTGATGGGTGGGGTAACTCCTGGGGATTTTGATATTTGCCCCCTGCGACGAGGCTTGGTCCCCGAGAAAAAAAACAATAGTCAAGGAACCGCGAAATGAAACTGGCAACGCTCAAAGATGGGAGTCGGGACGGCCGCCTGGTTGTTGTCTCTCGTGATTTAACCCATGCGATAGCTGCTGTGCATATCGCGCCTTCCCTGCAGTTGGCAATTGAAAATTGGGGGGGGGTAGAGCCTGAGTTGCAAGCGCTTTACCAAGAGCTTAACAACGGGCGTTTAAAAGATGCTTTCACTTTCGATCCGACAGTGGCGATGGCGCCGTTGCCACGTGCTTACCAATGGTGCGATGGCTCAGCATTCCTGAGTCACGGTCATCTAATGGAAAAAGCTTTCAATATCGACCCGGTTGAAGGGGCCGATGTCACGCCACTTATGTACCAGGGTGCTGGGGACGACTTTATCGGTGGGCGTGATGATGTGGCGTTGCCTTGTGAAGCCCACGGCATCGATTTCGAGGGCGAGTTTGTTGTGCTAGTGGATGATGTTCCGCTGGGTTGCTCTGCAGAGCAGGCTGGTGAACACATCAAGCTTATTTTGCAAATAAACGATGTCAGCCTTCGCGTTTTCGGGCCTAGAGAAATGAAGACTGGCTTTGGTTTCCTGCATGCCAAGCCGTCCTCCAGCTTTGCCCCAGTCGCCATCACGCCAGACGAACTCGGCGACGCTTGGAGCAATGGCCGAGTGAATTTGCCACTTCAGGTGGAATGGAATGGTGAGTGGTTCGGCAACCCGCACGGTAGTGCAATGCATTTCAGCTTCCCGCAACTGATTGCTCATGCCGCGCTCACTCGGCGACTCGGCGCTGGCACCTTAATCGGCTCGGGAACTGTCTCGAATAATGATCGCCAAGTCGGATCAGCTTGCATCTCCGAACGCCGGGCAATCGAAACGATTGAGCACGGAGCACCAAAAACAGGATTTATGCACTTTGGAGATCGCGTTCGCATGGACGTGACAGGTAGCGACGGCCAGTCTGTTTTTGGGGCCATTGATCAACGCATCGTATCTGCATCTACGTAAGGAGAGCGTATGCGTGTAATGGTCACAGGCGCCAACGGATTTATCGGACGGGCACTGGTAAAGCAGTTGCTCGAACAAGGAACGCTTGGCCTTCGCACCATCAATGTTTTGATGTTGCTCGACAAGGAGCTGGTTGGATTTCCCGAGGATAAACGCCTGCGTCGTCTCTGCGGGAATATTGGCGACCCCACATTTATACGCCGAGCACTCGCAGATGGGGTTGACGTAGTTTTTCACTTGGCTTGCATCCCGGATGGTACTGCCGAAGAGCAATACGCGCTGGGGTACCAGGTCAATCTTTTGGCTAGCTTGGAGTTGCTCAGTCAACTGCGCTGTCTGCCCGTCGCTCCGACATTGGTTTATGCCAGCAGCATCTCGGTTTATGGCAGCCCCGTGCCAACTCGTATGGATGAGTCCGCTTGCTTGGACCCTTCAATCAGCTCCGGGGCCCACAAGCAAATGATCGAAGTTGCCATCAATGATCTCGCCCGGCGCGGCGAAGTAGATGGTCGGGTCCTCCGCCTGCCTGGAGTGGTCGCCAGACCGCATGGGGCGAGTGGGTTGTGTTCAGGTTTTATGAGTGACCTGATGCGCCATTTTGCCATGGGAGAGTCTTACACATGTCCTGTTTCACCGCAGGCTAGCGTCTGGTGGATGTCGGCAAGCTGCTGTGTGGAGAATCTGCTGCTTGCAGCCGAACTTGAGGCGTCGAAGTTGGGGCGGCAGCGCGTTTGGCAATTGCCCGTGCTGCGGCTATCGATTGCCCAAGTGATCGATGCACTTGCCGTGATCTTTGGTCAGGGCCGACGTGAGCTAATCGATTTTGTTCCGGACGTTCGGCTGGAGTCTTTATTCACCTCCTTCCCGGCAATGAAAACACCGCTCGCACAGTCCTTGGGCTTTCGTCATGACGGGACTGCCGCTGCTCTTGTTCGTAACTCCCTCAATCCGTTGTCTTCTGCACATCGTACGCGTGTATCGAAGACTGTATCGCGAGTGACTACTGATGAAATCAACTAAACGCCGACTGGTGGACCTCTCTGTAACGTTGGATAACAACCCCTATACCGATCCACCACCTCTGCTACCGAAAATCGATTACATCGATCACCAACAAGGCTGGCCGGAAATGGCGGCGATGTTTCCAGGGCTCTCGATGGACCAACTACCGGGTAATGAATCCTGGGCTGCCGAGCGTTTGCAAATTACGACCCATAGCGGCACACATATGGATGCTCCATGGCACTACGCGTCGACTACCGATGGCGGCAAGCCTGCATTTGGTATCGATGAGTTGCCGCTGGACTGGTGTCTGCAACCTGGAGTGAAGCTGGATTTTCGTCATCTTCCCGATGGTCACGTAGTCGCGGCAGCAGAAATCGAAGCGGAGTTGAAGCGCATTGGGCACGAGCTCAAGCCCCTGGACATTGTCCTGATCAATACGCGAGCAGGCGCATTGTTCGGGCAGCCTGGGTATTTGGATGCGGGCGTAGGTATTGGGCGTGAAGCGACGCTCTATTTGCTCGAACGTGGCGTGCGTGTGGTGGGCACTGATGCCTGGAGTTGGGACGCACCATTCAAATACACGCGCGAACGTTTTGCCACAGACGGCGATCCTTCAATTATTTGGGAAGGGCACAAAGCTGGACGTGACATCGGCTATGGCCAGATGGAGAAACTCGCGAATTTGGACACTCTCCCCGCTAACGGATTTCAAGTGTCCTGCTTCCCTTACAAGATCAAACACGCATCAGCCGGATTTGTTCGGGCGGTTGCCATTTTCGAGGATTGATCCCTGGGGATTACGCATCTGGATTGGTTTTCGATTGCGTAACTGCGTAGGCATTTTTTTCCACGCTCTGCATGGCTGTGTGGTCGATTGCAGTAGCTATCCAATCAGTTAGGAGTTGGTTATGAGTACCCTTGAACTCTACAACGCTGGTGTTTCAACCTGCAGCCAGCGTGTGCGTTTTGTCCTTGCTCAAAAAGGGCTGGCGTATACCGATAAACGTATTCGTCTCGAAAAAGGGGAGCACCTGACCCCTGAGTATTTGGCCATAAACGCTAATGGATTGCTGCCTGCGTTGGTTCATGACGGCCGAGCAATCGTAGACTCGAGCGTGATCAATGAGTATTTGGAGGAAGTGTTTCCTGAAGTCGCTCTGATCCCAAAAAATCCGTACGAGCGAGCGCAAATGCGTGCTTGGGTCCAGTACCTCGATGAGGTCATGACTCCTGCAATTCGTTACCCATCTTTCCAGAAGTTTTTCGGTGGCGGACTTCGTGCCATGTCCTCCGAACAGCGTGAAGCATTCGCTAATCGCCTACCACTGCGTAAACACTTCGCCTTAGAAGTCGGGTCCGAAGGTTTTCCACAAAAGAAACTGGATGATGCGATGGAGCGGATACAGCAGTCTCTGCTGCGTATGGAAACAGCGCTTCAAAAGACTCAGTGGATTTCGCATATCGATTTGACGTTGGCTGATATCGCAATGATGCCGAGCATCGTTCGTCTTGAGGATCTTGGTTTGGCTTCACTATGGGCCGATATGCCCAACATCGCTGATTGGTATGCGCGGTTACAAATGCTTCCTGCATTTGCAAAAGCCTATTCTCCAGGCTCGCGGTTGGGTGTCGGCGCCAATTAAAAACCCTTCAATCGTGAACCCGTCAATTCAGAAGGTGCGGTAATGCGATACAGCCATTTGATGTGCAGTCTTTTGCTTGGCTTATTTGTGCAAGGAACCGCTTGGGCTGCTAACCCATCAACGCGACCCAATATCCTTTTGATATTGGCGGATGACCTGGGTTATTCGGACCTTGGGTCTTTTGGCGGGGAAATAAACACTCCTACCTT